>NZ_JAVKPV010000099.1:0-500 GCF_040981075.1 Kocuria sp. CPCC 205263 | reverse complement strand
GACGGGGCCGCCGAACTCGACCAGGGCATCACCATCCTGCTGGGCGGCCTCGCCGCCCAGCTCCACCCCACGACACCCAGCACCCCGGACACCTCGATGCCCGACCTCGGCCCACAGGAGCTCTCATGACCACCACCGCCGCTGACCACACCGGACACCACCAGCACTCCACCCCCCACGAGCAGGGCGCCCACACCCTGGTGGCCCCGGCCCTGACCGGCCCCATGACCCCCGCCCCCACCAGGACACCGGGCAGCCGGCTGAGCCCGGAGCAGGACTTCCCCGAGGACCTGTCCGGGCTGGGCATGGCGGACCTGCAGATCCTGCACTCGAGGATCACCCGCCAGCTCGACCACGACTACCGCACCGACCCCGCCGGACCCCACTTCTCCACCATGGACCGCTGCCAGGACCTGCATTCAGAACTCAACGCCCGCGACACCGCATGAGAGCCCATGACCCCGCCCGAGCCCGAGCCCTCACCGACAGGTACACCATGA
>NZ_JAVKPV010000009.1:0-128846 GCF_040981075.1 Kocuria sp. CPCC 205263 | reverse complement strand
GCGCCGGGCCACCGGGCACCGGTGGCGCTGCGCTGCGTCAGGGGGTTCGTCGGACGGGCGGGCGACAGCACTGGGCCCGCCCGTCCATCGTAGGACTCCGGACGGGCTCCCCCGCGGGGACGTCGTCACCGGGTGACGACGAGCCGGAGCGGAGCCGGCGCCGAGGGGCCGCCACGGTCCCCCGACTGCTCCAGGTTAGCGCCGGGGCGACCCAGCAGGATGCTGAATCTTCGTGACGTCGTCGTGCACAGTGCACAGAGGAACGACGACGGTCTACGGCGTCGCTAGGTCGGGCCGGTCGGACAGCCGCAGGGCGATCCACAGCTCCGCGCGCAGCTGCGGGTCGTCCACGGACCGGCCGAGCACCTCCTCGATTTCCTGCAGCCGCTGCTGCAGGGTGTTGCGGTGGATCCCCAGGGCCTCGGCCGTCCCGCTCCGGTTGCCGTTGTGGGCGAGGAACATGCGCAGCAGGGGCAGCCGCCCGGCCCCGTCGACGGGGCGCAGCAGCTGCCGCGCCCAGGCGCGGGCGGTCTCGGGCGGGAGGAGGCCGGCGACGCCGCCCGCCACGAGGTCGTCCCACGTGCCGACGCGCTGACGGTCCGTGGTGCGCTCCAGCGCCTCGCGGGCCTCCCGGTCGCTCGCGTCCGTCTCGTGCACGGCCGCCGGGCCGCCGATGCCGGCTCGAAGCCCGGAGGCCTCGGCGGCGGCACGCACCTCGGCGAGCCGCTCCGGGAGGTCCTCCAGCAGCACCGCGGCGGTCTGATCGCCGTCGGGCTCCGTGGCCGGCGCCCCGACGAGCACCGGTCTCGCGCCGTGGGCGGCCTGCGCCTCGAGGCGTCGGACGCCGTCCCGCAGCTCCTCGGCGCCGCCGCGCAGGCGGGCCACCCGCACCCGGGGCGCCGTCGACCACGTCGTGTCGTCCGCCACCCCCAGCAGGGCGTCCGCCGAGCGCACCTCGCCGTTGAGCAGGAGGGCGAGGGCCCCCGCGCGGACCCTGCGGCGGAACAGCGTCTGCTCCGCCGCGCGCTCGGCGTGCAGCGAGAGCAGGGCCACGGCGGTGGCGATCACGCCGGTCCGGACGGGATCGACCGGGCCGGGCAGGGCCACCACGAGGTAGCTCTGGGGGGCGCCGTCCACCCCGAGGGGGTGGACGACCACCGCGCCGGCCGGGCCGGACTCGCTCAGGGACCCGCGCAGCCCGGCCGGGCGCAGCCGGTCGAGGAGCTCGGGGAGCGTCCGGCCCGCGGGCAGCTCGGGCAGCCCGGGGCCGGAGCGCTCCACGATCCGGGCGTCCGCCGCGCAGACGCCCGCCCACCCGCCGCCGAGCACCGACACCAGCGTGCGGACCACCCGGGCCGGGCCGTTCCGCCCCACCGCGGCCCGGGTCAGGCGCCGCTGCTCGGAGAGCATCGCCTCGAGGGCGGTGCGCGCCTCCGCCGCGCGCATCTCGGCCGCGGCGCGGATGATGCCCAGGAAGGGGGTGCGCTCGGGGACCCGGAACAGGGTCAGCCCGGCGTCCCGGCACGCCGCGGCGAGCGCGTCGGGCACGCGGAGGTAGGACAGCTGTCCGCCCACGCCCAGGCCCAGCGCCACCACGCCCCGGTCCGTGAGCCGGCGGACGTACTCTGTCCAGGAGTGCGCCCGGGCGGAGGTGTGGAGGCCCGTCAGCAGGAGGACCTCCCCGCCCTCGAGGTACGGGGTGGGGTCGGCGAGCTCGCTGGTCACCACCCAGCTCACCGGCAGGTCGGTGGCCGCCTCGACGACGGGCTCCAGCCCGAGCCCGGGCAGGCCGAGCACCTGGGCGACCGTGACCATGGGCAATCCTCCTCTTCCGCAGTCCTCGCTGTCCTTCTCGGCGTGCCGGGGACCGCCTGGAGCGGCGGTTCTCGGCGCGGCGGCCGTCTCAGCTCCGCGGCCTGCGGCGCTCGACCTCGGCGACGAGCCGGTGCTCTGCGTCGGGGCCCGGCCGGATCCCGGTGGGGATGCGCAGCAGGAACACGAGCCCGAGCAGCCACCACAGCCCGAAGATCGTCCAGGCGGGGGCGCTGAGGAAGGCGGGCATCCCGGGCAGGTACAGGCTGATCAGGGCGAGGCACAGTACGACCGAGAGCACGCCGATCGCCGTTCCGCCGTGGCCGTGGCCGCCGATCCGGAAGGGACGTTCCATGCCGGGCTCGCTCCGGCGCAGGATCACGAAGACCACGGAGACCAGGGCGTAGGCGATCACGATGGACGGGGAGCCGGAGTCCACGAGCCAGCCCAGCATCTCCGCGCCGAAGAACGGCGCCACGACGGAGAGGGCGCCCACGAAGAGCAGGGCGTTGGACGGCGTCCTGTACTTGGGGTGCAGCCGGCCGAACCACTGCGGGACCATCCGCGAGTTGCCGAGCGCCCAGAGCAGGCGGGACGCCCCCATGAGGAGCGAGTTCCAGGACGTCAGGATGCCGGCGATGCCTCCGGCGATGAGCAGGTTGGCCACGGTCGTGCTGGAGAACATGGCCCCCATGGCGTCCGCGACCGCGATGTCCGCGCCGGCGATGTCCGCGCCGGACATCGCCGAGGACGTGGTGAGCACGACCATGACGTACCAGGCCGCGGCGAGCAGGACGGAGACGATGATGGTCCCGCCCAGCTGCTTGGCCGGCAGGTGCATCTCCTCGGAGACCTGGGGGATGACGTCGAAGCCGACGAACAGGAACGGGACGGTGACGAGCACGAGGAAGAAGCCGGCCGTGCCGCTCGTGAAGAACGGCTCCATGGTGTCGACCGAGCCGCGGGTGAACGCCCCGAAGATCATCATGAGTCCCACGATCAGCAGGAAGAGGATCACGAAGATCTGCACCATGGAGGCGTGCTTCACACCGCGGATGTTGATCGCGGTGATGATGACGGCGGTCAGCGACCCCACCAGCGCCCAGGTCAGGTTCACCTCGAAGCCGGCCACGGTCCACAGCGGGATCTGGCTCAGGCCCGGGAAGATGTACTGCAGGGTGCGGGGGACCGCCACGGCCTCGAAGGCCACGATGGTGATGTAGCCGCCGGTGATGGCCCAGGACCCGACGAAGGCCCACCGGGCGCCCATGCCGCGCAGGAGGTAGTTGTGCTCCCCGCCCGCGTACGGCATGGCGGCGACGAGCTCGCCGTAGACGAGTCCGACGACGGCCATGATGAGCCCGCCGGTGACGAGGGCCAGCACGGTGCCCATGGTCCCGGCCTCGGCCAGCCAGTCGCCGGTGAGGATGACCCAGCCGAAGCCGATCATCGCGCCGAAGCCGAGGGCGATCGCGTCGAGGCGGCCGAGGACCTTCTTGAAGCCGTGGTCCTCGCGGTCCGGGGCGTCGGGCCCCGCGCTGCGGGGTTCGCTGGTGCTCATGGGAGTTCTTCCTTCTGTCGAGGACACCCGGACGAGGTGCCTGATCGGACCCGCCGCACGGCACTCCCGGCGGCGAGGGCACAATTTATACAGGGATTGTTTCGTCCCTGTGTGCCACCTGGAAGCCCCCGGCCGCCCGTGGGGCGGGCGCACCGGCTCCCGTGCCCGCGGACTAGGCTGGTCCGGAACAGCCCGTTCCCGACGAGAGGACCCGGACGATGGACAACCTGGACAGCCTGCCGAGCGCCTCGGTGGAGGAGATCCCCGAGGGCGCACGCGTCCTGGACGTGCGCGAGGACGAGGAGTGGGAGGCCGGGCACATCGCCGGTGCCCAGCACATCCCGCTCCGGCAGCTCCCGGAGCGCTACGGCGAGGTGCCGGTGGACGAGGATGTGTACGTGATCTGCCGCTCCGGCGGCCGGTCCCTCAAGGCCACGGCGTACCTCCAGCAGTACGGCTTCGACCCCATCAACGTCCTGGGCGGCATGGGGGCGTGGATGGACGCCGAGAAGCCCATGGTGTCCGAGACGGGCGAGACCCCGAACGTCCGGTGAGGTACGCCTACCTGGGCCCCGCCGGCACCTTCACCGAGGCCGCGCTGTTGAGCGTGTCGGGTGCCCGTGAGGCGGAGCGCCTCCCCGTGTCCTCCGTGCCCGTGGCGCTCGCGGCCGTCCGCTCCGGCGAGGTCGACGCCGCCATGGTGCCCATTGAGAACTCCGTGGAGGGCGGCGTGACCGCGACCCTCGACGCGGTGGCCACCGGCAGCGAGCTGCGCATCGTCCGTGAGGCGCTGGTGCCCGTCAGCTTCGTTCTCGTGGCCCCGCCGGGCACGGCGCTCGCCGACGTCCGCACGGTCTCCACGCACTCCCACGCCTGGGCCCAGGTGCGGGGCTGGATGGACGAGCGGCTGCCGGGCGTGGACTACGTCCCGGCGTCCTCCACGGCCGCCGCGGCGCTCGCGCTGGTCCCCGGCGGGGCGGGGCGCGAGGAGCCGGCGTCCCGGGCGGGTTTCGACGCCGCGGTCTGCTCGCCCGTGGTCGTCGAGCAGCACCCCGAGCTCGAGGTGCTGGCGGAGGACATCGGGGACAACAGGGCCGCCGTCACCCGGTTCGTGCTCGTGGCCCGGCCCGGGGCGCCCCTGCCGCCGCGCACGGGCGCGGACCGCACCACGCTCGTCATCCCCCTGTGGGAGGACCGCGCCGGGGCCCTCATGGAGATCCTCGAGCAGTTCGCGACCCGGGGGGTCAACCTCTCGCGGATCGAGTCGCGGCCCACGGGCAACTTCCTCGGGGAATACTTCTTCAGCGTGGACGTCGACGGTCACATCCTCGACGCCCGGGTGGCGGACGCCGTCGAGGGTTTGCGCCGCGTCTGTCCCAGCACGCGCTTCCTCGGCTCCTATCCGCGGGCCGACCGCAAGGTGGCGACCGTGGCCCCGCACCACTCCGACGACGCCTTCCGCGAGGCGGCGGCCTGGGTCGCCGCCCTGCAGGACCGCGACCGCCGGGCCCCGGAGACCCCGTCCGCGCAGGGCGCGCCGGACGGCGCGTAACGCGAGGACGCGCACCGCACCCCCGCTTGTTAGCAATTGCGAATACATGCACCATGGGGAGTGCGGGCGCGTCCGTGCCCGCGATCTTCAGCCGGTGTCGATCGACCCCCCGGGTCGGGACCGAGCCCGACCGGAGGTGCCACCATGCCTGCTCCCGCCGTCCGCCGCCTCGCCCTCGCCGCCGCCCCGGCCCTCCTGGCCTGCGCGCTCGCCGCTCCGCCGGCCGCGGCGGCCGCGCCGCCCGAGCCGAGTCAGGTGGTCCGCGTCGAGATCGGCCCGAGCCCCGTCGTCGGGGACCCGCGGACCGACGCCGCCCTCGACCTCGTGCCGGCCTCCCGGGTCGTCCCGGAGCCGGTCGCCTCGCTCACGGACCGCGGGCAGGGCCCGCTCGTGGCCGTGGGACTGGCCGTGCTCGCCCTCGTGGGCGCGTTCGTGGCGGGCCTGAGCCGCCGGCCTGATCCCGCCGACTGACCTGCGGGGCCCGGGCGCCCGTGCGGGTCAGTCGCCCTGGGAGGGCGGCACCCGCACGGAGAGCGCGCCCGGGAGGATCTCGGACTCGAACCCGTTGATCAGCCCGGTGCCGTCCCCGTCCATCTGGGACTCGATGGGCTCGTGGAACTCCACGCGCACCTTCTTCGCGGCGAAGAACTCGATCACGGGCAGGTCGCGCCGCTGCCGGAAAACGACCTTGGCGGCCATCAGCGCCCACTCCAGCGTGCTGCGCGGGGACATCACCACGAGGTCCAGCAGGCCGTCGTTGATCTTCGCCTGCGGCACCAGGATCAGGCCCGCGGTGAGGATCCCGCAGTTGGCGGCCATCACGGAGCGGACGCGGCGGCTCTGCCACTCGCCGTCGTCGATCCGGAAGCGGGCCCACCGCGGGGGCGCGATCAGGTGCCGGACCCCCGCCTCCCCGTAGGCCGCCCAGCCGACCAGCTTCTTCAGCTCGTCCCGGGTGTCCGTCATGATCTGGGCGTCGAAGCCGGCCCCGCCCATGACGCAGAACGCGTGGTCCCCCACGGTCCCGTCCTCGAGCTCCACGCGGAACGTGGCCATGTCGATGGCCCGCTCCGCGCCGAAGAGCGCGATGTCCACGTTGCGGTGTGGATCGCCCAGGTCGGCGCCCAGGTTGCGGGCCAGGAGGTTGCCGGTGCCCAGCGGGATGAGGCCCAGCGGGGTGTCGTGGCCGACCAGCGCCTCCGCCACGGCCCGGACGGTGCCGTCGCCGCCGGCGGCGATGACGAGGTCGGCGTCCTGCTCGAGCGCCTCGCGGGTCATCGAGGAGCCCGGGTCGTCCTCCGCGGTCTCGTAGAACACGGGGTCGGGGAACCCGCCCTTGCGGCACCCGATGATGACGGCGTCGCGGGCGACGTCCGCGTCGGCCTTGATGGGGTTGATGACGACGGCGACCCGTTTGGGGGCCACGGGAGTGGCGGTCACGGAAGGACTCCTCGGTTCTGCGGCGCCGGGGACCGGTGGCGCCGTGCGGTGGGCGGTGGCGCCGCGGCACGGGGCCGCGGGCCCGGGGCGCCGGGCGGATCGCGACGGGCGGATCGCGACGGGCCTCCACCCTAACCCCCGTCGCGTCCCGAGGACTTGGGTACCCTGTCAGGGTGATCGACATCAACCAGCTCCGTGAGAACCCCGACGTCTTCCGCGCCTCGCAGCGTGCCCGCGGGGCGGACGACACCCTGATCGACCGGATCCTGGAGGCGGACGTCGAGCGCCGCCGGCTGATCACCGAGTACGAGTCCCTGCGGGCCGAGCAGAACGCCTTCGGCAAGCAGGTGGCCCGGGCCCAGGGCGAGCAGAAGCAGGCGCTGCTCGCGGAGGTCAAGGAGCTGGCCGCCCGGGTCAAGGAGGCGCAGGCGGCTGCGGAGGCCGCCCGTGCCGGACAGGACGAGCTCGTCGCGGTCGTCGACAACCTCGTCCTCGACGGCGTCCCCACGGGCGGGGAGGACGACTTCGTCCTGCTCCGGACCGTCGGGGAGCCCCGCGACTTCGCCGCGGAGGGCGTCGAGCCCAGGGACCACCTGGAGATCGGCGAGCTCGTGGACGGCATCGACATGGAGCGGGGGTCCAAGGTCTCCGGCGCCCGGTTCTACTTCCTCAAGCGCGACGTCGCCCGGCTCGAGACCGCCCTGCTGCTCATGGGCCAGGACCAGGCCGTGGACAACGGCTTCGTCCCCATGACCACCCCGAACCTCGTGCGCCCCGAGATCATGAGCGGCACGGGCTTCGACGTCGCCCACTCCGACGAGATCTACCACGTGGGCAAGGACGAGCTGTACCTCGTGGGCACCTCCGAGGTCCCCCTGGCGGGCTACCACGCCGACGAGATCCTCGACCTCTCCGACGGCCCGCTGCGCTACGCCGGCTGGTCCTCCTGCTACCGCCGCGAGGCCGGCTCCGGGGGCAGGGACACCCGGGGCATCATCCGCGTGCACCAGTTCAACAAGCTCGAGATGTTCGTCTACTGCTCCCCGGAGGACGCGGAGGCGGAGCACGCGCGGTTGCTCGCGTGGGAGGAGGAGATGCTCGCCAAGTGCGAGCTCGCCTACCGGGTGATCGACACCGCCGCCGGGGACCTCGGCACCTCCGCGGCCCGCAAGTTCGACTGCGAGGCCTGGGTCCCCACCCAGGGCAAGTACCGGGAGCTGACCTCCACGTCGAACTGCACCACCTACCAGGCGCGGCGGCTCAACATCCGGGAGCGGCTGCCCGAGACCACGGACGCCGCCGGCAAGGTCCGCAAGGGCGGCACCCGCACGGTGGCCACCCTCAACGGGACGCTGGCGACCACCCGCTGGCTGGCCGCCATCCTCGAGACCCACCAGAAGGCCGACGGGTCGGTGCGCGTCCCCGAGGCGCTGCGGCCCTACCTGCGCGGCCAGGAGGTCATCCCCGTCCGGCGCTGAGCCGCCGGGAGGCGTTCGGCTCCCGTTCATCTCACATCGACATCTCGGCCATCCTGTCGGTGTGATGTGGCACCATGTCCCGCATGACAAAAGAAAAGACCGCTGGCACCGAGGACCAGCACGAACTCGTCGGCATCAACTCCACCGTCCCGCTGAAGGTCGAGCACTCGGAAGACCTCAGCGACACGGCCGGCGGCACCACCGCGCCCGCGCGCTCCGCCGCCGACGTCCGGATCCCCCTCAAGGTCCAGCCTCCCCGCTCGAACGGGTGGAAGAAGGAGGCGGGCGTCCAGTACCTGGTGGCCCTCGACGTCGACGGCACGCTCGTCGACCACGACGGCCACATGTCCCGCCCGGTGCGCGAGGCGGCCCAGGCCGTGCTCGCGGCCGGCCACCACGTGGTCATCTCCACCGGCCGCTCCAAGGGGGCGACCTTGCCCGTGGTGGAGCTCATCGGCCAGGAGCGCGGCTACGCCGTGTGCTCCAACGGCGGCATGACGCTCGAGCTGGACCCGGAGCTGCCGGCGTACCACCGGGTGCTCGAGTGCGTCTCCTTCGACCCCGGCCAGGCCCTCGAGGCCCTCGAGCAGCGCCTGCCCACCGCGAAGTTCGCCCTCGAGACCGAGGACGGGTCCTTCTACTCCACGGAGCGCTTCCAGGACGCGTCCTTCGGCATCGAGGCGATCGGCGTGGACCTGCACCAGCTGGCGCGGATGAAGGCCGTGCGCATGGTGGTGTACAGCACGGAGCACACCCCGGAGGAGTTCGCCCGGGCGATCGACGAGGCCGGGCTGCACGGCGTCACGTACTCCGTGGGCTGGAGCGCCTGGCTCGACATCGCCGCCAACGGCGTCTCCAAGGCCAGCGCCCTGGAGCAGATCCGCCGCCGGCTCGGCGTGGACCCGTCCCACACGGTCGCCGTCGGCGACGGCCGCAACGACATCGAGATGCTCGACTGGGCCGCCCGCGGCGTGGCCATGGGCCAGTCCCCGGACGAGGTCGCGGCCGCGTGCCACGAGGTGACGCACACGGTCTACGAGGACGGCGTCGCCCGGATCCTGCGCTCCCTGCTCTGAGCCCGGCGGCTCAGAGCCCGTACTCCTCGAGCAGCCGCAGCCAGACCTCGCTGATGGTGGGGAAGACGGGCACCGCGTGCCAGAGCCGCTCCAGCGGCACCTCGCCGACCACGGCGACGGTCGCCGCGTGCAGCAGCTCCGTCACGTCCGGGCCGGCGAAGGTCGCGCCCACGAGGGTCCGGCGCCGCCGGTCGACCACGAGCTGGGCCCAGCCCCGGTAGTCGTCGCGGTGCAGGAGCGCCCCCGCAACGTCGATGGCGTGCTCCACGACGTCCACCTCGAGGCCGTCCGTGCGGGCCTGCTCGGCGGAGCGGCCCACGGAGGCAACCGCGGGGTCGGTGAAGACCACCTGCGGGACGGCGCACCTGTCGGCCGTGGACGCGTACGGGGACCACGGGGGCGCGGACGCCCCCAGCCGGCCGGCCGCGCGCGCCACGATCGCGTCCGCGACGGCGCGCGCCTGGTACTTCCCCTGGTGGGTCAGCAGCGGCCCGCCCGCCGCGTCCCCGGCGGCGTAGAGCCAGCCGCCCTCCGCGCCAGCCACGAGGCCCGAGCCGTCGACCCGCAGCGCGGAGGGGTCCAGGCCGAGCTCTTCGAGGCCCAGGTCCGCGAGCGCGGGCCGCCGCCCCGTGCTCACCAGCAGCCGCTCCGCAGACACGGTCCCGCCGCCCTCGAGGACGAGCTCGACACCGCCGCCGGCGGACCGGACCCGTTCCGTGGCCCGCCCCTCGACGACCGTGACGCCCTCGGCGTCGAGGGCCTCGGCGACCAGCCGCGCGGCGGTGGACGGGAAGGCGCTCAGCAGCCGGCTGCGGGCGACCACCGTGACCCGGGAGCCCAGGCGGGCGAAGGCCTGCGCGAGCTCCGTGCCGGCCACGCCCCCGCCGAGCACCGCCAGGGATCCGGGGACCTCCTGCGCGGCGGTGGCGTCCCGCGTGCCCCAGAACGGCACGTCCCCGAGACCCGGGACCGGGGGCACGACCGGCCGCGAGCCCGTGGCCAGCACCACGGCGTGCCGGGCCTCGAGCACCCGGACGCCGCCGTCCTCGGCGGTGACTCGGACCCGCCGGGGCCCGGCCAGCGCGCCCCGGCCCCGGACCAGGTCCACGCCGGCCCCGGCCAGCCACTCCGCCTGGCCGGTGTCGTCCCAGTGCGCCGCGAACCCGTCCCGGCGGCGCAGCACCGCCACCGCGTCCGGCGGGCCGGTGACGGCCTCGGCCGCCCCGGCCACGCCGCGGGCGGCCTCGAGGGCCGCGCCCGGGCGCAGCAGCGCCTTCGAGGGCGTGCACGCCCAGTAGGAGCACTCCCCGCCCACGAGCTCCGCCTCGACGAGCGCCGCGCTCAGCCCGCCCCGCACCACGCGGTCGGCCGCGTTCTCGCCGACCGGGCCACCGCCGACCACCACGACGTCGTACGCGTCCCCCGGTTGTGCCATGCCCCGAGTCTGCCAACGCGAGCGCCGCGGGACAACAGCTCCCGGAGCGACACCCGGCGTGAGAGCTGCATCACCTGCATGAAAATGGGGTGCTAACCTTTTCGGCAGACCGGGTGACGACGTCATCGACGACGACCGAAAGGCGTGCCGTGATCGAGTACGTGTCCGACCGGTGGGAGCAGATCCTCTTCGCCAGCTGGCAGCACTTCTCCCTGGTGGTCCAGTGCCTGGTCCTGGCCACGGTCCTCGCGGTGGCCCTCGCGGCCCTGTGCTACCGCTCGCCACGGCTCACGACCGTGGCCAACAACGTCTCGGCCGTGGGGCTGACCATCCCGTCCTTCGCCCTCATCGGCCTGCTCATCGCACCGCTCGGCTTCGGGGTGACGCCCGCGGTCGTGGTCGTCACCTTCCTCGCGGTCCTGCCCGTCCTGCGCAACGCGGTCGTCGGTCTCGCGGGGGTCCCGCAGGCCACCGTCGAGGCCGCCCGCGGTCTCGGCATGGGCCGCGCCGCCACCTTCCTGAGGGTCGAGCTGCCCATGGCCTGGCCGGTCATCCAGGCCGGCATGCGCGTGTCGGCGCAGATGGTGATGGGCGTGGCGGCCATCGCCGCCTACGTGCTCGGCCCGGGTCTGGGCGGCTTCATCTTCTCGGGCCTGTCCCGGCTCGGGGGCGCGAACTCCTTCGCGTCGGTCGTCACCGGCGTCGTGGCTGTCATCGTCGTCGCACTCATCCTGGACGGGCTGCTCGTGCTGCTCGGCCGACTCACCACATCGCGAGGTATCCGTGTCTGACTCCGTGCGCCCATCCCGTACCGAAACCTCCGCGACAGGGGCCCGCATCCTGCTGGAGAACGTGTCCAAACGGTATCCCGGGCAGGGTAGGGCGGCGGTGGACGAACTGACGCTGGAGATCCCGGCCGGCAGCATCGTCATGCTCGTGGGCCCCTCCGGGTGCGGCAAGACCACCACCCTGAAGATGATCAACCGGCTCATCGAGCCCACCGAGGGCCGCATCGTCATCGGCGACCAGGACGTGACCTCGATGAACGGGGACGAGCTCCGCCGCGGCATCGGCTACGTCATCCAGGCCGGCGGGCTGTTCCCGCACATGAGCGTGGCCACCAACATCGGGATGGTCCCGAAGATGCTCGGCTGGGACAAGAAGCGCATCGCCGCCCGCGTGGACGAGCTGCTCGAACTCGTCTCCCTCGACCCCGCCGTGTACCGCGACCGGTACCCCCGGGAGCTCTCGGGCGGCCAGCAGCAGCGCATCGGCGTGGCCCGCGCCCTGGCCGCGGACCCGCCCGTGCTACTCATGGACGAGCCGTTCGGCGCCGTGGACCCCATCACCCGGCAGCGGCTCCAGGACGAGCTCATCAACATCCAGCACGAGCTGCAGAAGACCATCGTGTGCGTGACCCACGACTTCGACGAGGCGGTCAAGCTCGGCGACTGGATCGCCGTCTTCGACGAAGGTGCCCGGGTGGTCCAGTACGACGCCCCGGAGCGCATCCTGGCGGAGCCGGCGGACGAGTTCGTGGAGGACTTCATCGGCTCGGGCGCAGGCCTCAAGCAGCTCACGCTGACCCGGGTCCGGGAGGTCGACCTCGTCCCCGCGGTGACGGCCCGGCCCGGCGAGGACGTCCGGGCGGTGCTCGGGCGGGTCGACGAGGCGGGCACCCGCGACGTCGTCGTCGTCGACGACCGGGGCCGCCCGCTGTCGTGGCCCGCCCGACGCCAGCTGGAGCGCTTCGACACGGTCCCCGGGGACCGCAACGACCGGCTGCCGCTGGTCGGCACGGGCGCCACCCTCAACGACGCCCTGGACACGATGCTCGTCTCGAGCACGGGGGCGGCGCTCGTGGTGGGGGCCCGCGACCGCTTCGAGGGCGTGATCTACGTGGAGACCGTCATGGCCGCGATCACCGAGGCCCGGCGGTCCGTGGCCGCAGCGGACGCACCCCTGGGGCACAACACCGGCGAGATGCCTGCGGTGAGCGCGGGCTCGGGGGGCGGGGACCGATGAGCACGCAGACCGATCGACCCACCGCCGCGGAGCGGCATCCCGGCGACGCCCCGACGTCCCGCCCGGCCCCGGTCGACCCGGACCAGCGCACCTGGAAGGGCCTGCTCCTGCAGCCGCTGGCGATCCTCGTGGCCCTGGGCCTGTGGGCCCTGTGGCTGTCCACGGCGGAACTCACGGAGACCGAAGCGGTGACCCTGAACCCTGGGACGCTGTGGGACCTCACGGTGCAGCACCTGCAGCTGACCCTCGTGGCCACGGTGGTGGTCCTGCTCATCGCGATCCCGGTAGGCATCCTCCTGACGCGCAGGCCGCTGCGCTTCCTCACCGGCCCGGTGATCGCGCTGGCGAACATTGGGCAGGCCGCCCCGGCGGTGGGCCTCATCGTCCTGTTCGCCTTCGGGCTGGGCTTCGGCTTCCGGGCGGCCGTGGTCGCCCTGATCGTCTACGCCATCCTGCCCGTCCTCAAGAACACCATGGTCGGTCTCGACGGCGTGGACCGCAGCCTCGTGGAGGCGGGCCGCGGCATGGGGATGAGCGCCGCCTCGGTCCTGTTCCGCGTCGAGCTGCCCCTGGCCGTTCCGGTCATGCTGGCCGGCGTGCGCACGGCCCTCATCCTGGTGGTCGGCACCGCCACCCTGGCCGTCTTCGTCAACGGCGGGGGACTGGGCCTGCTGATCACCACCGGGGTCAACCTCAACCTCATGCGGGTGCTCGTCGCCGGCTCGATCCTGGTGGCGCTGCTCGCGCTGACCATCGACTGGATAGGCCGCGTCGTGGAGCACGTCGCGCGTCCGAAGGGACTGCGATGAGAACGCCACGGACCGCCGGCGCCCTGCTGCTCTCCTGCGCCGGTCTGCTGCTGACCGGCTGTGGGCTCGAGCCCTCCACGGCCTACGTCCCCGCCGCCGAGCCCGGCTCCATCCAGCCCGTCGAGGGTGCTGAGGGGACCGAGCTGACGGTGACGTCCAAGAACTTCACCGAGCAGCTGGTCCTCGGCAAGATTGCCGTGCTGGCCGTGCAGGCCGCGGGCTTCGAGACCCAGGACATGACCAACGTCCCCGGGTCCCAGCCGGTGCGCGAGCTCATGCTGTCCGGAGGCGCCGACCTGACCCTCGAGTACACCGGCACCGCGTGGCTGACGTACATGGGCGAGGAGACCGGCATCCCGGACCAGCAGGAGCAGTGGCAGGCGGTGCACGACGCGGACCTCGCCAACGGGCTGACGTGGGGCGCGCCGGCGGCCCTGAACAACACCTATGCCATGGCCGTGCGCTCCGAGTACGCCGAGGCCAACGACCTGGAGACGGTCTCCGACATCGCGAAGCTGCCGGTGGCGGAGCGGACGTTCTGCGTGGAGTCGGAGTTCAACTCCCGCAGCGACGGTCTCACCCCGCTGCTGGCCCACTACGACCTGGACCGCGGCAGCGAGGTGCCCGAGGGCAACATCGGCATCTACGACACCGGCGCCATCTACTCGGCCACGGACAGCGGGGAGTGCAACATCGGCGAGGTCTTCTCCACGGACGGCCGCATCCCGGCGCTCGACCTCACCGTCCTCGAGGACGACCGGCAGTTCTTCCCCGCCTACAACGCCGCCCCGGTGTTCAGCACGGAGCTGCTGGACGAGTTCCCCGCGCTCGAGCAGGTCCTGGAGCCGATCGCCGCGGCGCTCACCGACGACGTGATGCAGGAGCTCAACCGGCAGGTGGACGTCGAGGGGCGGGACCCGGCCGACGTCGCCTACGAGTGGATGCTCTCCGAGGGGTTCATCGTCGAGCCCTGAGCCCCGCCGGCCGGGCCGCCCTGGGCCGGCTCGCACAGGCCCAGCAGCCGGGCCGCCGCGGGCCGGGCGTCCTGCTCCTCCTGCCACAGGGAGCGGGCCACGGCCTTGGAGACCGCCTGCGGGGAGATGCCGAGCTCGGCGGCCACGGCCTTCTGCTGGCCGCGGGCCCCCGGCACGAGCAGGTCGACCACGCGCCACTCCGCGTCGCTGCGCTCCGCCACGATCCGGCCCAGCAGCCGCAGCACGGCCTGCGCCTGCGCCGCGGCCGGCGCGTCCTCGGCGACCACGCGCACCGGCACCCGGCCCGCGGCGGCCTCGGCGGCGGCGCGCGCGTGCGCCGTCCCGGGGCCGTCGGCGCGCAGACCCGTCCGGCCCTCCGGGTCGGTCGCCGTCTCGAGCCGGACCGGCCCCACCCCGACCCCCACGCTCCAGGCCGATCCGCGCAGACCGGCGAGCGCGGCCGCGACCGCGGCGCCGGGATCGGCGGTGATGCCCTGCACCGCGTGCGCCCGGGCGCGTTGGAACGGCACCACGGTCTCGAGGTCCGCGAGGCGGCGCAGGAGGCCCGGCACGAGGTCGCCCGCCTCGCGGCGGCGCTGGTCCAGGGTCACGACGTACACGGTCCCAGTATCGGGCACAGGGACCGCGGGGGAGCGGGGGCGCGGCGGGGACTCACTCCCAGAACCGCGGCTCGATGTCGACCCCCTGCACGATGAGCTCGTCCTCGAGGGGCTCCCGGCACACCACCGGCAGGCGCAGGCAGCCGATGCGGTCGTCGGGGCCGAAGTAGGCGGTGAGCCGGTCGAAGCCCTGCCGGAACGGGGCCAGCTCCTTGGCCGTGGCGGCGACCTCCGCCAGGTCGGCGTCGGAGCCGAGCACCCAGAAGGAGTCCGGGTCGGTCAGCTGGAGCAGTCCCACGGCCGCCCCGGCGTCGTTGTTCTCGGTCCCGGCCCAGCCCGGGGCGCGCAGCCACCCGCCCGGTGCCGCCGCGCCCAGGGCCGGCGCCAGGGGGTCGTACTCCCACGCCCGGGCCCGCTGCAGCCACGCGGGCGGCGCCGGGAGGTAGAGCGGGCCGTCGAGGTCCACGGGCCACCGGGCGGCGGCGAACGCCCCGGCGTCCACGCGGTCCCAAAACTGCTCCGCGGTGAGGTCGGTGCCCACGCTGTTGAGCGCCGCCCCAGGATCGTCCTGGCGCATGCCGTGCCAGTAGGTGGGGCGGGTCCGGACGTCGGCGCGCCGCAGCAGGGCGTCCAGCTCCTCCAGGTGGGCCGGCTCACCGAGCACCACCGTCCTGGACTCGAAGTGCAGGACGTAGGGCACACGCTCGGTGCTCACGGCAGTCCCGCGGGCCGTCCGCGGCGGCACAGCCGCGTGAAGCGGCCGAGCACCTGCAGCGCCTCCGGGGTGGCGGGCAGGTAGTCCGTGAGGGCGGGGGAGCGCACCACCACGGCGCACCACTGCCCCCGGGAGACCGCCACGTTGAGCCGGTTGGGAGAGAGCAGGAACTCCATCCCGCGGGGGCCGTCGGCGGCGGAGGCGGCCATCGACACGATGACGACGGGGGCCTCCTGGCCCTGGAACCGGTCGACGGTGCCCACCCGCACCCCGCCGCCGTCCTCGTCCCGCAGGCCCGCGGCGGCGAGCTCCCGGCTGATCAGCTCGACCTGGGCGTTGTACGCGGCCACCACGAGCACGTCCTCGGGCGCCAGCGGCACGGGGGGCGCCCCCGGGCCGGAGCGCCACGGCGTCCCGGCGAACTCGTGCACCAGCTCCACGACGCGCCGGGCCTCCTCGGGGGAGGCCGTGCGGTTGCCGGTGTGCTCGACGTAGCAGGTGCGCAGGCCCGGGGCCACGCCGGTGAGCTCTCGGCGGCCCGCGGCCGGGGCGGACCCGAGCCGCCCGGCGTAGGAGAGCTCGGAGACCGGTTCGCACAGGGCCGGGTGCATCCGCCAGGTGCGGTCCAGGAAGTAGCCGTGCTCGGCGGGCAGGGTGGGCGAGCCGTGGGAGAGCCAGCCCAGCGCCGACTCGTCCACGGGCAGGGGGTGGGTGCCCTGCGAGACCTGCGGCAGCTGCTGCGGGTCGCCCAGCAGCAGCAGGCGCCGCGCGGCCCGGGACACGGCCAGGGTGTTGGCCAGCGAGTACTGCCCGGCCTCGTCGACCACGAGCAGGTCCAGGGCCTCGTCCTCGAGGTGCTTGGCGTTGGAGAAGTCCCACGCGGTGCCGCCCACCACAGCGCCGCCGTCCGCCAGGAACGCGGCGAAGTCCTTCCCCGGGACCTCGCGCCACGGCGCCTCCCGGTCCGCGGGGCGGCCCGAGGGCGGCTTCTTGCCGACGCGCTCGGGGGCGACCCCGCCCTTCTCGAGCACCCCGGTGAGGAGGTTCTCGACGACGGCGTGGGACTGCGCCACCACGCCAATCCGCCACCCGGCCTCCACGAGACGGCCGATCACGTGGGAGCCGAGGAACGTCTTGCCGCTGCCCGGGGGCCCCTGGACGGCGAGGAAGCTGCGGTCGAGCGAGCGCAGGGCCCGCACCACGGCGTCGATCGTGCCGTCGGGGCCGTCGTACGGGCGGGGCAGGGGGCTCCCGTCCGCGGGCCGCGGCGCCCGGCGCTGCAGCAGCTCCAGGCCGGGCTGCCGCGGGAGCTCCGGCAGGGCGTCGGCCGTGCGCGCGGCGAGGGTCTGCAGGGACTCCTCGAGGGAGCGGGTGGCGATCGGCTGGGCCGGGCCCAGTGCGATCGGCAGCTCCGCCCAGGGCTCGGGGGCCGGGGCGTCCCGCGGCTTCTTCAGCCGTTCGCGCACGGTGAGCACCGCCGTGCCGTCCTCGTGCTCCTCGACGTCCTCGAGCGCGGCGGTCCAGTCCCCGGCGCGGCCGCTGCCGCGCGGGGCGGCGTCCTCGGCCAGGTGCGCGGGCACGGGGGCCCCGTACATCAGGAACAGCCCGGCGGTGCCGGGTCGAGGGGTGGAGCCCTCGCCGAACCGGCCCGCGAGGCGCAGGAGCCGGGTGGGTGCGGCGCTGCTGCGTTTGCCCGGGTCCTTCGCCCAGTCCTCCAGGACCTCCGCGCGCCGGACCACGAACACGTCGCGGGTGTCCTCCCAGTCCTCCACGGGGCCCTCGAGGCGGTCGAAGTGGGACCACCAGTACTGCTTGCGCTCGCGCCGATGGTAGCCGGTGGCGTAGGCGACCATCGCGACGGCCGTGCGCTGCTCCTCGGTCAGGGCGTCCCGCGCGGACGGGTCGTCCAGGTGCTCGTGCAGGCGCTGCTCGGCACCGGTCATCCCGGCGTCCGGCAGCTCCTCGGGCAGCTCGAGCCGCTCCTGGGCGGGGCGCGGCGGGTGGTCCGCCGGGTCCGGGGAGATCCCGGCGAGACCCAGCAGCCAGTCCCGCAGCCGCAGGGTCGAGAGGCAGTCGTAGGCGTTGTAGTCGGCTATCCCGGCCAGCAGCCGCGCCGCGTCCTCCTCCCGCCCGGCCGCCCGGGCCGTGCACCAGTCGGCGTAGGCGACCACCGACGCACCGGCGTCCACGACGTCCCCGGTGCGCAGGTGCTCGCCCATGTAGAGCGGCTCCAGCTTCTTGATGGAGTACGAGCTCTCCGACAGCCGCAGGCTTCCCCGCACGGTGTCGTAGAGGTCCACCAGCACGTTCTCGCGCAGCAGCTCGTCCACGGCGTCCTCGCCCACCGCGTGCACGAGCGAGAGCCGGCGCAGGGCCGCCTTCTCGTAGTCGGCGTAGTGGTAGACGTGCATGCCGGGGAAGCGCCGGCGCCGTTCGGCCACGTAGTCGAGGAACGCCCGGAGCGCGTCCCGCTCCTGAGCCCGGGAGTGCGCCCAGAACGGCCGGAGGACGGGGGCGGCGCCGGGCTCCGGGGGCTGCTCCACGACGCCGAACAGGTACTCGAGCCCCCAGGACGTCGGGTCCCCCGGGTCCTGCCACAGCGGGTCGCCCTCGAAGTCGAAGAACACGTCCCCGGCGTCCGGGGCGGGCAGCCGCCGCACGGGGTCCGTGGCGGTGACCCGGTAGGCGACCCGGCGAGTCCCCCCGTCCTTCCGGTACTCGACCGAGCCGTCCTCCCCGCCCCGGCCGGTCTGCATGGCCGCCTGGTCCCGCAGCCGCCGCAGCGCGGCGGGGAGCCGCCGGTCCTCCAGCAGCGCGAGCTCGTCGACGGTGCGCACGCCGTGCCGGTCGCGCAGCGTGCGGCGCACCCGCACGGACAGCCCCGCCGTCAGCAGCAGGTCCCGGTGCTCGGCGACGGCCCGGGCGCAGTGCTCGCACCGGCCGCAGCGGGCGACGTCGTCGTCCTGCCAGTCCACGGGCCCGGTCCGCGCTCGGTGCGCGGCGGCGGCCGCGACGAACCGCTCCCGGCGCTCGCGGTAGACCGCCAGGTGCTCGGAGACGGGGAAGACCGCCTCCCGCTGGTCGCCGAGGACCAGGGTGACCTCGGGGGCCACGTCCACCCCGGCCCGCTCGAGCTGGTCGGCGTAGGCGGCGAGCTGGAGCAGGGCGGTGACCTTGGCGTGCCGGGCGAGCTTGGTGTCGTGCACCGCGTACGCGCCGTCCGGGCGGCGGACGAGGAAGTCGGCGCGGCCGTGGAAGGCGCCGTCGAAGAAGGAGGCCTGGAAGACCACGTCGGCGCCCGCGTGCAGGGCGTCCAGGGACTCGGCGTGCTTGGCGGTCAGCTCGTCCCGGTCCATCCGCCGGGCCGGGACGACCTCGTGCACGCCCCGTCCGGTCGCCGCGTCCCAGGGGCCGAACGCCGCCAGGTGCGCGGCCAGGACCCGGTGCTCGTGGGCGTCGCCCAGCTCGGCCGTGCGGGCGAGCATCGCGTCCCGCTCCGGGGCCCGGCGGGGCGCCCGCCCCAGCTTCTCGTCCAGGACGCACAGGCTCGCGTAGGGGCACTCGGCCGCGCGCACCAGGTCGCTCGCGGAGAAGACGAGGTCCGCCTCGGGGCCCAGCAGGAACATGCGCATCCTTCCGACGGCGCCGGGTCCGTCCCGGGTCCGCGTCCATCGAACCACAGGGACCGGACGTCACAAGCAGGGCGGGACCGGCAGCGCAGGACGGGGATCGGCCGGCAGGTCCTCGGACCTGCCGGCCGACTCCCGGGGGCCGGTGACCGGCCCGCCGGGATGGACCGGGAGAGGTCGATGGGATGCGGCGCGGGTGGGGGGACCCCCGCCGCCACCGGGCACCTCGCGGGTGCGCTCCGGCGACCTCGATCCCGGTCGGCGGCCCGGATGCCGATGGGGGGATGCATCCTGGGGCCGTCGGGCCGGCTGAGCCGGCCGATCCCAATATAACGAAATTCATGGAATCCCTGTAGGGCGCACGTCACGCGCCGACCCGGGGCGGGCCCGGGGCCCGGAACGCGCGGGGGCCGGGGACCCCTCCGGTCCCCGGCCCCCGCGCGTGCCCGTCCGCTCAGTCGGTGGACGCGGCCTTCTCCTCGGCCTCGGCGGCCGAGTCGTAGTGGGACTGCTCGAAGCGCTCGCGGGCCTCCTCGACGAGGCGCTCGGCGGTCTCCCGGCCCTCCCAGCCCTCGCCCTTGACCCACTTGTTGGGCTCGAGGTCCTTGTAGCGCTCGAAGAAGTGCTGGATCTCCTTGAGCTTGTACTCGTCGATGTCGTCGAGACCCTGGATGTGGTCGTAGCGCTTGTCCGTGGACACGCACAGGATCTTCGCGTCCCCGCCGGCCTCGTCGTTCATGTTGAACACGGCGATGGGGCGCGACTCCACGAGCACGCCCGGGACGATCTCGAAGTCCAGGAGCACGAGGGCGTCCAGGGGGTCGCCGTCCTCGCCCAGGCTGTCCTCGAAGTAGCCGTAGTGCGCGGGGTACTGCATCGACGTGAACAGGACGCGGTCCAGGCGAAGGCGGCCGGTCTCGTGGTCGATCTCGTACTTGACGCGCGATCCCCGGGGGATCTCGATGGTGACGTCCAACTCCATGGTGCTTCTCCTCGTGCTGGATGGGCCCGGAAGGGCCGGAAAGGGCTGACAGCGGCCGAGCGCGGCCGCACCACCCGTGCGGGGTGGGGCAGATCCGACACCCACGATAGCGGCGGCCCCGCGGGCGGCGGTAACCGTCCGGCCCGCCACGGGGCCGCGCCCGGGGCGCCGCGGCGCCGCCCCGGAGCCGGCGTCGGAGCCGCCGCGGCGCCGCGGGTCGGGCCACAATGGGGGCATGAGCAGTCCCCGACGCCACGGTCCCCCCGCCGGGCGACGGCGGCCGCGGGCCCGTCCGGGCCCCGGTCACCGCGCCCTGACGGCGCTGCTCGCCGCCGGCTGCGTGGGCGTGGCGGGCTGGCTGCACCCTCACTGGGCCCCCGCGCTGGGCCTGGGCGGGGACGACCTCCCGGCGGCCCGCGTTCTCCCAGCGGAGGCGCCCGCCCCCGCCGGGGCCGTGCCCCCCGACCCGGCCGCCCCCGTGCCCGGCGCCGACGAGGTGGCCGCGGCGGTGGAGCCCGTGCTCGCCGGCGCCGCCGCCGGACGGCGCTCCGTCCTCGTGGCCGACGCCCTCACCGGGGAGCCGCTGCTCGAGCGGGACGCGGACGCGCCCCTGGTCCCGGCCTCCAACCAGAAGCTCGTCACGGCGCTGTCCCTGCTCACCCACGCCGACCCCGGCCGGCGCCTGCGCACCACGGTGGTCGAGGGGCCGGAGCCGGGCACGGTGGTGCTGGTGGCCGGCGGGGACACCCTGCTGAGCCCGGGGGGCTCCGACCCGGACGCCGTGCTGGGCCGGGCCGGGATCCGGACCCTGGCGCAGGCGACGGCCGAGGCGCTCGCCGAGCGCGGGGCGGCCGGGCCCACCGCCGTGCGGTGGGACGCGAGCCTGTTCGCCGGACCGGACGTCAACGAGGACTGGGCCGCGGGGGACGTCGCGGCGGGGCAGATCGGGCCGGTCGCGCCCATGGCGTTCTGGTCCCACCGCGTGCCCGCGGGGGAGGGGCCGTCGGCGGAGCGGCCCGTGGACGCGGCGCAGGACGTCGCCGAGGTCTTCGCGGCCGAGCTCGCGGCCCGGCTCCCCGGGGGCGGGGCGCCCTCCGTCCCCGGGGTCGCGCCCGGCCGGGCGCCCGAGGGCGCGGCCGAGCTGGCCGCCGTCGAGTCCGCGACCCTCGCCGAGCAGGCCGAGCTCATGCTGCAGGACTCCGACAACCACCTCGCCGAGGTCCTCTCGCGGCTCGCGGCCCGGGCCGCGGACCGGCCCGCGAGCATCTCCGGCGGCCGTGCCGCCGCGGCCGCGGCGCTCGAGGCGCACGGCGTCCCGGCGTCGGGCACCGTGATCTCCGACGCGTCCGGGATGTCCCTGCGCAACCGGATCCCCGCCCGCGCGCTCGAGCAGGTCGTGCGGGCCATGGTCACCGATCCCACGGGGGTGCTGACCCCCGGCGCCCGGGCGCTCCCGGTGGCCGGCGGCAGCGGGACCCTCACCGGTCGGTTCGACGACGACGCCGAGCGCCCCGGGCGAGGCCTGGCGCGGGCGAAGACGGGCACGCTGAACTCCGTGGTCGCCCTCAGCGGGCACGTCAGCACGGACGGGGGGCGGCTGCTGACGTTCTCCGTGGTGCTCAACGAGGTCGCCGACCCCGCCGCCGCCCGGGACGCCGTGGACCGCGCGGTGGCGGCCCTGGTCCTCCTGTGACGGCCCGCGCCGGGTGCTCCCAGGCGCGTGTGGTTGCATGAGGCCATGAGCGCAGCACAACGACCGCCGGAGACGGACGCGCCCGGGATCGTCCGGTGGGGCCTCGCGGCCTCCGCCGCCGCCCGGCTCACGCCGCCGGGGCCGAAGATGTCCGCCCGGGCCATGCAGACGGCCGTGGCCTCCATGCGCCGCCACGCCGAGGCGTCCGTGGACCACGTCCACCGGATCACCGGGCTCGAGGCGGCGCGGGACCTGCGGGACTCCACCGTGCTGGTCGTGGACCGCGCCGGGTGGTCGAAGGCCAACGCCCAGGCCTTCGAGGTACTCATGGAGCCGGCGGTCGAGGCCCTGCGCCGGCGCCGCCCGGAGCAGTTCGGCGCGGCCGCCACCGCCCTCGGCGGCACGGCCACCGCCATGGAGATGGCGGCGGTGCTCGGGTTCCTCTCCGCGAAGGTCCTGGGCCAGTACGACCCGTACGCCGGTCTGGTCTCCGCCGTGGCCGCGCAACGGCACCCCGGCGGGCGGCTGATGCTCGTCGCGCCCAATATCCTCACGGTCGAGCGGGAGCTCAACGTCGAGCCGGAGGACTTCCGGCTGTGGGTCTGCCTCCACGAGCAGACCCACCGCGTCCAGTTCGCCGCGGCCCCGTGGCTGCGCGAGCACATGATCGAGCAGATCAACGAGCTCGCCGACTCCCTCATGGGGCACGCCGAGACCCTCGGGGCGAGGCTCACGGAGGCGGTCCGCTCCCTGCCCGGGCGCGGCGCGGGGGCGGAGGAGCCCCGGGCCTCCCTCGGCGTGGTGGGCCTGCTCATGGGGCGGCGGGAGCGGGAGGTGCTCTCCCACCTCACCGCCGTGATGAGCCTGCTCGAAGGGCACGCGAACTTCGTGATGGACGGGGTGGACGCCTCCGTGGTGCCCTCCGTGAAGACGATCCGGCGGCGCTTCGAGCGGCGCTCCGAGCTCCAGGGCAGCCTCGACCGCTTCGTCCGGCGCCTGCTCGGGATGGACGCGAAGATGCGCCAGTACAGCGACGGCCAGCGGTTCGTCACGACCGTGGTGGGGACCGTGGGGCTGGAGTCGTTCAACCGGATCTGGGAGGCCCCGGAGCACCTGCCCACGGAAGCCGAGATCCACGCCCCGGAGCGCTGGATCGAGCGCGTGCTGGGCCCGGGCGCACCGCTCCGCCGGCCCCTCCCCGCCCCGGAGGCGCCCGGGATGTGGTAGACACCACGCACCCCCGTTTGACATGCAGATTCATACACATTAGGAGTGGGGCGCCCCGTCCCGAAGACCTCGGTCACAGCGCGACACGCGGTAGGCCGGATCACCTTTGTGTGACAAAATCTTTACGTGAGCACAGAGAATATCGAACAGCAGGTCAAGCTGTACGGCCAGCCCCTATCGGAGCGTTTCGGCACGGTCGTCCAGGCCTACGGCATCACGCAGCGGCGGCTGGCCGAGGTCCTCGGCCTCTCCGCCCCCATGCTGTCGCAGCTCAACAGCGGCCGCCGGATCAAGATCGGAAACCCGGCCGTCTACGAGCGCCTGGTGATGCTGGAGCAGCGCATCGGCACCCCGGACATCGAGGAGGTCCTCGCCGCGGTCGAGGCCTCGCAGCCCGTGCTGTCAACCACGCAGATCCAGGCCGGCATCCACAGCGAGACCAACGCCGTGGCGGCCCTCGCCCACGTGGTCCCGCGACAGGAGCTCGAGGCCGCCCTGGACCTGCTCGGCGAGACCGCCCCGACCCTCGCCAAGGTCGTGCGCCTGGCCGTGCGGGAGTCGCAGAACCAGCAGGCCGCGAGCGACCGCGAGGACGCCCGCCGGTGACCCAGTTCGCCCGCCGCGGCCGACTATCCCCGGACGTCGCCGCGGGGCGGCGCCGTGTGCTCGACACCGTCCGGCAGCACGTCCCCCGGACCTCCGCGGAGCCCCCGCTCGTGCTGGTGGCCTGCAGCGGCGGGCCCGACTCCCTCGCGCTGGCCGCCGCCGCGGCCCACTTCGCCCGGCGCGGCACGCTGCGCGTGGGCGCCGTGGTGGTCGACCACGGCCTCCAGGAGGACTCCGCGGCGGTCGCGGCCCGCGCCGCCCGCACGCTCGAGCAGACCGGGCTGGCGCCCGTCGTCGTCACGGCCGTGACCGTGCGCCGGGACGCGGGCGGTCCCGAGATGGCGGCCCGCACCGCCCGCTACGCGGGCATCGCGGAGGTCGTGGGGCGCACGGGCGCCGACGCCGTGCTGCTCGGGCACACCCTGGACGACCAGGCGGAGTCCGTCCTGCTGGGCCTCGCCCGCGGCTCCGGCACCCGTTCGCTGGCCGGGATGCCCCCCGTGCGCGAGCTCGACGGCGTCACCTACCTCCGTCCGTTCCTCGACCTCTCCCGCACGCAGACCCTGGAAATCTGCGCCGCCGAGCAGCTCGAGCCCTGGCACGACCCCACGAACCGGGACACCACCCTGATGCGCTCCCGGGTCCGCCACCGCGTGCTCCCGCTGCTGGAGGACGAGCTCGGACCCGGCCTGGCCCGTGCCCTGGCCCGGTCCGCCGCGATCCTCGGCCCCGACGCGGACTACCTCGACGGCGCCGCGGGGGAGCTGCTCGAGCGCGCCCGCGCCGCCGCCCCGGAGCTGCCCGGCTCCCTGGCCCTGGACCTCGCCACGGTGCGGGCCGCACACCCCGCGCTGCGCCGCCGCGCCCTGTCGGCGGCAGTGGTCGCCGCCGGCGGGCAGACCCCGGCCTACGAGCGGCTCGGCGCGCTGGACGAGTTCGCCGCGGGGCACGGGGCCGCGGGGCCCGTGCAGATGGCGGGTAAGGTGTCGGTGTGGCGCCGCCGCCCGACGGCGGGCAGCCGTGGCCCGGGGCACCTGGAGCTCGTCCACCCGCGGCCCGCGAGCGCCACCCGACCCGCATTCGCATCACCCGAGGAGCGCCGTGAAGGCTGAGGACGTCCAGGGGGATCTCACCGAGGTCCTGTACAGCAAGGAAGACATCGACACGAGGATCGCCGAGCTGGCGGCCGCCGTGGACGCCGACTACCGGGGCCGGGACGTCCTGCTCGTGGGCGTGCTCAAGGGCGCGGTGATGGTCATGGCCGACCTGTGCCGGGCGCTCCAGGGCCAGTACCCCATGGACTGGATGGCCGTGTCCTCCTACGGCTCGGGGACCAAGTCCTCGGGCGTGGTCCGCATCCTGAAGGACCTGGACACGGACCTCACGGGGCGGGACGTGCTCATCGTCGAGGACATCATCGACTCGGGCCTGACCCTGTCCTGGCTGCGCGCCAACCTCGAGTCCCGCGGCACGGCCTCGGTGGAGATCTGCGCCCTGCTGCGCAAGCCCGAGGCCGCGAAAACCTCCATCGACGTCAAGTACGTGGGCTGGGACATCCCCAACGAGTTCGTGGTGGGCTACGGGCTCGACTACGCCGAGAAGTACCGCAACCTCGACTGCATCGCGACCCTGGCGCCGCACGTCTACGAGTGAGCCGGCGCCCCGGGCGGGCGTGCGCCGCGGCGGTTGCCGGGCCGGGTGTCCGCTGACAGGGAACTCCCGGCCCGTCCGGGGCTCGACCCCGAGTCCGCGCTGTACATTGTAGGTCTGCGTCCCCTGGACCCCCGGCCCTGGGCGGGCCCGGGCTCGAGGGGGCCCGGACAACCATCCACGGGAGGATCAGCGGCTTGGCCACGGCGAAAAAACCCAACAACTTCTTCAGAGGACCCTGGTTCTGGGTCCTGCTGGCCGCTCTGATCCTCTTCCCCCTGGTGGGCACGCTCACCACAGGCTCCTCCGGGCGCGTGGACACCAACGTCGGCCTGCAGCTGCTCCGCGAGGGCCAGGTCGCCGAGGCGAAGATCTACGACGGCCAGCAGAAGGTCGAGCTCCAGCTGGAGGAGGACCTCTCCCTCGACGGCCGGGACCTCGGGCGCAGCGTCGAGTTCTACTACGTCACCCCGCGCGGGGAAGAGGTCGTCGACGCGATGAACGCGGCGGACCTCCAGGGGTTCACGGACCAGCCCGTCGAGTCGAACTGGTTCACCAGCCTCCTCGGCTTCATGCTGCCGTTCCTGATCATTCTCGCCATCTTCTGGTTCGTGTTCTCCCGGATGCAGGGCGGCGGGTCCCAGGTCATGCGCTTCGGCCGCTCGCGGGCCAAGATGTTCGACAAGGACAACCCCACGGTGACCTTCGCCGACGTCGCCGGCGCGGACGAGGCCGTGCAGGAGCTCGACGAGATCAAGCAGTTCCTGGTGGAGCGGGAGCGCTTCACCGCCCTCGGCGCGAAGGTGCCCAAGGGCGTGCTGCTCTACGGCCCGCCCGGCACCGGCAAGACCCTGCTCGCGCGGGCGGTGGCCGGCGAGGCCGGTGTGCCCTTCTTCTCGATCTCCGGCTCCGACTTCGTCGAGATGTTCGTGGGCGTGGGCGCCTCCCGGGTCCGCGACCTGTTCCAGCAGGCCAAGGAGAACGCGCCGGCCATCATCTTCGTGGACGAGATCGACGCCGTGGGCCGCCAGCGCGGCGCGGGCATGGGCGGCGGCAACGACGAGCGCGAGCAGACCCTCAACCAGCTGCTCGTCGAGATGGACGGCTTCGACGCCACCACCAACGTCATCCTGATCGCCGCGACCAACCGCCCCGACGTCCTGGACCCGGCGCTGCTGCGCCCGGGCCGCTTCGACCGCCAGATCGGCGTGGAGGCCCCCGACATGAAGGGCCGCCTGCAGATCCTCCGGGTGCACTCGCAGGGCAAGCCGCTCGCGGACAACGTGGACCTCGCCGCGGTGGCCAAGCGCACCCCCGGCTTCACGGGCGCCGAGCTCGCCAACGTGATGAACGAGGCCGCGCTGCTGACGGCCCGCTCCCACGCCCAGCTCATCGACGACCGCGCCGTGGACGAGGCGATCGACCGGGTCATCGCCGGTCCGCAGAAGCGCAGCCGGATCATGAAGGAGCTCGAGCGCAAGGTCACCGCCTACCACGAGGGCGGGCACGCGCTCGTGGCCGCGGCCCTGCGCAACACGGACCCGGTCACGAAGATCACCATCCTGCCCCGCGGCCGGGCCCTGGGCTACACCATGGTCATGCCCATGGACGACAAGTACTCGACCACCCGCAACGAGCTGCTCGACCAGATGGCCTACGCCATGGGCGGGCGCGCGGCGGAGGAGATCGTGTTCCGGGACCCGTCCACCGGCGCGTCCAACGACATCCAGAAGGCCACCGACACGGCCCGCAAGATGGTCACCCAGTACGGCATGAGCGCCCGCGTGGGCTCGATCAAGCTGGGCGGGGACAGCTCCGAGCCGTTCCTCGGCCGGGACGCCGCCGGCTCGGGCCGGGAGTACTCCGAGCGCACCGCCGCGATCGTCGACGAGGAGGTGCGGGCCCTGCTGGACCAGGCCCACGACGAGGCGCACGCGATCCTCATGGACAACCGTCCCGTCCTCGACCGGCTCGCCCTCGAGCTGCTCGAGAAGGAGACGCTCAACGAGGCGCAGATCGCGGACCTCTTCCACGACATCCGCAAGCGGGACCTGCGGCCCGTGTGGCTGTCCAAGGACACCCGGCCGCTCTCCGAGGACCCGCCCGTGGTCACGCAGGCCGAGCGCGAGGAGGCCCGGCGGCTGCACGCCCAGGACCCCGCGACCCTGGCCCCGCAGGACCAGGCGGCCGCCGCGAAGCCGGAGCACCCCCTCGAGGTCCCGGAGCGCGGGCACTCGGTGCCGTCGGGGGAGGGGGCAAGCTCCTCGAGCACCACCGGGCCCTCCGCGGAGCGCGCCCCGGGGGCCGGCACGGACTGAGCCGGGCCTAGGATGGAGCGACAGCCGGTCGCGTCCGCTGACTCCCGTCCCGTCCGGCAGACCCCGCCGCACCGGCAGATCCCGAAGGAGGGCGCGTTGCCCCACGAGGCCCGCACGAAGCAGACGAGCGCGCACGACCTGCGCGCGGAGGCGTTCGACCCGCCGTACCCCGACCCCGCCCCCGCGCTGGAGGCCGGCGCCGGGGCGGTCGACCAGCCGCGCGTCGCGGCGGCCGTGCGCGAGCTGCTGCTGGCGATCGGCGAGGACCCGGACCGGGACGGCCTGCAGGGCACCCCGGGGCGCGTGGCGCGGGCGTACGCGGAGATGTTCGCGGGCCTGCACCAGGACCCCGCCGAGATCCTCGGGACGACCTTCGACATCGGCCACTCAGAGATGGTCCTCGTCAAGGACATCCCCTTCTACTCGACCTGCGAGCACCACCTCGTCCCGTTCCACGGGCACGCCCACGTGGGCTACATCCCCGGCCACGACGGGATGGTCACCGGCCTGAGCAAGCTCGCCCGCCTCGTGGACCTCTTCGCCCGCCGGCCCCAGGTCCAGGAGCGGCTGACCACCCAGGTGGTGGAGGCGATCGTGGAGCACCTCCAGCCGGCCGGGGTGATCGTGGTGGTCGAGTGCGAGCACCTGTGCATGTCCATGCGCGGGGTGCGCAAGCCTGGCGCCAAGACCGTCACCTCGGCCGTGCGCGGACAGCTGCGCGAGCCCGCCACCCGCGCCGAGGCGATGAGCCTCATCCTGGGGCGCTGAGCACATGACGACTCCCCTCCGCACCGACCCCGCGCACCGGCCCTCCGGCTGGGGGTCCTTCGAGAACCTGCCCACCGGGCGCACGCTGGTCATGGGCATCCTCAACGTCACCCCCGACTCCTTCAGCGACGGCGGCGAGCACGCCGGGCACGAGGCCGCGATCGCGCACGGGCTGCGCATGCTCGCCGAGGGCGCCGACATCGTCGACGTCGGGGGCGAGTCCACCCGGCCCGGCTCCGAGCGGATCGACCCCGCCGAGGAGCGGCGCCGGATCCTGCCCGTGGTCGAGGCCCTCGCCGCCGCGGGCGCGGTGCTCAGCGTCGACACCCTCCACGCCGGGACCGCCGAGGCCGTCCTGGACGCCGGGGCGCACATCGTCAACGACGTCTCGGGGCTGCGCGCGAGCCAGGACATGATCGACCTGGTCGCCGAGCGGCAGACCCCCTATGTCCTCATGCACGCCCGCGGCCTGCCCGACATGCAGGACTCCCGGGCCGTCTACGACGACGTGGCCGGGGAGGTGCTCGGAGAGCTCGAGGCGCTGACGGAGCGCTGCCTGGCCGCCGGCCTGGCCCCCGAGAAGCTGGTCCTGGACCCCGGGCTGGGCTTCGACAAGCGCGGGGCGCAGAACTGGGAGCTGCTCCGGGCGCTGCCGCGCTTCACGGCCACCGGCCACAAGGTGCTCGTGGCGGCGTCCCGCAAGCGCTTCCTCGGCACCCTGCTCGAGCAGGACGGCGCGCCGCGCCCGGCGGCCGGGCGGGACGCGGCGACGGCCGCGATCAGCGCGCTGTCCGCCCACGCGGGCGCGTGGTGCGTGCGCGTCCACGCCGTGCGCCCGAGCGCCGACGCCGTGGCCGCCGCGCACGCCTGGCGCGGTGTGGAGCCGCCCCTGCTGCGCCCCGCCGCCGACGCCGGCGTGCTGCCGGCGGCGTCCTCCGGAGCGGACCGGTGAACCGCATGCCGCGCGAGGACGCGGACGCCGCCCGGATGCGCGCCGGGGACCGGGCGGGCCGCCAGCACGTCCCGGTGTCCACCACCCGGGCCCCCGACCGCCGGGACCGGATCAACCTCCTGGGCATCGGCGCCGTGGGCTACCACGGGGTCTTCGACCAGGAGAAGCGCAGCGGCCAGCCCTTCTTCGTGGACCTCGTCATGTACCTGGACCTGGCCGCGGCGGGGGCCTCGGACGACGTCGCCATGACCGCCCACTACGGCGAGGTCGCCGAGGAGGTGCGGGACATCGTCATCGGTCCCAGCGTCAACCTGCTCGAGACCCTCGCCGACCAGGTCGCCCGGCGGCTGCTCGCCCGCTTCCCGCTCGACGCGGTGGAGGTCACGGTGCACAAGCCCAAGGCGCCCATCGAGGTGACGTTCTCCGACGTCTCCGTCACGATCTACCGGGAGCGCTGAGGTGGGCACCCGGGCCGTCCTCGCCCTCGGCGCCAACCTCGGCGACCGGGAGGCCACCCTCCGCGGCGCCGCCCTCGAGCTGGCCGCCCACCCACGGATCACGCTGGTCCGCGCCTCGCCCATCGTGCGCTCCCGGCCGGTCGGCGGACCGGCTGGCCAGGGGGACTACCTGAACGCGGTCGTCGAGGTGGAGACCGAGCTGAGCCCCTTCGGGCTGCTGCGGGCGTGCCAGGAGGTGGAGGAGCGCCACCACCGGACCCGGACGCAGCGCTGGGGCCCGCGCACCCTCGACGTCGACATCGTGGTCTATGGCAACCTGCGCCTGGACGAGCCGGACCTCACCGTGCCCCACCTGCGCGCCGGCACCCGCGCGTTCGTGCTCGTGCCCTGGGCGCTCATGGACCCCGGCGCGACGCTCGAGGGGCGCAGCGTCGCCGAGCTGGCCCGCCGGGCGGCGGACCTCGGCGGCCTGGGGCCGGACACGATCCCCCTGCTGCCCGAGGACCCCGCCCCCGGCGGGGACGGGGACTGAGGGGGAGCCGCCGTGCACGTGCTCACGGTCCCGGCGCTGCTGATGTGCGCCGCCGCCGCCGGCGCCGTCGGCTGGACCGCCAACCGGCTGTCCACGGGCGCGGGCGGGCCGCTGCTGATCCTGCCGTGGGCCTCGCTCGCGGCCCTCGCCGCCGTGGCCGCGGCCCTGTTGGTGCTGGGCGTGCGGGTCAAGCGGCACCAGGACGGGGCGCACCCGGAGCGCTTCGACCCGCTCGTGGCCGCCCGCACCGCGGCCGGCGCGCAGGCGGTGGCCTGGGCGGGGGCGATGCTGACCGGCTGGCACGCCGCCGTGGCCGTCGAGCAGCTCGCGCTGGTGTCCGTGCGCTCCGAGCAGGGCCCGCTGTGGGCCAGCCTGGTGCACGCCGGGGCCGGGCTCGTGCTCGTGGTGGTGGGCTGGATCGTGGAGGGCTTCTGCAAGCTGCCGCCGGACGATCCCGACGCGGAGGAGGGCGCCGAGTACCGTAGGGGGCGGCAGAAGGAGCTTCCCGAGGGAGAAGGTGGTTATGCCCGAGAGATCCGCCCACGAGCCCGTCGGCGGCCCCGTGGCGGGGACGCCCGGTGACCGGGTGCCCCTGAGCAACCCCGCGATCGACCCCGAGGGACTGGCCTGGACCCGGGTCTCGCCCAAGCACCTCTCCGTGGTGGTGCTCTCCACCCTCCTCAGCACCCTCTTCTGGCTCGCCGCCCTCGGCTGGCCGGCGGTGCTGGCGGCCACGGGTGTCTGGTCCGGCGCCCCCCTAGGCCTGCTGCTGCTGCCGCCCGCGGCCGTCCTGGCGGCCGGGCTGCTCTCCGTGCTCCTGGCCCCGCGGCGGGTCCGGGCGATCGGCTACGCCGAGCGCGGCGAGGACCTGCTCGTGCGGCGCGGCCTGCTCTACCAGCGGGTCACGGTCATCCCCTACGGCCGGATGCAGTACGTGGACGTGTCGGTCTCCCCGCTGCAGCGCAGCTTCGGCCTGGCCACCGTGAAGCTGCACACCGCCGCCGTGGGCAGCCACGCCGAGATCCCCGGAGTGGAGCACGCCGAGGCGTCCCGGCTGCGCGAGCGGCTCACCGCGCGCGGCGAGGCCCTCCTGGCGGGCCTGTGAGCGCTGCCCCCGCCCCCGCGGCGGCCCCGCAGTGGCACCGTGTCCACCCGCTGACCCCGGTGGTCAAGGGATGGCTCGCGATGGTCGTGATCGCGGGCGCCTTCGTCAACATCCTCCTCGACGACTTCCTCAACGCCTTCCTCGGCCGCGGGGACGCCGTGCCGCCCCAGGACTTCGACCCGGCCCGGATGGGCGCCGTCTTCTGGTGGGTGCTGGCCGGGCTCGTGACGGTCGTGCTCCTCGTGTTCGCCGCGGCCGTGCTGGTCTCCTGGTGGTTCACCCGCTACCAGGTGACCCCGGAGCACGTGCGGATCCGCTCCGGGGTGCTCTTCCGGCAGGAGCGTCAGGCCCGGCTGGACCGGGTGCAGGCCATCGACATCCACCGCCCGTTCCTGCCCCGGCTGCTGGGGCTGGCGGAGCTGAAGTTCGAGGTGGCCGACGCCGGGCAGTCCGCGGTGTCCCTGTCCTACCTCACCCACCCCCAGGCCCGCGTGCTGCGCGGGGAGCTGCTGGGCCGGCTCGGGCTGGCCGCCCCGGGTCAGGACCGCACCGCCCCGGCGCCCGGCGCGGCGCCCGGCGCGCCCGTGCGGCGACCGGCCCCCTGGGCGGTCACCGGGGACCAGGAGCGCCCGGTGCTCGGCGTGCCGGTGCCGCGGCTGATCGGCTCCGTGCTCGCCTCGGGCTCGTCGGTCGCCCTGGCCGTGCTGCTGGCCGCCGCACCGGCCGCCCTGCTGGTGGACCCCCGTGCCGCCCCAGCGATGCTCGCCGCCTGGCTGCCCGGGCTGATCAGCTTCGGGGCCGTCTCCTACCGCCGGGTCGAGCAGGGCTACCACTTCCGGCTGCTGCGCGTCCCCGAGGGCATGCGCGTCCGCTACGGCCTGTTCAGCGTCCGCTCCCAGACCGTCCCGGCGGGGCGGATCCAGGCGGTGGGCGTGGACCAGCCGCTGCTCTGGCGGCCCTTCGGCTGGTACCGGGTGCGGGTCAACGTGGCCGGCTACGGGCCCGCGGCGGGGGAGGGCGACGCCATGCGCTCGACCCTGCTGCCCGTCGGCACCCTGCCCCAGGTTCACCAGGTCCTGCACCTCGCGCTGCCCGGCGCCCGGGACGGTGACCTCGCCGCGCTGCTGCGGGAGGGCCTGCACGGCCTGGGCGCGCAGGGCCGGTTCACCACCTCTCCGCGCCGGGCCCGGTGGCTCGACCCCCTCGTGCACCGCCGGACCGGCTTCGCCGCGACCGAGGACGTCCTCGCGGTCCGGTCCGGGCGGCTGAGCCGGCGCACCGCCGTGCTACCGCACGAGAAGACCCAGTCGGTGGCCGTGAGCCAGGGCCCGCTCGAGCGGGCCCTGGGGCTCGCCGACGTCCAGCTGCACTCCACGCCGGGCCCCGTGAGCGTGGCGGTCCCGCACCTCGACGCCGGGGACGCCCGGGCGCTCGCCGCGGCCCAGGCGGTGCACGCGGCCGGGGCCCGTAGACTGGCCGACGGCCCGAGCCACCCCCAGACCCCCCGCCAGGAGAGACCATGAGCCACCCGTCCGACCGCCCGGGACGCCTCGGGGTCGGGGTCGTCAGCGCCGGGAAGGTGGGCGCCGTCCTGGGCGCCGCGCTGCGTGCCGCCGGCCACGCCGTCGTCGGCGTCAACGCCGTCTCCGAGGCCAGCCGGGACCGGGCCGAGGCCCTCCTGCCCGGCGTGCCCGTCCTCGAGGTCCCGTCCGTGCTCGAACGCGCCGAGCTCGTGCTGCTCGCCGTGCCCGACGACGAGCTGCCCGGGCTCGTGCAGGGCCTCGCCGACGCCGGGCTGTGGCAGGCCGGGCAGCTCGTGGTGCACACCGCGGGCCGCTGGGGCACCGGCGTCCTGGATCCGGCACGCCGGCTCGGGGCGATCCCGCTCGCGATCCACCCGGCCATGACCTTCACGGGCATGAGCCTGGACCTGGCCCGGCTGAGCGACTGTTCGTTCGGGATCACGGCCCCGGGACCGGTGCTGCCCATCGCCCAGGCGCTGGTGGTCGAGATGGGCGCCGAGCCGGTGGTCGTCGCGGAGGCCGACCGCCCGCTCTACCACGCGGCCCTCGCCCACGGCGCCAACCACCTGATGACCGTCGCCGGACAGTCCATGCAGGTGCTCCGCGACATCGGCGTCGAGCGCCCCGACCGGATGGTGGGGCCCCTGCTGCGCGCGACCCTGGACAACGCCCTGGCCGCGGGGGAGTCGGCGCTCACGGGACCCGTGGCCCGCGGCGACGCCGGGACCGTGGCCGCCCACCGGGACGCCCTCGACGAGTACGCCCACGGCCACGGGGGCGACGACGTCCTGCTCGCCTACCTGGACCTGGCCCGCGTCACCGCCCGCCGCGCCCTGGACCGCGGCCTGCTCGACCGGCCGCGCTACGACGCCGTGCTCGCCGCCCTCGAGCTCACCCAAGGCACCGACGGCACCGGCGGCCCCCGCAGCACCGGCGGGAAGGAGACCCCGTGAGCGACCCCACCGGCGCCTCCACCGGCGTCCCCCGCGTCTGCCGGGGCATCGAGGAGTTCCGGGCCGCGCTGGCCGACCGGCTCGGCGCGGCCCGGGAGCGGGCGTCGCTGGGCCTCGTGCCCACCATGGGCGCCCTGCACGAGGGGCACGGCCACCTGGTGCGCCTCGCCCGGCAGGAGAACACCGTGGTCGCGGTCTCGGTCTTCGTGAACCCGCTGCAGTTCGGCCCGGACGAGGACTTCGAGCGCTATCCGCGCACCCTCGAGGCCGACGTCGAGCTGCTCGGCCGGTTCGGCGCGGATCTGGTCTTCGCCCCGTCGACGGCGGAGATGTACCCGGACGGGGAGCCCCTCGTGCGCGTCACCTCCGGCCGGCTCGGCGCCGTGCTCGACGGCGCGAGCCGCCCCGGCCACTTCGACGGCGCCCTGACCGTGGTCAACAAGCTCCTCAACATCACCGCCCCGCCCGGGCCGGCCGCGTTCCGGGCGTACTTCGGGGAGAAGGACGCCCAGCAGCTGCTCCTCGTGCGCCGGATGGTCGCCGACTTCGACCTGCCCGTCACCGTCCGACCCGTGCCCATCGTGCGCGACGACGACGGGCTGGCCCTGTCCTCCCGCAACCGCTACCTCGACGCCGCGCAGCGCCGCTCCGCGCTCGTGCTCCCGCGCACCCTGCGGGCGCTCGCCGCCGGGGAGCTGGAGCTCGAGGCCGCCCGGCGGCGGATCGACGCCGAGGACCGGGTCCGGCTCGACTACCTCGTCGTCGTCGACCCCCGCACCCTGGCGCCGGTCGAGCCGGCGCCCGGCGCCCTCGCCCTCGTGGCCGCCCACGTGGGCGGCACCCGGCTGATCGACAACCTCGTGCTGTCAACGACCCGGCCGGGATTTGACCCTCCCCGTTATCCTGGACAACTGTGACCAACGCGCAGAACACCTCCCCGACCGCCCAGGCAGAGGCCGACCAGGCCGAGCTCTCGGACCAGATGCAGTTCCGCCTCGCCAAGCGCGCCCGGCTCCTCGAGTCGGGCCGGGAGGCCTACCCCGTGGGCGTGGAGCGCACGCACACCCTCGCCGAGGTGCGGGAGGCCCACGGCCACCTCGAGCCCGGCGAGGAGACCGGGCAGTTCGTCGGCGTGGCCGGGCGCGTGGTCTTCGTGCGCAACACCGGCAAGCTGTGCTTCGCCACCCTCCAGGAGGGGGACGGCACCCGCCTGCAGGTGATGCTCTCCCTGGCGAAGGTGGGGGAGGAGTCCCTGGGCGAGTGGAAGTCCCTCGTGGACCTCGGCGACTTCGTGGCCGTGCACGGCGAGGTGATCGCCTCCCGCCGCGGCGAGCTCTCGGTGATGGCCGACGCCTGGTCCATGGCGTCCAAGGCGATCCGGCCCCTGCCCACGCTGCACAACGAGCTCAGCGAGGAGACCCGGGTGCGCCGGCGCTACCTCGACCTCATCGTCCGGCCCGAGGCCCGCGACGTCGTCGTGCAGCGGGCGCGGATCATCCAGACGGTGCGCAACGTCCTGGTGGAGCGCGGCTACGTGGAGATCGAGACGCCGATCCTGCAGCTCGTGCACGGCGGGGCCACGGCCCGGCCGTTCGAGACGCACCTCAACGCGTTCGACCAGGACATGACCCTGCGCATCGCCACGGAGCTCTACCTCAAGCGCGCCGTGGTCGGCGGGATCGAGCGGGTCTTCGAGATCGGGCGGGTCTTCCGCAACGAGGGCGTCGACTCCTCGCACAGCCCCGAGTTCACCACCCTGGAGGCCTACGAGGCCTACGCCGACCAGTTCACGATGGCCGAGCGGATCAAGGAGATCATCCTCGCGTGCGCCGACGCCCTGGGCGTCGACACCATCGAGACGGACAAGGGCACGATCGACCTGCGCGGGGAGTGGCGCTGGCTGTCCGTCTACCCCGCCCTCTCCGAGGCCGTGGGGCAGCGGATCACCCCGGAGACCCCCGTGGAGACGCTGCACCGGATCGCCGAGGAGCACGAGGTCCCAGTCGGCCCGATGTGGGACGCGGAGAAGTACGTGCTCGAGCTGTTCGGCGAGATCGTGGAGCCCACCCTGGTCCAGCCGACCTTCGTGTGCGACTACCCGCCCTCGGCGCAGCCGCTCGCCCGCCAGCACCGATCCGAGCACGGCCTGATCGAGGCGTGGGACCTGATCATCGGGGGGATGGAGCGCGGCACGGCGTTCTCCGAGCTGATCGACCCCGTGGTCCAGCGCGAGCGGCTCACCGAGCAGTCCCACCGGGCCGCGGCCGGCGACGACGAGGCCATGCGGCTGGACGAGGACTTCCTGCGCGCCCTCGAGCACGGCGCCCCGCCCATGGGCGGGCTGGGCCTGGGCCTGGACCGGCTCATCATGCTCTTCACCGACCTGGGGATCCGGGAGACCATCCTGTTCCCCCTCATGAAACCCGAGCAGGACTGAGCCCGGGCCGCGGCCGTGCCGCGGCCCCCGCCGTCCCCAGCCTCCGCCCAGATCTCCCCAGGAGAATCGCACCCATGGAATACATCGCTGTCCTGCTGCCCTCGATCAGCATCGGCATCATCTTCTGGTTCATCCTCCGCTGGATCTTCCGCGGCGACCGCACGGAGCGCGCCGTCGAGTCCCGCTCGCAGGAGGACGCCGAGCGCTGGTACGAGGAGCTCAAGCAACGTGACGGCGAGGACCTGCCGTTCGGTCCCTCCCCGCGCCGCGGCCGCCGGACGGAGCGCTGAGCTCCCGGCCCCCGCCGCACCGTCTTTCGGATGAATTCGAATTGGCGTCCGGTTTGTCCGCCTTTTCGTGCTGTTGAATTCCGCCCGGTAATTGTAGGATAAACTCGATGACGCCGGGTGTTCAGGTCCGTCGGAGTTCTCCGGAATTCACGATCAGGATCATCCGGTATCACACGGGGGAATCAGCACCGCCTCAGGAAGCGCCGCTCTCGGCGCGGCCGGGCAGAGACGAGCGCCGAAAGGCGGAGGAGAGTTCCAGTTATGGCACAGACCGTGCAGATCATTCTCGAGGACGACCTCGACGGCGGGCCCGCGGAGGAGACCGTGCGCTTCGGCCTCGACGGCGCGCAGTACGAGATCGATCTCTCCGAGGAGAACGCCGCCAAGCTGCGCGACGCCGTGCGGCCCTTCATCGCCAAGGCCCGGCGCGCCCAGAGCAAGCAGGCGCCCAAGCAGGCCCGGCCCACCGGGAAGTCCAACCCGGACACCGCCGCCATCCGGCAGTGGGCCCGCGAGAACGGCCACCCGGTCTCCGACCGCGGCCGTATTCACCAGGACGTGCAGAAGGCGTACTACGACGCCCACAAATAAGAGCGCGCGTTCCGCGTCCGGCGGAATAGAGGAGGGACCGGTCCGCCGGTCTCTCCTTTCCTTTTCCTTCCGCCGGGTCCGGGCCCCTATTGGTCGCCAGGAGTGCCGGGCACGAAATGCCCCCGCATTCTTTTGATGACCTGCGCCTTTGCCGGTGCGGACGCGAACACCGGCATTTCCCCCGGGCTGTTCCGGGGACGGCCCGCGCCCCGGCCCCCCGGTCTTCTCGCCGGTGGCGAACAGCCCCCCGATCACCCCCTCGGGTGCGTAGCATCGGGTGCAGACATCGACTGAGGAGTATCCATGTTCGAACGCTTCACCGACCGCGCCCGCCGGGTCGTGGTGCTGGCCCAGGAAGAGGCCAGGATGCTCAACCACAACTACATCGGCACCGAGCACCTGCTGCTCGGGCTGATCCACGAGGGCGAGGGAGTGGCCGCCAAGGCGCTCGACTCGATGGGCATCACCCTCACCGGCGCCCGCGAGCAGGTCCAGGACATCATCGGACCGGGCCAGCAGGCCCCGTCCGGGCACATCCCCTTCACCCCCCGGGCCAAGAAGGTCCTCGAGCTCTCGTTGCGCGAGGCCCTCCAGCTCGGACACAACTACATCGGCACCGAGCACATCCTGCTGGGCATCATCCGCGCGGGCGAGGGCGTGGCGGCGCAGGTGCTGACCAAGCTCGGCGCGGAGCCCCAGAAGGTGCGCTCCACCGTGCTGGAGCTGATCTCCGGCTACCAGGGCGGGGGCACCCCCGAGAAGGAGGGTGCCGGCGTGCGCTCGGCCGGGCAGTCCGAGGGCACGCCCGCGGGCTCGGCCGTGCTGGACCAGTTCGGCCGCAACCTCACCGCGGCCGCCCGCGAGGGCAAGCTGGACCCCGTCATCGGACGGTTCCGCGAGATGGAGCGGGTCATGCAGATCCTCTCCCGGCGCACCAAGAACAACCCGGTGCTGATCGGCGAGCCCGGCGTGGGCAAGACCGCGGTGGTCGAGGGCCTGGCCCAGGCCATCGTGCGCGGCGACGTCCCGGAGACGCTCAAGGACAAGCACCTCTACACCCTGGACCTCGGGTCCCTGGTGGCGGGTTCCCGCTACCGCGGCGACTTCGAGGAGCGGCTCAAGAAGGTGCTCAAGGAGATCCGCACCCGCGGGGACATCATCCTGTTCATCGACGAGATCCACACCCTCGTGGGCGCCGGCGCGGCCGAGGGCGCGATCGACGCCGCCTCGATCCTCAAGCCCATGCTGGCCCGGGGCGAGCTGCAGACGATCGGCGCCACGACCCTCGACGAGTACCGCAAGCACATCGAGAAGGACGCGGCCCTCGAGCGCCGCTTCCAGCCGATCCAGGTGGACGAGCCCTCCGAGGCGCACGCCGTGGAGATCCTCAAGGGCCTGCGCGACAAGTACGAGGCGCACCACCGCGTCTCGATCTCGGACGACGCCCTCGAGGCCGCGGTGCACCTGGCCGCCCGGTACGTCTCCGACCGGTTCCTGCCGGACAAGGCGATCGACCTGATCGACGAGGCCGGTGCGCGCTTGCGCATCAAGCGGATGACCGCCCCGCCGGAGATCAAGGAGCTCGACGACCGCATCGTCGAGGTCAAGCGGCTCAAGGAGGCCGCGATCGACGGCCAGGACTACGAGAAGGCCGCCTCGCTGCGCGACACGGAGCAGAAGCTCATCGCCGAGCGGGACGACAAGGACCGTGCCTGGCGCGAGGGCGGCGACGAGCTCGCCGAGGTGACCCCCGAGGTCATCTCCGACGTCCTCTCCGCCTCCACCGGCGTGCCCGTCTACAAGCTCACCGAGGAGGAGACGGGCCGTCTCCTGCACATGGAGGACGAGCTGCACAAGCGCATCATCGGCCAGGACGACGCCATCAAGGCGCTCTCCCGGTCGATGCGCCGCACCCGTGCGGGCCTGAAGGACCCCAAGCGCCCGGGCGGGTCGTTCATCTTCGCCGGGCCCACGGGCGTCGGCAAGACCGAGCTCGCGAAGGCGCTCGCGGAGTTCCTGTTCGGGGACGAGGACGCCCTCATCACCCTGGACATGTCCGAGTACCAGGAGAAGCACACCGTCTCCCGGCTCTTCGGCGCCCCTCCGGGCTACGTGGGCTACGAGGAGGGCGGCCAGCTCACCGAGAAGGTGCGCCGCAAGCCGTTCTCGGTGGTGCTCTTCGACGAGGTCGAGAAGGCGCACCAGGACCTGTTCAACTCGCTGCTGCAGATCCTCGAGGACGGTCGCCTGACCGACTCGCAGGGCCGCGTGGTGGACTTCAAGAACACCGTGATCATCATGACCACGAACCTGGGCACCAAGGACATCTCTCGTGCCGTCCCCGTCGGCTTCCAGACCGGCGTGGACCCCGCGTCCAACTACGAGCGCATGCAGGCGAAGGTGCAGGACGAGCTCAAGGAGCACTTCCGGCCCGAGTTCCTCAACCGCGTGGACGAGATCATCGTCTTCCCGCAGCTCACCGAGAACGAGATCGTGCAGATCGTGGACCTGTTCGTGGCCCGGCTGCAGGAGCGGTTGCGCGACCAGGGCATGTCGATCGAGCTCTCCGACGCCGCGAAGCGGTGGGTCAGCCGCAAGGGCTACGACCCGTCCATGGGCGCCCGACCGCTGCGCCGCACCATGCAGCGGGAGATCGAGGACCAGCTGTCCGAGAAGATCCTCTTCGGAGAGATCAGCACCGGGGAGAAGATCTTCGTTGGCACCGAGGGCGAGGGGGACGCGGAGAAGCTGACCTTCTCCTCCACCCCGATGTCCGATCTCACGGGCGACGGCATGGTCGACCCGATGGGCGGCCTCGAGGACGTCGACGTCGCCCGCGGCGACGGTGAGAACCGCTCCGAGGGCTGAGCCGGCCCGGCACCGACCGAGGGGCCCGTCGCGCATCCGCGCGGCGGGCCCCTCGGCGTCCGCCCAAGTGGGGACGGTCGCGGAGGGCGGCTCCGGCGGGCCGGCGGAGTTCGCAAGCGTACACTGGGGGTCGTGACCGACCTGCGCCTGCGACCCGCCCGCACCTCCGACGTCCCCGCCATCAAGGACCTCGTGGCCCCGCTGGCGCGCGCCGGGGTGCTGATCAACAAGGACACGGTCGCCTACTACGAGGGCATCCAGGAGTTCCTGGTGGTGGAGGCGGTCGGCGACGAGCAGGCCGGACTCGTCGGCTGCGGCGCCCTGCACGTGATGTGGGAGGACCTGGGCGAGGTCCGCACCCTGGCCACCTCCGACGAGTGGCGAGGCCGCGGGGTGGGGCACACCCTGCTGGCCGGGCTGATCGAGCGGGCCCGCGCCGTGGGGGTCTCGCGCGTGTTCTGCCTGACCTTCGAGGTCGACTTCTTCAGCCGGCACGGCTTCGAGGTCATGCCCAACCAGAACCAGGTGCACCCCGACGTGTTCGCCGAGCTGCTGCGCTCGCACGACGAGGGCGTCGCCGAGTACCTGGACCTCGCCCGGGTGAAGCCCAACACCCTCGGCAACACCCGGATGCTGCTCGAGCTCAGCCCGGAAGACTGACCCCGGCCGGTCCTGCGGCGGCCAGCCCGTCCCGCACCAGCCCGTCCAGGGCGCGCCGGCGCTGCTCCTCCGAGGCGCCCAGCCCGTGCAGGGCGTCCAGGGCCCGCAGGGCCTCCGGCGCCAGGCCCGCGCCCGTGGCGACGTCCACTGGCCCCGTGAGGGAGGGCGCCGGCACCGGCGCGGACCCGGCCCGCAGCACGGCCATGATCGCCCCGCGGACCTGGCGGTCCGTGCCGTGCCAGGTCTGGCCGCGGGGCGCCTCGACGGGCGCGGGCCGGCCCGCGGCGACCCACGCGCACGCGTCCCGCACCGGGCACTGCTCGCAGTGTGGGGAGCGGGCCGTGCAGACGAGGGCGCCGAGCTCCATCACGGCCTGGTTCCAGCGCACGGCCAGGGCGTCGTCGGCGGGCATCAGCTCCTCCGCGAGGCGCAGCTCCGCGGCGGTCAGCGACCGCGAGGGCAGGGCCCGTCCCGTGACCACCCGGGCGTGCACGCGGCGGATGTTCGTGTCCACCACGGTCTGCCGGTCGCCGAAGGCGAAGACCGCGATCGCGGCGGCCGTGTAGGTGCCCACCCCGGGCAGGGCCAGCAGCAGCTCGTGCGCGGCCGGCACCCGGCCCCCGTGGTGCTCGGTGATCTCGACGGCGGCCGCGTGCAGCCGCAGGGCCCGCCGCGGATAGCCGAGCCGGCCCCAGGCGCGCACGGCCTCCCCGGTGCTCTCCGCCGCGAGGTCCGCGGGCCGCGGCCAGCGCTGCATCCACGCCCGCCACACGGGCAGCACGCGCACCACGGGCGTCTGCTGGAGCATGAACTCGCTGACCATGACCCCCCACGGGGAGCAGGACGGGTCCCGCCACGGCAGGTCCCGGGCGGCGGCGTCGAACCAGTCGGTCACGGCCCGGTGCAGGCCCGGCGGAGCGGGCTCCGCGGCGGCGGTCGGGGCAGTGTGCGGGGAGCTCATCGCAGTCCACTGTAGCCTGGGAGCATGGCGCAGAAGGGTTCCGGGAGCACCCCCCACGGACGGTCGGGGAACGGTCACGACGACGACGGACGAGCTCCCCGCGACCCCGGATCCCGGCGCTTGAGCCCCGAGGTGTACCGGCGCCGCCGGCTCGTGGCTGCCCTCGCGGCGGGCGTGCTGCTCGTGCTCGTGGCGGTGGGACTGGTCTCCGCCGTCGCAGGCATGCTCGGCTCCGGGGAGACGGACGACGTCCCGGCGCCGGAGGCCGCCACCGCCTCGGCCGCCGCGGCTTCGGAGGAGCCCTTCGCGGACTTCACGCCGCGGCCGGACGAGAGCGCGTCGGCGTCCGGATCCGCGTCCGCGCCCGCCACGGAGGGGCCGGTCCAGGAGTGCGGCCCCGACCTCGCCGTGCGGGCGTCGACGGACCGGGAGAGCTACCTGGAGGACGTCGAGCCGGTCCTCGAGCTGACCCTGGAGAACACCGGGGAGGACCCCTGCCGCGTCAACGCGGGCACGTCCCAGATGGTCTACGAGGTGACCTCGGGGGCGGACACCGTCTTCGACAGCAGGCACTGCCAGGCCGGCTCCGAGGACGCGGAGGTGACGGTCGAGCCCGGACAGGAGGAGGTCGCCCGGCTGACGTGGAACCGCCTGCGCACCGCCGAGGGCTGCGCGGAGGCGGGGGGCGAGGCCCAGGCCGGGTACTACCGTCTCGTGACGTCCCTCGGGGAGCGCACCGCGGAGCCCGTGCCGTTCGTCCTGGAGTGAGCGCGCCGCGCGCGGCTCACATGAAGCGTTCGAGCAGGCTGGTCTCGGCCATCCGGGAGAGGGACTCGCGCACAGTGCGGGCCCGCTGCTCGCCGATGCCCTCGACCGCCTTGAGGTCCTCCAGGTTGGCGGCCATCAGCGACTGCAGGCCGTCGAACTGGCGCACCAGCCGGTTGGCGACCGCCCGCGGCATCGACTTGATGCCCTCCAGCAGCCGGTAGCCGTGCGGGTGCAGGTCCGTCTCGAGGCTGCCCTGCGGCTCGACGAGACCCACCGACACCGCGATCCGCTGCAGGTCGATGAGCTCCGCGGGCGTGAGCTCGGCGAGCCGCCCCAGACCCTCCTCGATGCCCTCCGCGGGGGTGCCGTCGGGCAGGTAGTCGCGCAGCACCACGTCCGGCCCCGGGCCGGTGCCCGCGGTGAGCTCCTCGAGCTGCAGCGCGATGAGCCGCCCGTCCACGCCGAGCTCGAGCACGTACCAGCCGATCTCGGAGGAGATCCGCCGGACCATCTCCATGCGCTGGAGGGTCAGGGCCACGTCCCGCACCGTCACGGACGCCTCGATCTCGAGCGAGGACAGGTTGCCGAGCACCTGCTCCATCCGGTGGCTGTAGTGCTCGAGGGTCTGCAGGGCCTGGTTGGCGCGGGCCATGATCGACTGGGAGCCCTCGATGGCGTACCGGGTCTCGCCCACGTAGATCGTGATGACGCTCATGGACTGGCTCACGGATATCACCGGCACCCCGGTCTCCTTGGCGGTGCGCTCCGCGGAGCGGTGCCGGGTGCCGGACTCCGTGGTGCCGATCGAGGCGTCGGGGACGAGCTGCACCCCGGCCTTGAGGATGCGGGTGGCGTCCCGGTCGCAGATGATGGCGCCGTCCATCTTGGCCAGCTCCCGCAACCTGGGCGCGGTGCAGTCGGTGTCGATGTCGAAGCCGCCGGAGCAGATGGCCTCGACGGAGCGGTCGAAGCCGAGCACGAGCAGCCCGCCCGTGCGCCCGCGCAGGATCCGCTCGAGACCGGTGCGCAGTTCGGTGCCGGGTGCGATGCGGGCCAGCGTCTTGCGCAGTGCGTTCTCAGGGGTCTTCGCCACGGTCACATCATACGGCCGCGGCGGTCTGCCGGTTCCGGGCGGGCGCGGCGGCGGACCGGGGGAAGAGCAGCTCCATGGCGTCGCTGATGGTGGTCACCTCCCGGACGGTGAACCCCGCCGGGACGGGGCCCGGGCCGGTGGGGCTCGCGGGCACGACCGCGTGGGTGAAGCCCAGCCGGGCGACCTCCTGGATGCGGCGCCCGATGCCCGGGACGGGCCGCACCTCGCCGGCCAGGCCCACCTCCCCGAAGCACACCAGGCGCTGCGGCAGGGGCCGGTCCTGCGCGGCCGAGGCCAGCGCCATGGCCACGGCGAGATCGGTGGACGGCTCCGTGAGCTTCACCCCGCCGACCGTGGAGACGTAGCAGTCCAGCCCGGCCAGGTTCACGCCGGCCCGCCGCTGCAGCACGGCGAGCAGCATGGCGACCCGCTGGGAGTCCAGGCCGGCGGTGGCCCGCCGGGGCTGGGCGGTGGAGGAGCGGTCCAGCAGCGCCTGCACCTCGGCGAGCAGGGGCCGGCGGCCCTCCAGGGTCACCGTGAGGCACGTGCCGGAGACGGGCAGGGCCGTGCGGGAGACGAACAGGCCCGAGGGGTCCTCCACGCTCGTGATCCCGGTCTCGGTGAGGTCGAAGCAGCCGACCTCGTCCGTGGGGCCGTAGCGGTTCTTCACGGCCCGCAGCAGCCGGATCCGGGAGTGCTTCTCGCCCTCGAACTGGCACACGACGTCCACCAGGTGCTCGAGCAGCCGCGGCCCGGCGATGGATCCGTCCTTGGTCACGTGCCCCACGAGCAGCGTGGTCATGTTCCGCTTCTTGGCCGCGGCGATCAGGGAGGCCGCGACCTCCCGGACCTGCGTCACCCCGCCCGCGGAGCCCTCGACCTCGGCGCTGGCCAGCGTCTGCACGGAGTCGACCACGAGCAGGCGGGGGGAGATCTTCTCGATGTGACCCAGCGCCGTGGCCAGGTCCGTCTCGGCGGTGAGGTACAGGGTGGGCGCCACGGCGTCGATCCGGTCCGCGCGCAGCTTCACCTGCGCCGCGGACTCCTCGCCCGTGACGTAGAGGACGTCGCGGGTGCCCTCGCCCGCGCCCTCCGCGAAGCGGGCGGCGACGTCGAGCAGCAGGGTCGACTTCCCGACCCCGGGCTCGCCGGCCATCAGCACGACCGCGCCGGGGACCAGTCCGCCGCCGAGGACCCGGTCCAGCTCGGGCACCCCGGTGGGCGCGGAGGCCGCCACCGTGGCGTCCACCTGGGCGATGGGACGGGCGGGCTCGGCGATCGACCGGGCGGCCGTGGTGCGGGCCTTGTGCTCGCCGATCTCCTCGACCGTGCCCCACGCCTGGCACTCCCCGCAGCGGCCCACCCACTTGGCGGTGCTCCAGCCGCACTCGGTGCAGCGGTAGGCGGGGGAGTTGCGGCGGGTGCGGGTGCTCATGGCGTCCAGGCTAGCCGCCGCCTCGGACGGCCCAAGCGCCGCGGCCGGCTCAGCGCAGGTCGAGGAAGGCGCGCAGCTCCGCGAACGCCCCGGGCACCACGGAGTAGTGCGCCCACTTGCCCCGCTGCTCACGGGTGAGCAGCCCGGCCTCGACGAGCTTCTTCATGTGGTGGCTGACCGTGGGCTGGCTGATGCCGAGGTCGTCCGTGAGGCTGCACACGCACACGGTGTCGCAGCCCTGGGCGGCCACGTGGGAGAGCAGGCGCAGCCGGGTGGGGTCGGCCAGGGCCTTGAGCAGGCCCGCCACGCGCCGGGCGTCGTCGTGGGCCATGGGCCCGCCCGAGAGCGAGCAGCACTCCGTGGCCGGTGCGCCGGGGGCGCACCGGCCGGCGGTCCCGGCATCGGCCGTGCTGTCGAGGTCCGGAGCGAGAGTCATCCCCCCATCGTACATTGACGGCTGTCGATGCGACCCGTACTGTGCGGGATAGATGCCCGTCGATGTGAAGAGGTCCGCCCGCCCATGAGCACCACCACCGCCCCCGCCCCTCAGGGCGTGATGAAGGACCTGCCCTTTCTCGATCGCTGGCTGCCCGTCTGGATCCTGCTCGCCATGGTCGCCGGCCTCCTGCTGGGCCGCTTCGTCCCCGGTCTGAACACCGCCCTGGAGGCCGTGCGGATCGGCGAGGTGTCCGTGCCCATCGCGATCGGGCTGCTGGTGATGATGTACCCGGTGCTGGCCAAGGTCCGCTACGACGAGACCCGCCGCATCGCCGCCGACCGGCGCCTCATGGGCGCGTCCCTGGCGCTGAACTGGATCGTGGGCCCGGCCCTGATGTTCGCCCTGGCCTGGATCTTCCTCCCCGATCTGCCGGAGTACCGGACCGGGCTGATCATCGTGGGCCTGGCCCGCTGCATCGCGATGGTCCTGATCTGGAACGACCTCGCCTGCGGCGACCGCGAGGCGGCGGCCGTGCTCGTGGCGATCAACTCCGTGTTCCAGGTCATCGCCTTCGGCGCCCTGGGCTGGTTCTACCTCCAGGTCCTGCCCGCCTGGCTGGGCCTGCCCACCACCTCGGCGGAGTTCTCCGTGTGGTCCATCGTCGTCTCGGTGCTGGTGTTCCTCGGCATCCCGCTGGTGGCCGGGTTCCTCACCCGCGCCCTCGGCGAGAAGGCCAGGGGCCGGGAGTGGTACGAGGGCACGTTCCTGCCCAAGCTCGGGCCCTGGGCCCTGTACGGCCTGCTGTTCACCATCGTGCTGCTCTTCGCCCTGCAGGGCGAGGCCATCACCTCGAACCCCTGGGACGTGGCCCGGATCGCCCTGCCCCTGGTCGTCTACTTCTCCCTCATGTTCGGGGTGGCCCTGCTGGCCTCCCGGGCGCTGGGACTGAACTACGCGAAGTCCACCACCGTGGCGTTCACCGCCGCCGGCAACAACTTCGAGCTCGCCATCGCCGTGGCCATCGGCACCTTCGGGGTCACCTCCGGACAGGCCCTGGCGGGCGTGGTTGGCCCGCTCATCGAGGTCCCCGTCCTGGTCGGCCTCGTGTACGTGTCCCTGTGGGCCGGGCGCACACTCTTCCCCGGCGACCGCACCGTCCCCACCCGCTGACCGTCCCCGCCACCGGCCTTCCCGTCCGGCCGTGCCGCTGCCCGCCCTCCCCGACCCAGGAGTCCCGATGACCAGCACCACGCCCTCCGTCCTGTTCGTGTGCGCCAAGAACGGCGGCAAGTCCCAGATGGCCGCCGCCCTCATGGACCGGCACGCCGCAGGTGCCGTGGAGGTCCACTCCGCCGGCACCACGCCGGGCACCAAGATCAACGCGCTGTCCGCCGAGGTGGTCGCCGAGGTCGGTGCGGACATGTCCTCCGGAACGCCGAAGCCCATCGACCCCGAGCTGCTGCGCTCCGTCGACCGGGTGGTCGTGCTGGGCGATGAGGCGAGGGTCGAGCCGGTCGAGGGGATGACCGGCACGATCGAGACCTGGCACACCGACGAGCCCTCCGCCCGCGGCATCGAGGGTGCGGAGCGGATGCGCCTGGTCCGCGACGACATCGACGCCCGGGTCCGGCGGCTGCTGGACGAGCTGACGGCCGCCCCCGGGCCCCGGATCGAGGTGTTCGAACCGGCCCTGTGCTGCAGCACCGGCGTGTGCGGTCCCGACGTGGACCAGGCCCTGGTCGAGTTCACCGCGGACCTCGAGCACCTGCGCTCCCGCGGGGTGGACATCTCCCGGCACAACCTCGCCAACGACCCCCAGGCGTTCGCCGGCACGCCGGTGGTCAGCGACTTCCTGCGCGTGGCCGGCTCCGCCGGACTGCCCCTGGTGCTGGTGGACGGGGTCACCGTGGCCACCGGCGCCTACCCGGACCGGTCCCGCCTGGAGTCCCTGGCCGGTCTGAGCGCCGCGGTCCCGGCGGCCGGGCCGCGCCCGGACCTGGGGCTGAGCGCCGCGGCCGCTCCGGACGACACCGGGTGCTGCGGCCCCACCGGCTGCTGCTGAACCCGCGACGACCGGCCACGCCCTCCTGCGGAAAGCGAGCACGATGAACTTCCTCGACCACGCCCCACGGTTCCTGTTCTTCACGGGCAAGGGCGGCGTGGGCAAGACCTCGATCGCCTGCGCCGCCGCCGTGCACCTGGCCGGTGCGGGCCGGAGGGTGCTGCTGGTGAGCACGGACCCGGCCTCCAACGTGGGCCAGGTGTTCGGGGTGCGCATCGGCAGCACGATCACTCCGGTTCCCGGGGTCCCCGGCCTGGAGGCGCTGGAGATGGACCCGGAGCAGGCCGCGGCGGCCTACCGGGAGAAGATCGTCGGCCCGGTCCGCGGGCTGCTGCCCGAGGCGGAGATCGCCTCGATCACCGAGCAGCTCTCCGGGTCGTGCACCACCGAGATCGCGTCCTTCAACGAGTTCACGGGGATCCTGGCCGACGGCACGATCGGCGAGCGCCACGACCACGTCCTGTTCGACACCGCCCCCACCGGCCACACCATCCGGCTCCTGCAGCTGCCCGGGGACTGGACCTCCTTCCTCGACGCCGGCAAGGGTGACGCCTCATGCCTGGGCCCGCTCTCGGGGCTGGAGAAGCAGCGCAGCACGTACGCCGCCGCCGTGGCGGCCCTGGCCGACCCCGCCCGGACCCGGCTGGTGCTGGTGGCCCGCGCCCAGGAGTCCGGCCTGGCGGAGGTCGCCCGCACGCACAAGGAGCTCGCGCGGATCGGGATGGCCGAGCAGCACCTCGTGCTCAACGGCCTGATGCCGGCCGGCGAGGACCCCCTCGTCGTCGCGGTGCGGGCCCGGGAGCAGGCCGCCCTCGCCGGGCTGCCCCCGGTCCTCGCCGGCCTGCCGCGGGACGAGGTGGCCCTGCGACCGCAGAACATGGTGGGGCTGGACGCCCTGCGGTCCCTGCTCGACCACGACGCCCCGGAGCCGGCGCCGTGCGCCCCGCCCGCGGAGCTCGACCTGCCGGGACTGGACCGCCTGGTGGACGAGCTCGCCGCCCAGGACCACGGGCTGGTGATGTGCATGGGCAAGGGCGGGGTCGGCAAGACCACTGTCGCCGCGGCCGTCGCCGTGGCCCTGGCCCACCGCGGTCACGACGTCCACCTGACCACCACCGATCCGGCGGCCCACCTCTCCGAGACCCTGGCCGGGGAGGTCGAGCACCTCACCGTCTCCCGGATCGACCCCGAGCAGGCCGTCGCCGCCTACCGCGGCCGGGTCCTGGCGTCCAAGGGCAGGAACCTGGACGAGACCGGGCGGGCGCAGCTGTCCGAGGACCTGCTGTCCCCGTGCACCGAGGAGGTCGCGGTCTTCCACGAGTTCTCCCAGGCGGTCAACGAGTCCCGCCGCCGCTTCGTGGTCATGGACACCGCCCCCACCGGGCACACCCTCCTGCTGCTGGACGCCACCGGCTCCTACCACCGGGAGATCGCCCGCAACATGGGCGAGGGGTTCTCCTACGCCACCCCGCTGATGCGGCTGCAGGACCCGGAGCTGACCAAGCTGGTGCTGGTCACCCTGGCGGAGACCACGCCCGTGCTGGAGACGACCCGGCTGCAGGAGGACCTGGAGCGGGCCGACCTGCACCCCTGGGCGTGGGTGGTCAACCATTCCGTGGCCGCCGCCGCCCCCGGCTCCGCGTTCCTGCAGGAGCGGGCCCGCGCCGAGCTCGAGCAGATCCGCGCCGTCCAGGACCGGTCCCCGCGGACCGCCGTGATCCCGCTGCTGGCCGAGGAGCCCGTGGGCGAGACCGCCCTGGCCCGGCTCGCCGGCCCCGCCCCGGTCCGGACCTGACGCACCCGACCCCCGTCCTCCCACCGACAGAACGGACAACCGCCCCATGAGCCCCGAGACCACCAAGCCCAGCGTCCTGTTCGTGTGCGTGCACAACGCCGGACGCTCCCAGATGGCCGCCGCCTACCTCACCCACCTCTCCCGGGGGCGCATCGAGGTGCGCTCGGCCGGCTCCGCGCCGGCGGACTCCGTGAACCCGGCCGCCGTGGCGGCGATGGCCGAGGAGGGCATCGACATGAGCGCCGAGACCCCCAAGGTCCTCACCGACGAGGCCGTGCAGGACTCCGACGTGGTCATCACCATGGGCTGCGGGGACGCGTGCCCGTTCTACCCCGGCAAGCGGTACGAGGACTGGGCACTGGCCGACCCGGCCGGGAAGGGCGTGGAGTCCGTGCGCCCCATCCGGGACGAGATCAGGGCCCGGATCCAGCAGCTGATCGCGGAGCTGCTGCCCGGCGAGAACACCCAGCAGGACGGCCGGTCATGACCCAGCCCGCCGAGAACCTGGACACCCACGTCCTCCAGCGCACCGCCGTGCACCTGGCCGGGCGCTACGAGGGGATCTTCTCCCCGGAGACGGTCGAGCGCTACGTGTTCGAGTCCTACACGACGCTCTCGCGCACCGCGCGGCTCCGCACCCACCTGGCCACCCTGGCCGGGCACTTCGCCGACGACCGGCTCAGGGCCCTCGCCCAGTCCCAGGGCAGGATCGACTCCCCGGTCCCGCAGGTGCTGTTCGTGTGCGTGCACAACATCGGCCGCTCCCAGATCGCCGCGGCCCTGCTGGGGCACTACGCCGGGGACGGCGTGGAGGTCCGCTCGGCCGGCTCCCTGCCGGGCTCCGAGATCCACCCACTCGTGGTGAAGGAGCTCGCGGAGCGCGGGATCGACCTGTCCGGGGCGTACCCCAAGCCGCTGACCGACGACGTGGTGCGGGCGGCCGACTACGTGATCACCATGGGCTGCGGGGACGCCTGCCCGGTGTACCCGGGCAAGCGGTACCTGGACTGGGGCATCGCCGACCCCTCCCGGGAGAGCCCGGAGGGGGTCCGGGAGATCGTCGACGCCGTCGACGCGCGCGTGCGGGCCCTCTGGGACCAGCTCCGACCGTGACCGGCCTGCCCTGCGGGGGCGGCCGGGGCCGCGCTCAGGCGCGGTCCCAGCCCTCGAGCCGGGGAAGCTGGTCCCGTGCCTCGTCGTGCGTCATCCCGGCCGCCTCCAGCAGGTCCACGACCATCGGGCGCATGTCCAGCACCAGGGTCTCGCCCTCCATGGTGCGCACCCCCATCTGCCCGGGGTGCAGGCGCCCGGCCACGTTCGCCAGCTCGTTGCGGGCCTGGCGCAGGTAGCTCTCCCGGGAGCCGGGGGAGGCCACCGCGAGTGCGTTGCCCAGGGTGACGACGGCGTCCGCGAGGTCCTCGAGGGCGGCGCTCATGGCGGCCACGGCCTCGTCGGAGAGCGTCACGTGGTTGAGCACGGAGGCGAGGCGGCGGGCGAGAACCCGGGCGTTGCGCACGGCGAGGTCCAGGTAGCGGATGGAGTGGGCGATCCCCTCGATCTCCGCGCGGCGGCCGCGGTAGAGCGGCGAGGCCGTGGCGATCTCGAGGGCTGACTTCAGCCCGGACGTCACCGAGTCCACGAGCGGCTGGGTCTGCCGGGCACGCACGAGGGCGTGCCAGGCGGCGGTGGCGTCGTAGTCCTCCATGGCCCGGCTCGCCTCCCGGAGCACCCCGGAGAACTCGTCGACGAGCGCCCGCAGGCCCTGGCGCGGCTGGCTCCGCGGGTCCGTGGGCACGAAGTAGGCCATGGCCAGGGCGCACAGCCCGCCCACGACCGCGTCCGTGGACCGCGCGAAGACCCCGTCCTGGGACGGCGGCAGCAGGACCACGAGCACCGACTGCAGCCCCATCTGAGTGGTGAACAGCGTGCCGTTGTCCAGGAAGCGGGCGAGCAGGATCGAGGTCATCAGGACCACGCCGGCCTGCCAGACGCCCGTGCCCAGGACGTGGATCAGCGTGTCCCCCACGGCGATGCCGAGGGTGCAACCGATCGAGACCTCGAGGACCCGCCGGTAGCGCAGCCCGTCCTTGGCGAAGCCGAGGGCCACGAGGGCCGCGGTGGCCGCGAAGATGGGCCCGGAGTGGCCCAGCAGCTGCTCCGCGATCAGGTAGGCGCCGACGCTGGCGACCGTGATCTGGAAGCTCTGGAGCAGGCCCGTCCGGACCCGCGTCACACCGATCCGGGTGCGGCTGCGCACCGCGCGGGCCGCGGCTCGCGCACGGTTGCCTGGCTGCATGGGGCCATCCTAGGCGAGCCGCTCGGGACCGCCGGCGCGCGGGCAGGAGCCCCCGCGCCGGGCCGGGATCCGTCCGCACGTGGTGTGAGATGTGCGACTCTGCCCCGGAGACGCCGCCCGTGTTCACCCTCCGTTCACCTTCACACGTCAATCTGGCCACCTGCGCTCCCTAGCGTCTCTGGGTGAGAGGTCCGCGGTCGCACCGCAGATCCGCCTCTCGCACCGGCCCGGAACTCTTCCGGCGCCACATCGAACGACGGCCCCTTCGACGGGGCACCACCGTGATCTGAAGGGGCTATTCAAGTGAAGGTTTCCCACCTCGGCCGTTCCGCAGCCGTCCTGGCCATCGGCTCGCTCGCACTCACCGCGTGCGGTTCGGACAACGCCACGGGCGAAGACTCCGGATCCACCGAGACCTCCGCCGCCGGCGCCGGCGTCTCCGGCACGCTGACCGGAATCGGCGCCTCCTCCCAGCAGGCCGCGATGACGGCCTGGCAGGACGGCTTCCAGAGCGCCAACCCCGAGGCTCAGGTGCAGTACTCCCCGGACGGCTCCGGGGCCGGGCGCGAGGCCTTCACCGCCGGCGGTGCGGACTTCGCCGGCACCGACGCCTACCTCGACGACGAGGAGTACGCGGCATCACAGGAGGTCTGCGGGCCCGACGGCGGCTTCCACATCCCGGCCTACATCTCCCCGATCGCCGTGGCATTCAACCTGCCCGGCGTGGACACCCTGAACATGGACGGGGAGACCATCGCCCAGGTCTTCACCGGCGAGATCACCGAGTGGAACGACCCCGCGATCGCCGAGCAGAACCCCGACGCCGACCTGCCGGACACGGCGATCACCGTGGTCCACCGCAACGACGAGTCCGGCACCACCGAGAACTTCCAGGAGTACCTGGCCGCGGCCGCCCCCGAGGTGTGGACCGAGGAGGTCTCCGGCAACTGGCCCTCCCAGTGGGCGGCCGAGAACAACAAGGGCACCGCCGGCGTGGTCCAGTCCACCAACGCCACCGAAGGTGCGATCACCTACTCCGACGCCTCCGCCGTGGGCGACCTCGGCACCGTCGCCGTGGGCGTCGGCGAGGAGTTCGTGAACTACTCCCCGGAGGCCGCCTCGACCGCTGTCGAGTCCTCCACTCCGGTCGAGGGTCGCGCCGAGTACGACATGGCGATGGACCTGGAGCGGGACACCACCGAGTCCGGGGCCTACCCGATCGTGCTCGTGTCCTACCACCTGTTCTGCTCGCAGTACGACTCCCAGGAGACCGCCGACCTCGCGAAGGCGTTCGGCGAGTACGTCATCAGCGAGGAGGGCCAGCAAACTGCCGCCGACGCCGCCGGCTCGGCTCCGATGTCCGAGAGCCTGCGCACCTCCGCGCAGGAGGCGCTCGACCAGATCACGGTCGCCGGCTGATCTCCTCCTGTTGATCCCGTTCGGTGCGGGCCCGGGCTCCTGATGCTCGTGCCTGCACCGAACGGGACCTTTCTGTGTGGGGCGTCCTCCCCGTGAGGCGCATCACCCGATCCCGGCGCCGGGACCGATCCCGTCCGGCGCAGCTCGTTCCAGGCCACCGAAGGGGCGCACGACATGTCCACCACCCTCACCACCCAGGAGCCCACCGCGCTCGCCGAGGGCGAAGCGGCCGGCGGCCGGGCCGGCGACTCGATCTTCGCGGGGTTCAGTCTCGGCGCGGGCATCCTGATCCTCGCCTCGCTGGCCGCCGTCGCGCTGTTCCTCTTCCTGGAGGCGCTGCCCACCTTCCAGGCGCCCGCCGAGGACATCTCGGGCGGGGCCGGCTTCTGGTCCTACATCTGGCCCCTCATCATCGGCACGGTGATCGCGGCCGTCATCGCCCTGGTGATCGCCACCCCGATCGGCGTGCTGGTGGCCCTGTACATCTCCCACTACGCGCCGGCACGGATCGCCAAGCCAGTGGGCTACGTCATCGACCTGCTGGCCGCCATTCCCTCCGTGATCTACGGAGCCTGGGGCACCACGGTCCTTGCATCCGCGCTCGTGCCCTTCTACGCGTGGCTCACCACGAACCTGGGCTTCATCCCGATGTTCTCCGGCCCCGCCTCGCAGACCGGCAAGACCATGCTCACGGTCGGCATCGTGCTGGCCATCATGATCCTGCCGATCATCACGGCGATGTCCCGGGAGATCTTCATCCAGACGCCCAAGCTGCACGAGGAGGCGGCGCTGGCCCTGGGCGCCACGCGGTGGGAGATGATCCGGATGACCGTCCTGCCGTTCGCGCGCCCCGGCATCATCTCCTCGGTGATGCTGGCCCTGGGCCGGGCTCTCGGGGAGACCATGGCAGTGGCCCTGGTCCTCTCAGGCGGTCCGCTGACGGCCTCACTCGTGCAGTCCGGCAACCAGACCATCGCCGCCGAGATCGCGCTCAACTTCCCGGAGGCCTACGGGCTGCGGCTGTCCGAGCTCATCGCGGCCGGTCTCGTCCTGTTCCTCATCACCCTCATCGTGAACATGATCGCCCGCGCCATCATCGCCCGCTACAAGGAATTCTCGGGAGCCAACTGATGTCGACCGCATCTCTCCGTCAGCCGACCTCGTCGCCGAGCCCCGCAGGCCGCCGTCCCCGTCTGACGCGCAACCAGAAGCCGAAGTGGCTCGTTCCGGTCATCGCGGTGGCCGCGCTGATCGCGGGCGCCGCCCTCGCGGCACTCGTCGGTTTCTCCTCCATCCTGTGGGCCGTCTTCGCCGCCGTCCTGTTCCTGGTGGCCGCCCCGATCGCCGTGACCGCTGTCGAGGGCGGGCGCAAGGGGGCGGACTCCTTGATGACCTACCTGGTGCACGCGGCGTTCCTCCTGGCAGTGGTCCCGCTGGTCTCCGTGGTCTGGACGGTGCTGGCCAACGGCGTGCCGGGGCTGAACTCGAACCTGTTGCTCACTTCCATGAACGGGGTGACGGGAGCCACCGACAACGCGGCGGCCGCAGGCGATGGCCCCGTGCTCGGCGGTGCCTACCACGCGATCGTGGGCACCGTCTCGATCACCTTCTGGGCCACGCTCATGTCGGTGCCGATCGGCCTGCTGACGGCCATCTACCTCGTGGAGTACTCGAAGGGCGGTTGGCTCGGGAAGTCGATCACGTTCTTCGTGGACGTCATGACGGGCATCCCCTCCATCGTGGCGGGCTTGTTCGCCGCGGCCCTCTTCGGCCTCCTGTTCGGCCCCTCCACCCGCTTCGGCTTCGTCGCGGCGGTCGCGCTGACGGTGCTGATGATCCCCACGGTGGTGAAGAACACCGAGGAGATGCTGAAGATCGTCCCCAACGAGCTCCGCGAGGCGGCCTACGCCCTGGGGGTGCGCAAGTGGCGGACGATCCTCAAGGTGGTGATCCCCACCGCGATCTCCGGCATCGCCTCCGGCGTGACCCTGGCGATCGCCAGGGTGATCGGCGAGACCGCTCCGTTGCTCGTCACCGCCGGCTTCGCGACCGCCATCAACTGGAACTCGTTCTCCGGGTGGATGACCACGCTGCCGACGTTCATCTACTACCAGATCCTCACTCCCACCTCACCCACCAACCCGGATCCCTCGCAGCAGCGCGCGTGGGCGGCGGCGCTGATCCTCATCCTGATCGTGATGCTGCTCAACCTCCTCGCCCGGCTCGTCGCGCGGGCTTTCGCGCCCAAGACCGCCGGCCGCTGACGCGCCGCTGCCCTCCCACCGGACCTCCCGCACGCACCTCCGCGAGAAAGTAGCAAGGAACACACATGTCCAAGCGAATCGACGTCGAGAACCTCAATGTCTACTACGGCGACTTCCTGGCCGTCGACGACGTCAGCATGGGGATCGACGCCCGGTCGGTGACCGCGTTCATCGGCCCCTCCGGCTGCGGCAAGTCGACCCTCCTGCGCACCCTCAACCGGATGCACGAGGTGATCCCCGGTGCCCGGGCAGAGGGCAATGTCCTCCTGGACGGCGAGAACCTCTACGGCCCCGGGGTGGACCCGGTCCTGGTGCGCTCGATGATCGGAATGGTCTTCCAGCGGCCCAACCCGTTCCCCACCATGTCCATCCGCGACAACGTGCTCGCCGGGGTGAAGCTCAACAGCAAGCGGATCTCCCGCTCCGACGCCGACGACCTCGTGGAGGGGTCGCTCCAGGGGGCGAACCTCTGGAACGAGGTCAAGGACCGCCTCGACAAGCCCGGTTCGGGCCTGTCCGGCGGCCAGCAGCAGCGTCTGTGCATCGCACGGGCGATCGCCGTGAAGCCCGAGGTCATCCTCATGGACGAGCCCTGCTCCGCTCTCGACCCGATCTCTACGCTGGCGATCGAGGACCTGATCAGTGAGCTCAAGGAGGAGTACACCGTGGTCATCGTGACCCACAACATGCAGCAGGCCTCGCGCGTGTCGGACCGGACCGCCTTCTTCAACATCGCCGGCACCGGCAAGCCGGGCAAGCTCATCGAGTACGGCCCCACGACCGAGATCTTCAGCAACCCCACGGAGAAGCAGACGGAGGACTACGTCTCCGGCCGCTTCGGCTGAGCCGTCCCGGCACCGACGACGACGGGCACCGGTTACCTCCGCGGGGGGCGACCGGTGCCCGTCGTCGTCGGTGCGCCGGCCCCGGCAGGCAATGCTCCGGGGCCGGCGGCCCGGGGCCCGCGGCGGCGCCGCTGCGGCGTCTAGAGCAGCGGCGAGAGGGCGAGCAGGAGCGTCCCGGAGATCACGCCGCAGGCCGGCACAGTGAGGGCCCACACCAGCAGGACCCGCCGCACCACCCGGACGTTGACCGTGTGGAAGCGCTGCTGCCGTCCCGCGCCCAGGATTGCGGCGGCCGTGGTCTGGGACGTGGACATCGACACGGGGATCAGCGTCCCGCCCAGGAACAGCAGGGACCCGGCCACGCCCTGGGCCACCGCGCCGCGGAACGGGTCGATCGTGATCATCCGGGAGGACAGGGTGTAGGCGATCCGCCAGGCCCCGAACAGGGTGCCCACGGCCAGTCCGGCCGCCACGAGCAGGAACAGCCACGGGCCGGCCCCGCCCCTCAGCGGGTCCTGGAGGCCGGCGCACAGCAGCAGCGTGGCGAGGACCCAGACGGCCCGGCGGCCGTGGTGGATGCCGTGCCCGAAGGAGACGGCCGCCGCCCCGATGGCCAGGACCAGCCGGGAGCGGAACGTGGTGGCGTCCGGCTCCGAGTGCCGCAGCAGGTGCAACAGGGGGACCACGAGCACCCAGGCCGCGGCGTAGGCGACCAGCGGCGCCAGCACCAGGGGCACGACGACCTGGTAGAAGGCCGTGGCCGTGAGCGGGTTCACCGCCGAGAGCCCCACGGCGCGGGCGCCCAGCAGGGCGCCCAGCAGTCCGCCGGCCAGTGCCGTGGTCGAGGAGCTGGGCATGCCCCACCGCCACGTGAGCAGGTTCCAGCCGATCGTGGTCACCAGGGCGCAGACGATCGTCGCGGAGCCCACCACGCTGTGCGGCACGGGGACGCCCGTGATGACCCAGTCCGCGAGCAGGTACGCGGCGGCCCACACGCCGGCGACGTTGACGAGGGCGGTGAACACCAGGCCCACCCGGGGCGTGAGCGCACGGAAGCGCACCGGCAGGGCGAGGGCGTTGGGGGCGTCGTGGAAACCGTTGACGACGGTGTGCGTCACGGCCAGGACGATCCCGAGGACTGTCAGGGCCGTCAGCACGGGCTCAGGACTCCGCCACGACGATGCGGCCCACCTCGGTCGAGACCCGCACCAGGGCCTGGGCGGCCCCGGCGAAGCGCCGGATGGCGCGCTCGCGCCGCATCGCGGGGATCGCCTTGTGGTTCTCGAGCAGGTGGCCCATGTGCCGCTGGTAGATGCGCTCGGACTGCTTGCCCAGCCGGAGCATCTCGTACCAGTAGTCGTCCAGGCCCTGGAGGCTGCCGAGGTCGCGCATCGCCCGGGTGGTCAGCTCGGACATCCGCTCGATCACCCCGAGCTGGTCCGTGGCGTACGAGGGCGGCCGGCTGAGGGCGTAGGCGACGTGCACCTCCGCGACCGCCAGCAGCTCCTCCGCGGCCTTGTTGAGCCAGTGGCCCAGGATGTAGACGTCCTGCCGGGGGATGGGGATCACGAACGTGGAGCGCAGCGTGGTCATCACGGAGAAGTACAGGTCGGTGGAGCGGGCCTCGCACTCGCGGATCGCGTCGAGGGTCGCCGGGTCGGCTTCGGGGGAGCCCATCAGCTCGGACAGGAGCCGCACGGTCTCCGTCACCTGTCCCGACATGTCGGCCAGCAGGTCCAGGACCAGCTCGTCCTCCGGGAAGATGCGAAGCGCCATGTGTTGACCGTCCTGGGCGTCGTGACCTGCGCCGCGGAGCACGGCGGATCCCACTGTACATGGGGCCGTCGGGCGGCCCGGGGGCGGCCCGTGGTCCCGGAAGGAGGAAGGGGGCGGTGCCGGACCGGGAGCGCCTCTCGGCGGAAGGCCGCTCGTGGCGGCTATGTGATGGAGCCCGGGGCTGCCGCGGCCCGGCACCTGGCTTCCATGGTAGTCGACGTGCCCGTGGGGCCAAGTCCCGCGGCTGTGGTCTCCCGCACGGCGGGACCTCCGGACGCCCGGACGGCGGGGCTCAGTCGAGGTGGCCGCGGCGCCACTGGTGCGCCGCGGCCTCGAGCTCCTCCGCGGTCCGCTCGAGCCGCTGGGTGAGGGCCACGGTGCTCGGCGCCCGCGCAGCGTCCGGGTCGACGACCGGAATCTGCCCGGTGTCCGCCAGCCGGATCCGGCCGAGGGCGATCACGCGGCAGAAGGCCGCGAACCGGTCCAGGGCGATGTCGAACTCCCCGTTGAACGCCCCGGTGAGGATCGCGTCCGCCATCGAGGTGATCTCCTCCGCCCCGGGAGGTTCCGCGACGCCGGCCACCACGTGCGAGACCTGCGCGGTGCCCCGTCCCGCCGCGAAGTAGCGGCCCATCCGCACCGGGTCCTTCCGCACCCCCGCCCGCAGGGCGTAGAGCCGCCACAGGGCCCCGGGCAGGGACACCGCCGGGGCCTCGGCCCACATCTCGGCGATCCCTTCCAAGCCCTGCTCGTCGGTCAGCTCGATGAGCCGCCGGCTGATCTCGGGGTCGTCGCTGGCGCGCCCGCGGGAGACCAGGGCGTGGGCCGCGAGGTGGGCCGCCTCGGAGACGCGGGCCGGGTCGGGGCCGCCCTCGTGCGCTTCGAACTGCTCCGGGGAGAACTTCACCGGCTTGTGGTGGCGGGGCGCGTCGCTCATGCCTCCAGCGTACGGCCGTGGCCCGCGGCGGGCCACGGAGCGCTCACCAGTCGCTGGTCGAGGCGTGCACGGCCGCGTCCCGCCACTGCTGGTCGGTCTGCTCGAAGCCGTCCCGGGCCAGCGCCTTCCACAGCCGCAGCCCCAGGGCGGGCTCCTCCTGCTCGAGCTCCGCGAGCGCCTGCGGGAGCAGCACCCGCGCGGTGACGTCGGTGACGGCGCTCAGGGTCGCGTGCTGCTTGTTCCCGGTGCCCAGGGCCAGCTCCCCGAAGCTCATCCCCGGGCCGAGGACCTGCAGCTCGATGCGCTCACCGGTGGGCGTGCGCAGGGACATCGACACGCTGCCGCTGACGATGAGGTGGATGCCGGCGAAGTTCTGCCCCGTGCGCAGGATGTTCTCCCCGGCCGCCCACGTCCGCTCGACGGTCCGGGCGCGGAGGTCCCGGGCGTCCTCGGGGTCCAGCCGGGAGAACAGCTCGGACTCCACGGGCTTCACCCGGGACGGGGTGCACTCCGGGCCGCCGTGCTCCTCGAGCAGCCGGTCCTCGACCCACTTGATGGCCGCGGCCCGGCTGGGGAAGACCTCGAGCGGCGGCTCGCCCCCGAAGGAGCCGGCGAAGCCCGGGGCCGTGGCCACCGCCACCACGGTGCGGCCCGCCGCCTGCAGCTCGGCCCGGGTCTTGGCCAGGAGCGGCATCGCGTACTCCGCGATGACGTCCACCCGGCGCATGTCCACCACCACGTACGAGGCCTCGTAGGCGACGTCGCGGACGGTGCGGATCGCGGTCTCCGTGCCCGTGAACAGCAGGTCGCCCTGGAGCTCCACGACGACGGCGTCCTTGCCGTGGTCGGCCAGCACCGCCTCGGCCTCGGCGTTGCGGCGGACCAGGGAGGGGGACTGGTCGATCGGGTAGCTGGCGCGCACCGTGGAGCGGGCCACCCGGGCGGTGTGCGTGAAGTGCAGATCGAGGTCCTGGGAGAGCCGCTCGCAGGCGAGCACCCCGCGCACGCTGTTGCCGTGCCGGTCCAGGGCCGGGGAGAAGGTCGCCACGGCAAGCTCCCCGGGCAGGACGGCGATGATGCCGCCGCCCACCCCGGACTTCGCGGGCAGGCCCACCCGGACCATCCACTCGCCGGCGTCGTCGTACATGCCGCAGGAGCTCATCACGGACAGCACCCGGGAGACCGTGTCGACGTCGAAGACCTCGTCCCCGGTCAGCGGGTTGGTGCCGGCGTTGGCGAGGGTCGCGCCCATCAGGGCGAGGTCGCGGCACGTGATCAGCACCGAGCACTGGGCGAAGTAGTCCTCGAGGGCCTGGGTCGGGTCCCCCTCGATGATCCCGGCGGAGGCCAGGAGGTAGCCGAGGGCGCGGTTGCGGTCCCCGGCGGCGTGCTCCTGGGCGAGGACCTCGGGACTGATGGCCAGGTCCCGGCCCGCGCACCGCGAGTAGGCCTCGCGGATCCGGTCCCGGCGCAGGTCGCGGTCGCTGTCGGGGACGAGCCACGTGGAGGCGATCGCACCGGCGTTGATCATCGGGTTGGCGGGGCGCCCGGTGCCGGGCTGGAGGGAGATCTCGTTGTAGGCGTCCCCGCTCGGCTCCACGTCCATCTTCGCGTGCACCGCCTCCGCTCCGAGGTCGGACACGGCGAGCGCGTAGGTGAACGCCTTGGAGATCGACTGGATGCTGAACTCGTCCCGCGTGTTGCCGGCCTCGTACACGTGGCCGTCCGCGGTGGCGATGACGACGCCGAAGCGCTCGGTGTCGGCCTGGGCCAGGGCGGGGATGGAGGAGCTGGGCTCGCCGCCGCGGACGTCCCGCAGCTGCTCCACCACCTGCTCGAGGTACTCGGTGACGGCCGACGGACCGAAGAGCTCCGTCTCCGTGCGTGCTTCTTCCTCGGTGCTCGGGTGCGGCACGGTCGGTCCTCCGGTCGAATCGGCATGGGTGGCACGGGACTGCCCACCACTCTAGGCGTCCGGCTCCCGGGGGGACCGTGCGGTAGAGTGGTGCCCGCTCCGGACCGGCCGTGCCACGCGCTCGCCGGTGGAGCACGGGCCTCTAGCTCAGTTGGTAGAGCAGTGGACTTTTAATCCATGGGTCGTGGGTTCGAGCCCCACGGGGCCCACCCGCGACAGAACCCCATCGCTCCCGGTGCGCCCGGGGCCGGTGGGGTTCTCTGCTCTCCCGCGGCGGGCGACCCGGTGCGCGGGGGCGCCCGGCGGCGCCGGTGGTGCTACCGGTCGAGCAGGGCGAGGGCCTCGCCGATGCGGTCGTGCAGGGCCCTTGCCTGCTCCACGGTCCACGCCTCGTGGCCGATGTGCAGGACGAGCCCGTCACGGTGGGCGTAGGAGCCGTCCGCGGTGGTGATGACCTCCCAGGTCTCCAGGAGCGCGACCGCCGACGGGCCGGCGAGGGACCGGGCGGGCAGCTCCCGCGAGTTGGTGACCGTCTCGGGGTCGGTCAGCTCCTGATGGGTCGCCCAGCGGGGGCGGGGAACGAGAGCGGTGTTCTCGTACATGGGGGAACCTTCCAGGGAGAGGGGGTATACCCATGCTTATGCATGTGAGCACCCGGAGATGCCCGCGACCCTCGCGTGTCGCCGAGGGATCGAGGTGTGGACATCCGTCGGCATCCCCTGCACTTTTGTCCGGCCGGACGCCGACGTCCTCCCGCCCGGGCCGCGCTACGGCCCGTCGAGCTGCTCGGAGGGGGTGGGGACCGACTCGGGGCCGGGCGGGTCCGGGGCCGGAGCCGCGGACCCGGTGCCCGGATCCGTGGGCAGACCGTCGGGCGTCGGGGTCGGCGTGGCGGTGACCGGGGGAGGAGGACTGAAGGAGGTGGGGGAGGCACCGGGGGTGCTCGCCACCTCCTCCGGCCGGTCGTCGCACCCGGTCAGTGTCAGCGCGAGCAGGGCCACGGCGGGAAGGGTGCGGCGCATCGGGGAGCCTCTCTGTCGGGGACCTCTCCACGGTAGCCCGGCGGCCCGCCGTGTCTAGGGAAGGGCGGCGGATGACGTTCCCGGACCGGCGCCCGGCAGGACGCACCCGTCCGGGATGTGCGAGGATCCGGGGACCAGGACGCCGACCGGCAGGAGCCGCTATGTCCCAGCGAAGCAGCGAGCGCACCGCGCTGATCCTGCTCTCCGCGACCGCGGTGCTGCTGCTCGCGGGCCAGCTGCTCACCTGGTCCTCGGAGGACGGGGTGTTCAGCGCCTTCGTGTTCGTGCTGCTGCTGCTCTGGGCCGGGGTGATCGCCGTCCGGGTGGTCCGCTTCGTCCGGCGCGACCGGCGCCAGGAGGACACCGGCCCCGACGACCCGGTCTAGGGCGCGGCCGCGCGCTGGTCCCAGCCGCCGGCGAGCCGCTTCCGCACCGCCGCGACCGTGTCCCGCGCCGAGCGGCCGACACCGACGAGGGTCGCCGATCCCGGGCCCGTCCAGTCCCCGTACCCCACGAGGTACAGGCCGGGCACCCGGGTGGAGGCCGTGCCCTCGGTGCGGATCCGCCCGTCGTCCTCCCGCAGGTGCAGTGGCCGCAGGTGCCGGAGGGTAAGGCGGAACCCGGTGCACCAGACGACGGCGTCCACGGGCTGCTCCCGGCCGTCCGCCATGACCACGCCGTGCGCGGTGAAGCGCGTGAACATCAGCCGGGGGTCGAGCACCCCGGCGTCGCGGGCGCGGCGCACGGAGGGAACGGCCACCACGTCGCCGAGGCTCGCCACCCCGCCGGGATCCGGCCGGCCCGCGGCGAGGGCCTGGGCGCGCAGCGTGGCCACGCGGAACAGCTCGCGCCCGTCGACCTCGTCGGGGAGGTAGCGGGGCGGGGCGTTGGTGCACCACGTCAGCTCGCACACCTCGGCGAGCTCGGCGGCGATCTGCGCCCCCGAGTTCGCCCCGCCGACCACGAGCACGCGGCGGCCGCGGTACCGCGCCGGCCCCTCGTAGTGGGCGCTGTGCACCTGCTCGCCGCGGTACTCCCGCTGCCCGGGGAGGGCAGGCCGGAACGGCTGCGACCACGTGCCGGTGGCGCTCACGACGGCGCGCGCCCGCAGCTCGCCGTCGTCCATCACCAGGCGGAACCCCGCCCCGTCACGGCGCACGGCCCGCGCCCGGACCGGTCGCCGGACGGGCAGCCCGTAGCGCTCCTCGTACCGGGACAGGTACTCGACCACGTGCGCGGCGTCCGGGGCCGCCCCGGCCGTGTCCGGCATCGGGTGCCCGGGCAGGGACGAGTACGCGGCGGGGGAGAAGAGCCGCAGCGTCGGCCAGACGTGCCGCCACGCCCCGCCCGGCGCGTCCTGCTCGTCGAACAGCGCGAACGACAGGCCTGTGCGCCGGAGGTGGTAGCCCACGGCCAGTCCGGCCTGCCCGGCGCCCACCACGGCGACGTCGAGGACCTCGCCCACGTCCGTGCTCCCGTCCCGGCCGGTCAGCGGAGGGTGATCGAGTCGAGGGCGGCCTGCGCCTCGGCGGTCCGTCGGCGCGGTCGCGAAGCGTTGAGCATGGGGAGATCTCCTCGAGGGCGGTCAGGTGGGGCATCAGGGAGGTGGCGCGCCCGCGGGTGCGCGGGTCCGGGCGCCCAGCCTACCGCCACCGCCGGGAGGGGCAGGTCTAGGGTGGGCGCATGGACAAGCTCTCCGGCTCGTGGCGCCGGGTGTTCGACAAGTTCTGGTTCGTGCCGGCCGTGTGCGTGCTCGCCGCCGTCGTCCTGGCCCAGTCCGTGGTGGCCCTGGACCGGTGGCTGCCCGAGGACCTGGACTCCCCGTGGATCGCGTGGGTCTACGCCGTCGGCATCGACGGGTCCCGGTCGATGCTCTCCGCGATCGGCGGGTCGATGCTGGGCGTGGCCGCGACCGCCTTCTCCATCACCATCTCGGTGATCGCCACGGCCAGCTCCACGTACGGGCCCCGGCTGGTGCGCAACTTCATGGCGGACCGCGGCAACCAGGTGGTGCTGGGCGTGCTCGTGTCCACCTTCATCTACTCGCTGCTGGTCCTGCGCACGATCCGCTCGGCCTCCGACGACCTCGCGCAGCCGTTCGTCCCGCACGTGGCGGTCAACCTCGGCGTGCTGCTGGCGGTCGCGGACGTCGCCCTGATCGTGTACTTCATCCACCACATCGCGGACTCCGTGCAGGTGGACACCCTCGTCCACGGCGCGCGCCGGCGCCTGCTGGACGTGATCGAGCGGTGGCACCCGGAGGAGACGCCGGCGGAACTGGTCCGGACCGCGGGGCGCCGCAGCGGCGGGGGAGAGGTCCGGGCGGGCAGCGTGGGCTACGTCGTCGGCGTCGACTACGGGCGGCTCCGGGACCACGCCGCGGCCGGTGACGTCGTCCTCGAGCTCGTGCCGCGGGTGGGCGACCACGTCCTGGCGGAGGAGCCGCTGGTCCGGGTGTGGCCCGCGCACCGGGCCGGGGAGCTGGAGGACCGGCTGCGGCGCTGCGTGCGGGTGGGCGACTCGCGCTCGGCGCTCCAGGACGTCCGCTTCGCGGAGCAGCAGGTCGTGGAGCTCGCCGTGCGCGCCCTCTCCCCGAGCACCAACGACCCCTACACCGCGGTCAACGCCGTCGAGGAGGTCGCGTCCGGGATCGTCGCGGCCGTGGCCCGCCCGCTCCCGGGGAACACGGTGGTGGTCGACGGCGTGCACCGGCTGCGCTACGGGACGGTGGGGGTCGAGGAGATCGTGGACATGCCGTTCGACCAGATCGGCCCGCACGCCACCGGGCACGTCAGCGTCCTGCTGGCCCTCGTGGACCTCGCCGCCCGGATCGAGGCGGCGAGCGTCCACCCGTCCGTGCGGCGGCAGGCGCGCGAGCACGTCGACGTCCTGCTCGCCCGGTTCCGCGAGGGCGCACCCCACCCCCGGGACCTCGCCCGGGTGGAGCAGCACGTCAGAATGCGCTCGGCCGACTGAGCGGGTCCGCTACCGGCGCCGGAGCCGCGGGACCCGGCGCAGCAGCAGGCCCACGGCCACGGCAGTCCCGGCCAGCAGGGCGGCGCCGATCCCGGCGGACAGGTGCACGCCGGCCTCGAAGGCCGCGACGGACGAGGCCAGCAGCTCCCCGGACGCGTCCGGGCCGAGGGCCGCGGCGACGTCGACCGCCCCGCCAAGGGTCTCGGACGCGGTGGCGGCCTGCCCGGGGTCCAGGCCCGGCGGCACCGCCACCCGGGCGGCGTAGGTCGCGGTCACGGCCGTGCCCAGGATGGCCACGCCCAGCCCGGCCCCCAGCTCGTAGGCGGTCTCCGAGATCGCGGAGGCGGCGCCGGCCTGCTCGGGGGCCACCTCGGTGAGGATCAGGTCCCCCGCGATCGTCTGGGCCGCGCCGGAGCCCAGCCCGATGACCACGAGGGCCACCACGAGCACGAGCCCGCCGGAGAGGTCCCCGAGTAGGACGAGCAGGAAGCCCGAGGCCATGACCAGCAGCCCGCCGCCGAGCACGAGCGCGGGCGGCACGAAGCCGACCACGTGCACCACCAGCAGCCCCGAGACGATCGTGACCACGGCCCCCGGCAGCAGGGCCAGGCCCGCCTCCAAGGGCGGCAGGCCCTCCACCAGCTGCAGGTACTGGGAGACGAAGAACAGGAAGCCGATGAAGGTGGTCGAGGCCACCAGGTTGTTGAGCAGCCCGCCGGTGAACGGGGCGTGGCGGAACAGCCGCAGGTCCAGCATCGGCACCGGGCTGCGCAGCTGGCGGCGCACGAACAGCGCCCCGGCGGCCACGGCCAGCACCGCGGCGGCCAGCACACCGGCGGACGGGCCGTGGCCGCCGAGGTCCTTGATGCCGTGGACCAGCGCCACCATGGCGGTCATGACCAGGGCGGCGCTGGGCACGTCCACCGGGCCCGGCGCCGGGTTGCGGGACTCCGGCACCAGCACCGGCGCCAGGACCAACAGCGGCAGCAGCACCGGGACCGCCAGGAGGAACACGGAGCCCCACCAGAAGTGCTGGAGCAGGAACCCGCCCACGACCGGCCCCAGGATCCCGCCCGCCGAGAAGCCCGTGGCCCACACCGCGATGGCCGTCCGCCGCTGCGCCGGGTCGTGGAAGATGTTGCGCAGCAGGGACAGGGTCGCGGGCATCAGCATCGAGCCGAAGAGGCCCAGCAGCGCCCGCGCGGCGACGAGCGCCTCCCCGGTCGGGGCGAACGCGGCGAGCGCGGACACCGCCGCGAAGCCCGTGCTGCCCACCAGCAGCAGCCGGCGGCGGCCCACCCGGTCCCCGAGGGCGCCCATGGGCACGAGCAGCCCGGCGAGCACCAGCGGATAGGCGTCCACCATCCACAGCAGCTGCGTGCCGGTGGGGCGCAGCTCGCGGGAGATCTCCGGCAGCGCGAAGTTCAGCACCGTGTTGTCCACCGAGATCAGCAGCACCGGCAGCATCAGGACCACGAGGGCGGCCCACTCGCGGGCGCCGGCGCGGACCGGGACGTCGGGTGCCGGGGACAGCATGGCGAGACGGGCTCCTTCCGGGCGGGGGTGCGGCCCCCATCCTTCCAGAGCCGGCACCGGGCCCGCCCCGGACGGCAGGAGGAGCGCCGCACTAGACTGCACGGAATGGCCCGCCGGACGGTTCCGTCCGGCCCGCAGCGACAACCATGGAGGTCCCCGATGGCCGAGCCGGTCCCCACCAGTGCGACGTCCGACGCCGCCCCCGGCGTCTCCGAGCAGTACGAGGCGGCACGGGACCGCGTCCTGGCGCTGCGCGAGGACTACGACCGGGCCCGCGAGGAGTTCCGCTGGCCCCGGATGGAGCACTTCAACTACGCCCTGGACTGGTTCGACCACGTCGCCCGGGACCCGGAGCGCGGGGCCCGGGACGCGCTGTGGATCGTCGAGGAGGACGGCACGGAGCTCCGGCGGACCTTCCGGGAGCTCGCCGGGTCCTCGGCCCGCACCGCGAACTGGCTGCGGGGCCTGGGGGTGCGGCGCGGCGACCGCGTGCTGCTCATGCTCGGCAACCAGCTCGAGCTGTGGGAGACCCAGCTCGCCGGCATGAAGCTGGGCGCGCCCCTGATCCCGACCGCCGTGATGATGCCCCCGGCCGACCTGCTGGACCGTGTGCAGCGCGGCAAGGTCTCGTGGGTCGTCACGGACGCCGCCAACGCCCCCAAGTTCGCGGGCGTCGACGGCGACTACGAGCTCGTCGTCGTCGGCGCCGCCGCGGAGGTCGAGGCGGCGCGCGCGCAGCTGCCCGGCCGTCCCGTGCACCCGTACGAGCAGGCCGCGGCCGCGGACCCCGTCTTCGTCCCGGAGGGCGTCACGCGCTCCCGCGACCCCCTGCTGCTGTACTTCACCTCCGGCACCACGTCCCAGGCCAAGCTCGTGGAGCACACCCACGCCTCGTACTCCTTCGGGCACCTGTCCACGGTCTACTGGATGGGCCTGCGCCCCGGGGACGTCCACCTGAACATCGCCTCGCCGGGGTGGGGCAAGCACTCGTGGTCCAACTTCTTCGCCCCGTGGATCGCGGAGGCCACCGTGTTCATCCACAACCAGTCCCGCTTCGACGCGGCGGGTCTCCTGGAGCAGATGGGCCGGGCCGGGGTGACGAGCTTCTGCGCGCCGCCCACGGTGTGGCGGATGCTCATCCAGGCGGACCTGCACCGTGTGCAGGACCCGCCGACGTCCGCCGTCTCCGCCGGCGAGCCGCTCAACCCCGAGGTGATCCGCCGGGTGCAGGACGCGTGGGGCGTGACCATCCGGGACGGCTACGGGCAGACGGAGACCACGCTGCAGATCGCCAACACCCCCGGGCAGCCGGTGGTGCCGGGGGCCATGGGCCGGCCCCTGCCGGGCTTCGTCGTCGACCTCTTCGACCCGCAGACGGGCGCGCCCGCCGAGGAGGGGGAGATCTGCCTGAGGGTCGACGACGACCCGCCCGGGATCATGGCCGGCTACATCGACGAGCCCGAGCGCACGGCCGAGGTCGTCAAGGACGGCTGGTACCACACGCGCGACATCGCCCGCCGCGACGAGCACGGCGTCTACACGTACGTGGGCCGCACCGACGACGTGTTCAAGGCCTCCGACTACCGGATCTCACCGTTCGAGCTGGAGTCCGTGCTCATCGAGCACCCCGCGGTGGCCGAGGCCGCCGTGGTCCCGGCGCCGGACCCGGTCCGGCACGCGGTGCCGAAGGCCTACCTGGTGCTCGCCGCCGGCGCGGAGCCCACCCGGGAGCTCGCCGGGGAGATCCTGCGCTTCGCCCGGGAGAACCTCGCCCCCTACAAGCGGGTGCGCCGGGTGGAGTTCACGGACCTGCCCAAGACGATCTCCGGCAAGATCCGCCGGGTGGTGCTGCGCGAGCGGGAGGAGGCCGCGGACCGCTCCGGCCCCGCGGCGCCCGGGGCCGACGGGTACGGCGTCGAGTACACGGAGGCCGACTTCCCGGGGCTGCGCGACTGAGCGCCCGCAATGTGACGCCGCGCACGGCGCTCGGCGTGCACCCAACGGGGGACGCCAAGGGTCCCGGATGTCCCCATTTCGTGCCACGCCCGCCGCCGCCGAGTACCCACCGGTAGCGAAAAGCCGCCACGGGACCTCTTGTTGACTAGTGCAAACAGATGAATCTGCCTGGATGTCCCCCAGATCGAATGTGACTTCACGGGCCGTGACAGGTCACAGAAACCCTGCCACCATGGTGGCAATTGGTTCACCCGATGGGGCGGAACCAACCGATCCGCCGGGGGGCGGATCGACTGCGGTTCATCGGGGGATGGGCCGCGTGCACGCAGGCATCGGGGGGTGCCGGTGCAACCGGTTCATCGGGGGGTGAACCGAATGGGAGCACCGCTGGGGGGCGGTACTCCCGCCAGGCGAGTCTCTGCTCGCCACCGGCCGTCAGGCCGGTCGATGCGCCCGCTGCGGGGGCCATCCGTTCGACGGATGGGCAGCGGGCGCATCGTTCTGTCCGGGCCCCGTCGCCACTGCACGCCCCGCCCTCCGGTCGGGCGGCGTCGGGGGGCCCTGGAAGACTGGGGCCATGACGACTTCCCCGGCCCACGACATCGCCGCCCACGACACCGCGCCGGACCCGGCCCTGCACGAGGACGCGCTCCACCTGCTGCGCGCGCTCACCGGCCGGCCGGACGCCGCCTTCCACCCCGGGCAGTTCGAGGCGGTCGAGGCCCTCGTGGGACGCGGCCGGCGGGCCCTGGTGGTGCAGCGGACCGGCTGGGGCAAGTCCGCGGTCTACTTCCTCTCCGCCCTGCTCCTGCGCGCCCGGGGCCGCGGGCCCACCCTGATCGTCTCCCCGCTGCTGGCCCTCATGCGGGACCAGGTCTCCGCCGCCGCCCGCGCGGGGGTCCGGGCGGCGGCCATCAACTCCGCCAACGCCACCGAGTGGGGGCAGATTGCCACGCAGCTGGAGGCCGACGAGCTCGACGTCCTGCTGGTCTCCCCGGAGCGGCTCAACAACCCCGTGTTCCGCGAGCAGCAGCTGCCGCAGCTGGTCGCCCGGCTCGGGCTGCTCGTGGTGGACGAGGCGCACTGCATCTCCGACTGGGGCCACGACTTCCGCCCCGACTACCGGCGCATCCGCGACCTCATCGCCCGGCTCCCGGAGCAGGTCCCCGTCCTGGCCACGACCGCCACCGCGAACGAGCGCGTGGTCGCCGACGTCGAGGAGCAGCTGGGCGTGCGGCCCGGCGGCAGCAGCACGGGGGAGGTCTTCACCCTCCGCGGCCCGCTCTCCCGGGCGTCCCTGCGCCTCGGCGTGCTGGACCTGCCCTCGGCCACGGCCCGCCTCGCCTGGCTGCTCGAGCACGTCGGGTCCCTCCCGGGCAGCGGGATCATCTACGCGCTGACCGTGGGGGCCGCCGAGGACACCGCCCAGGCGCTCGCCGACGCCGGGATCCCCGTGCGCGCCTACACCGGGCGCACCGACCAGGGCGAGCGCGAGGAGCTCGAGGCCGCCCTCAAGGAGAACAGGGTCAAGGCCCTCGTGGCCACCTCCGCGCTCGGCATGGGCTTCGACAAGCCGGACCTCGGCTTCGTGGTGCACCTGGGGGCGCCGTCCTCGCCCGTGGCCTACTACCAGCAGGTGGGCCGTGCGGGCCGCGCCACGGACAACGCGGACGTCCTGCTGCTGCCGGGCACCGAGGACCGCCGGATCTGGGAGTACTTCGCCACCTCGTCGATGCCCACCGAGCAGAAGGCCGCCGCCGTCCTGGGCGAGCTGGGGGCCGCGGGCGGCGCCCTGTCCGTGGCCGTGCTGGAGTCCCGCGTGGACGTCCGGCGCAGCCCGCTCGAGCTGCTCCTGAAGGTGCTCGCCGTCGAGGGTGCGGTGGAGCGCGTGCAGGGCGGCTGGCAGAGCACGGGCGTGCCGTGGCGCTACGACGCCGAGCGCTACGGCCGGATCGCCGCGGCGCGGGTGGCCGAGCAGAACGCCATGCTCGAGTACGAGCGCACCACCGGGTGCCGCATGGAGTTCCTCGCCCGGCAGCTCGACGACGCCACGGCCGAGCCCTGCGGGCGCTGCGACAGCTGCGCCGGCCCCTGGTACCCCACGACCGTCGACGAGTCCGCCACCGACTCCGCGGGAGCCGCCCTGACCCGCGTGGGCGTCGTGGTGGAGCCGCGCGCCCAGTGGCCCACCGGGATGCCGCGCCTCGGGGTCGAGGTCAAGGGCCGGATCCCCGAGGAGGAGCGCTGCGCCGAGGGCCGGGCGCTCGCCCGGCTCACGGACCTCGGCTGGGGCAACCGGCTGCGCGAGGTGTTCCGCACCGACGAGGAGGGCGCGCCGGTCGACGGACCGGTGGACCCCGCCCTCGGCCGGGCGTGCGTCCAGGTGCTCGCCGAGTGGCGCTGGTCGGACCGGCCCGCGGCCGTCGTCTCGATCCCGTCCCGCTCGCGCCCCCGGCTCGTGCGCTCCCTGGCGGAGGGCATGGCCGAGGTCGGGCACCTGCCCTATCTGGGGGAGCTCGACGTCCCCGAGGGCTTCCCGTCCGGCGGGCACGGCGGCAACAGCGCGTACCGCCTCGCGGCACTGTGGGAGAAGTTCCGGGTGCCCCCGGAGCTCGCGGAGGGGCTGGACCGGCTCGGGGGGCGACCGGTGCTGCTGGTCGACGACCTCGTGGACAGCCGCTGGACGCTCGCCGTGGCCGCCCGCGCGCTGCGCCGGGCGGGCTCCGGGCCCGTGCTGCCGTTCGTCCTGGCCTCCCAGGGCTGAGGCGCGGACCGCGCCGGGCGGGCCGTCCCGGCGCGGTCTTGTACGCTGGCCTGCGTGTCCTCTGCCCCCACGCCGCTCGTCGACGTCATCATTCCTGTGCACACCCCCGCCCGGCCCGTGGACCGGGCCGTCGGCTCCGTGCTGGCCGGCGGGCTCCCGGTCGGCGACCACGGCGGAGTGCACATCACGGTGGTGTGCCACAACGTCGGGGCCGCGCTGATCCGCGACCGTCTCGCCGCCGAGCACCGGCCGCTCGTGGAGCTGGTGGAGTGCTTCGACGGCACCGCCAACCCGGCCGGGCCCCGCAACCTGGCCCTGGAGCGCTCCCGCGCCCGGTACGTGTCCTTCGTGGACAGCGACGACACTCTCGCCCCGGGAGCCCTCGCGGCCTGGACGGCGACCGCCGAGCGCCACGGCTCGGCGGCGGTGCTCCCGCGCCTGGTCAAGGACTCCGGCCAGCCGGTGCGCACCCCCGTGCCGCGGCCCTTCCGCCGCGCGGACCTCGAGCCGGTCAAGGACCGGCTCGCCTACCGCACCCACGTCTTCGGGCTGCTCCGCCGGGAGCTGCTGGTGGACCACGGGGTCCGCTTCAACGGCCGGTACGCCACCGGGGAGGATCAGGAGCTGGTGGCCCGCACCTGGTTCGGCGAGGGGCGGGTCGACCTCGCGCCCCGCGGCGCCCACTACCGGCTGCGGGAGGGGGCAGCCGACCGGATCAGTGCGGAGCCCCGCCCCCTGACGGACGACCTCGCCGCGGCGACCGACCTGCTCGGCGGTCCTTGGTGCGCCGGGCTGGCCCCGGAGCAGCGGACGGCGATCGCCGCCAAGATCCTCCGGGTCCAGGTCTTCGGCGCCGTGCGCGCCCGGACGGCGGCCGGGCGCTGGACCCCGGAGGACGCGGACCAGGTGCGCGGCCTGCTCGCACTGGTCGACACGCGCGCTCACCGTGCTCTCCCGCGCGGACCGGGAGGTCCTGGACCTCGCGGTCCGGCCGGGGGCCACGGCGGAGGCCGTGCTCCGGGTCGACGACGCCCGCCGCCGCTTCGGCCGGCCCAGCACGCTGCTCACCCGCGACCTGCGCAGGGTCCTGCACCGCGAGGCCCCGCTGCGGTTCATGGCCGCGTCCCTGCTGGTGTGACCGGAAGACGCCACCGTCCGGTGTGACAATGGTGCCGAGCCAGTCGTCCGACCCCCCGCCCGACGAGAGAACTCCATGAGCCGCCTCCTCCCCGCCGACCCTTCCCCCGGGGTCGCGAACAGCACCGCGCCCCCGGCGGGCGCCCCCGCCCACCGCTTCCGCCCCGAGGTCCAGGGGCTGCGCACCGTGGCCGTCCTCCTGGTCGCCGTCTACCACGTGTGGATCGGCGGGGTCTCGGGCGGAGTGGACGTCTTCCTGTTCATCTCGGCGTTCCTCATGACGCTCTCCTTCGTCCGGCGGCTCGAGGCCGGCAAGGGGCCGCAGCTGGGCCGCTACTGGACCAGGACGTTCTCGCGGCTGCTGCCCCCCGTCGTCGTCACGGTCCTGGGCACCCTCGTCGTGGTGCGGCTGCTGTTCCCGTCCGACCGCTGGTACGCCGCGATCGAGGAAGCAGTGGCCACGGTGCTGTACTCCCAGAACTGGGTGCTCGCCCTCGACGCGGTCGACTACTACGCCGCGGACACCTCCGGGGCCAGCCCTTTCCAGCACTTCTGGTCCCTGTCCGTGCAGGGCCAGGTGTTCCTGCTGTGGCCCCTGCTCCTCGCGCTGTGCGGGCTGATCGCCGGGCGCACCCGGTGGACCGTCACCACGGTGGCCACCGGCGTGTTCAGCGCCGTCTTCCTCGCCTCCTTCGCCTTCTCGGTGGTCTCCACGAGCAGCGAGCAGGCCTTCGCCTACTTCGACACCCGCGCCCGGCTGTGGGAGTTCGCCCTCGGCTCCCTCCTGGCCCTGGCCGTGCTGCGCGGCGTCACCCTGCCGGGCGCGCTGCGCCTCCTCCTGGGCTGGACCGGGCTCGTGGCCATCGCCGTGTGCGGACTCGTCCTCGACGTCCAGGGCTCCTTCCCGGGCTGGGCGGCGCTGTGGCCGCTGACCGGGGCGGCCCTGGTGATCCTGGCCGGGCACACCGGCGACCCCCGCGGGGCCGACGCCCTGCTCAGCCGCCGGCCCCTGCTGGTCCTGGGCGAGGCGTCCTACGCCGTCTACCTGGTGCACTGGCCGGTGCTCGTCACCTACCTGGTGGTCACGGACCGCGCCAAGGCCACGCTGGGGCACGGGCTGCTCATCCTCCTGGGGAGCATCGTGCTGGGCGTGCTGGTGCACCGGCTCGTCGAGCGGCCCCTCCGGCCCTGCACCGGACCCCGCGCGAGCCTGCACCAGCTCGGCCTCGTGGTGCTGTGCGTGGCCCTCGTGCTGGTCCCCGCCTCCGGGGCGCGGCTGGTCCTCGACCGGCACGCCCAGGAGGCCGCGGAGCAGGCCGCGCTCGAGAACCCGGGGGCCGCGGTGCTGACCGGGGACCTCGCCTGGGACCAGGACCCGCAGGTGCCCACGATCCCGAACCCGCTGGTCCGCGAGGGGCAGTGGTCCGAGCTGCCGGAGTCCTGCGACGCCGCGACGGAGGAGTGGTTCGACGGCTACAAGGTGGCCTGCTCGACCCTGCCGGTCGACCCGGACGCCGAGGTCGACGCCATGGTGATCGGCAACTCCCACGCCGAGCAGTGGCTGCCGGCGTTCCAGCGCGTCGCCGAGGACCGCGGCTGGAACCTGGTCTCCGTCATCCGCGGCGCCTGCCGGTTCCAGCCCGTGGAGACCACCGACAACACCGAGTGCCAGGAGCTGATCGAGCTCACCGACCGGTACATCGAGGACCACGGGATCGACGTCGTGCTCACCACGTCCACCGTGACCGCCGACGAGGGGCCCGGCGAGCAGATCGCCCCCGGGTTCGCGCAGGTCCTGGCGGACCTCGGCGAGCGGGGCATCACGGTGGTCGGGATCCGGGACAACCCGCGGTTCCCCTTCAACATGGTCACCTGCATCGAGCAGGACGGCCCGGACGCCGAGCGGTGCAACCCGCCGCGGGCGCAGAAGCTGGCACCGCAGAACCCGGCCGACGCGCTGACGGGGCGGCACGGGAACTTCGTCAGTCTCGACATGAGCGACTGGATCTGCCCCGACGGCACGTGCCCGTCCCGGATCGGCAACCGCTGGGTCTACATGGACGACAACCACATGCCCCGCGACTACGTGGTCACGATGGTCCCGGCCTTCGCGGAGCAGTTCGACCGGCAGTTCGGGCAGCGGGCCCGGCCCGCCGGGTGAGCGGGGGCCGGGTGGGCGGGGGCCGGCTCAGCGGCGGAGCCGGGCGCCCGCGGCGCGCAGGGCGGGCCGCAGGTCCCGGGCGCTGAGCCCGGCCCAGACCGCGAGGAACACGGCGGTCGCCCCGAGCGCCGGCAGCACCCGGAAGTCGGGGCCGAGCACCTGCAGCGCGACCAGGATCATCGCGTAGCCGGCTACGATCCGCAGCAGGACCGTGCCCCACCGCATCCGGTCGAGCCGCCAGACCACCAGCAGCGGCAGCACCGCGCTCAGCAGCGAGCCCACGAGGTAGCCCACCGCGGAGGCGGTGATGCCGAGCTCCGGGCCCAGCAGGAGCATCGTCACCACGCCCACGACCAGACCCAGGCCGTTGGCGGCGGCGAGCACCTTGACCCCCCAGGGCTCGGTGCCGTTGAGCCGGGCGTTCGCGGCGTTGAAGCTGGTCGCCGAGACGGCCAGGAACAGCAGGACCAGCAGCGGCTCCGCCTCCGCGAACTCCGGGTCCCCGAAGTAGACCACCCGGAGCACCGGCTCCGCCCACAGGGCGCCCACGCCGAAGACCGGCAGGAACACCGTGACCATCGTCCGCAGGATCGTGTCCACCTGCCGGGTCAGGCCCGCGGTGTCCCCGGCGGCGTACATGCGGGCCACGCTGGGGGACAGCGCGGTGAGCATCGCCCCGGACAGCATGCTGGCGGGGGTGGCCAGGGACACCGCGGCGGCGTAGAGGCCGACCTCCGCCTTCGTGGCGAAGCTGTCGCCGATCACCAGGGACAGCTGCATCAGACCGCTCGCCGCCAGCAGGTGGGCCGATCCCCACGCGGTGAAGACCAGGATCTCCCGGCGCACCGCCGGGTCGAGGCGCGCCCCGGTGCGGCGGGGCCAGGAGGGCAGCGCGTAGACCGTGTAGCCGAGGATCAGGGGCAGCAGCAGGACCCAGTGCCAGCCGGCGAGCAGGACCAGCAGCAGCAGGGTGAGGGTGAGGAACGAGCTGATGGTGTCCCACGCCGTCGTGGTCACGAACTGGTTGTTGCCCGTGCGGACGCCGCGCACGAAGTTGTAGGCCGACAGGGAGAGCACCAGCAGACCGGCCGAGACCGCGAAGCCCCAGGAGAGCTCGAGCGCGAACGCGGCGTAGAGCACCGCCGAGACGGACAGCAGCGCCATGCCCGCGGACGCGCTGCTCGCGGTGAAGGAGGCCGTCGCCGCCTGCCCCTCGGGGTCCTGGCGGCCCCGGGCCATCGCGATGAACTTGGCGGCCCCCGTGCCCGAGGCCTGGGGCCACAGCAGGACGAGGAACAGGGCCAGCGAGATGGTCAGGTTGACCTCGGCGAGCGCCTCCTGGCCCAGCAGGTTGCCCACCAGGACGCTGTAGCCGAAGCGGGACAGCCCCTGGACGAGCACGGCCACCACGGTCAGCGCGAACGCCGACCCCAAGGGGTTGTCGGTGTTCGCGTGGTTGGGCGGCGGGAAGAGGATCGAGCGCAGCCGGGACATCAGGCGGCCGACCCGGGGGCTGGGCTGGTCATCGCGCCCGAGTCTACTCGCGCCCCGGCGCGGTGCCCGGAGCGCCCCGGCCGTGGCCCCGCCGATAGGGTGGCACCATGATCGCCGCCCCCACCCCGTCCCGCACCGTCTCCGGCCCCCCGTCCGGCACCGCGTCCGACGCCGCCCCCGGCCGCACCGGCGCGGGGAAGGGCTGAGTGCCGTGCGCGTGCTCGTCGTCAGCACCTGGTACCCGTCGGCGGAGCGACCCGGGGAGACGCCGTTCGTCCCCCGGCACGTGCGCGCCGCCGCCCGCCACCACGACGTCCGGGTGCTGCACCTGCGGCTGCTGCGCACCGGGCCGGCCGTCCAGGAGGAGTGGGACGGGGTGCCGGTGCTCCGGGTCCCCTTCCACCCCCTGCGCCCGCTCACGCTGCTGCGGGCGTACGCCGCGCTCCGCCGCCACCTGACCGGCGCGGACGTCCTGCACACCATGCCCTTCTCGGCGGCGCTCGTCTGCCTGCCGCTCGCAGGACGCCGCCCGTGGGTGCACACGGAGCACTGGAACGGCGTGCTCACCCCCGAGCAGAACGGGCCCGTGTGGCGGCTCCTCGCCGGGAGCCGCCGGATCCTGCGCGTCCCGGACCGCGTCACCGGCGTGAGCACCATGATGTGCGACGTGCTGCGCCGCTTCGCGCCGGCCGAGCGGGTGGAGCGGATCGGCAACGTGGTTGACCACGCCGCGCACGTCACGGACCCGCCGCGGGGGCACACTTTGGAGCTCGTCGCGGTCGGCGCCCTGCGCGAGATCAAGGACCCCCTCCTGGCCGTGGACACCGTGGCATGGCTGCGCGACGCCGGCCACGACGTCCGCCTCACCTGGTGCGGCTCCGGCGGCCTCGAGCAGGAGGTCCGGGAGCGGGCGCGCCGGCTCGGGGTGGGGGAGCGCGTGCAGCTCCTCGGCAGCGTGGGGGCGGACGAGGTGCAGCGGCGCCTGGCCGCCGCCGACGTGTTCCTGCTGCCCAGCCGGTCCGAGACGTTCTGCGTGGCGGCGGCCGAGGCCCTCGCCGCGGGCCGGCCGGTGGTCATGGGCGCCCTCGGCGGGCAGGGGGACTTCGTGCACCCGGGCAACGGGCGCCTCGTGGCCGAGCGCACCCCTGAGGCCTTCGGCGGCGCCGTGCTCGACGTCGTGGCGGATCCCGGTCTGCTGGGCCCGGAGGCCATGGCGGCGGAGATCCGCTCGGTCTACGGGTCCGAGCGGATCGGGGCGGACCTCGACCGGCTCTACCGCTCGGTGCTCGCGGGGCGGCGCGGACGCCGTCGGCTTTGACCCCGTGCCCGGTCCTCCCTTAAGCTGGCCCGTGTTGTCCACCCGCGTGGTGGGCCACGGATGGAGACGTGCCAGAGCGGCCGAATGGACTTCACTGCTAATGAAGGGTCGGGGTTAAACTCGACCGGGGGTTCAAATCCCCCCGTCTCCGCGCTCGTGACGTCCCAGGACGTCGGAAACACCCCGGACCCGCGGTCCGGGGTGTTTGGCGTTCCGGGGCCATTTGCGGCCTCCCGGGCGGTGGATGACCGGACGCGGTGGCAGCCCTTCGTCACATTGGTGCCGGCAGGAGGAAGCGGCCGAGACCGGACCCTACGGTCGAGTAGCATCCGTTTTGCATTCATTCATCGCTGTTCGGAGGCCCCGTATGTCCGTCCCCGCCCGCCGCCGCGCCGTTGCTGTTCTGACAGCGGCCCTCGTCTCTACGACAGGCCTCGGCCTGGCAGCCGTTCCCGCCCACGCGGTTCCTGCCGGTGCCCCGCAGAGCCAAGTTCTCCTCACGGCGCAGTTCCGTGTGACCGGGGCCATCGGAGCGAAGTGGAAGAGTCTCGGCGGCAGCAAGAGCTTCCTCGGGCAGCCCGTCAACAACGAGCGGCGTCTCAAGACCGGCGGTGCGTACCAGTCCTTCCGGGGAGGGGCGATCCACTGGTCCTCCCGGACGGGTGCCCACGCCACGAAGGGTGCCATCCAGCGGACATGGGCCGGCACCGGCTGGGAGAACGGCAGATACGGGTACCCGACGAGCGGTGAGTACACCACGCCCACCGGGAAGGCCCAGCGCTTCCAGGGCGGCGTCATCACGTGGACAGATCCGTCCAAGAAGCCCGCGCCCACCGGCACCAGGACCTACCGGGGCAACGGCGACGCGGTCATCAGCATCGCCAAGCCCGACGGTCTCAAGTCCGTGGCCGCGGTCCAGTCGTCGTACAGCGGCTCGGGGAACTTCGTGGTCTGGGGCCTGGACTCCGCGTACGGGGACACCGATCTCCTGGCCAACGCCATCGGTTCGTACTCCGGCACCACCCTGCTGGACGAATTCGACTGGGGGAACAGGACCACGCGGCTCGAGATCACGGCCGAGGGCCCCTGGACCATCACGGTCAAGTCGACCAGGACCCTGCCCGCGTACGGCGCCGGCCGAGCGGTTTCCGGCAAGGGAGACTCCGTCTTCCGGTACACGGGCGGCAACTCCAGCCGGCACCTCACCCACAGTGGCAGCAGCAATTTCGCGATGTGGTCCTATGCCGACAACGGGATGGACGACCTCCTGGTCAACCGCATCGGACGCTACTCGGGCCGCGTGACCTATCCGGGGCCCGGTCTGGTCGAGGTCACGGCGGACGGGTCCTGGACGATCAAGCCCTGATCCCGCGGTCCGGGGTGTTTCGCGTTCCGGGCCCGCGTCCGGCGCCGCCCGTCATCTGCGGCCGCCCCGTGACCGAGGGCCAGCGGCTTCCTACACTGGGGCTCAGCGCGCCGCCGGCGCCCGAGCCCAGGAGGCCACCATGCCGGAGCAGGACCGTCCGCAGACCACGCCCGCCGCACCCGGTGCGCCCCGCCCCGCCCCCGCCTGGCGCGCCGGGCTCACGGACCGCTCCGTCCTTGAGGAGGCCGTCGACGCCGTGACGGTGCGCCGGGTCTTCGGCGAGGCGTACGAGGTGCACGGCACCACGGTCGTGCCCGTGGCCCGCGTCAGGGGCTGGGGCGGCGGTGGCGGGGGCTCGGGCGAGGAGAAGGACAGCTCGGGCAGCGGATCGGGCGTGGGCTACGGCGTGCACGCCGAGCCGGCCGGGGTGTACGTGGTCCGGGGGGACAGCGTCACGTGGCGTCCCGCCGTGGACACGGGGCGGATCGCCCTCACCCTGGGCCTGGCGCTGTGCGGCGCGGCCGCGCTCGTGGGCTGGGCCGCCGTCACCCGCCGTTCCTGACAGGATGGGGCCATGTCCTTCCTGCTCCGTGTCCTCGTCAACGCGCTCGCCATCTGGGTGGCCGCCTGGATCCTGCCCGGGATGGGCATCGCGGCGGACCCGTCCGTCGTCTCGGCCGTCGGGGGCGAGACCACGGCGTCGGTCCTGGCCTACCTGTTCGTCGGCCTGGTCTTCGGCGCCGTGAACGCGGTCGTGCGGCCCGTGCTGACGATCCTGTCCCTGCCGATCACCTGCCTCACGCTGGGGCTGTTCGCCATCGTGGTCAACGCGGCGATGCTGTGGCTGACGTCCTGGCTGAGCTCCTTCACGCCGCTGCGGCTCGAGATCGACTCCTTCCTCTGGACGGCGGTGCTCGCCACCCTGATCATCGGGGTGGTGTCCCTCCTGATGGGCTGGGCCGTCCCGGACCGCGAGCGCCGCTGACCCGCGCCGGGGCTCAGCCCCGGTGCAGCGCCGTCCAGAGGAACTCGTGGGACAGCGCGTGCAGGCGGGCGGCCTGCTTGTTGTCGCCCGCGCCCGCGTGCCCGCCCTCGGTGGCCTCGTAGAACCACACGTTCTCGTAGCCCATGCCGAGCATCCGCGCGGCGGCCTTGCGCGCCTGGACGGGACCCACGCGGTCGTCGCTCGTGGCGGTCCAGAACAGGACGTCCGGGTAGTCCCGCCCCTCCTCCAGCAGGTGGTACGGCGAGAACGTGCGGACGGACTCCCACTGCTCCGGGTCGTCCGGGTCGCCGTACTCCGCGATCCAGGAGTAGCCCGCGGACAGCTTCGTGTAGCGGCGCATGTCCAGCAGCGGCACCCCGCAGGAGACCGCCCCGAACAGCTCGGGGTGCCCGGTGAGCATGTTGCCCACGAGCAGCCCGCCGTTGGAGCCGCCCGAGCACGCGAGCGTTCCCCGGGTGCACACCCCGCGGGCCTGCAGGTCCGCCGCGACGGCCGCGAAGTCCTCGTACGCCCGGTGCCGGTTCCCCTGCAGGGCGGCCCGGTGCCACGCGGGGCCGTACTCCCCGCCGCCGCGGATGTTGGCGAGGACGTAGATCCCGGACCGCCCGGCGTCGTCGGTGCGGGTCAGCCAGGACCGCCCGAGGGCCCCGGAGTAGGCGGGGGTCCGGGAGACCTCGAAGCCCCCGTAGCCGGAGAGCAGCGTCGGGTTCCCCCCGTCGAGGACCGGGTCGGCGGGACCCACCTGGAAGTAGGGCACCCGGGTGCCGTCCGCCGAGACCGCGAAGTGCTGCTCGACCGAGAGCCCGGACGCGTCGAAGAACGCGGGGGCGGTCCTCGCCACCCGCGGCGGGGCCGTCGCCCCGCCGCGGACCGGGAGGGTGCCGCGGGACACGGTGGTCGGGGTGAGGAAGCCGGTCGCCACGAGCCAGTAGTCGTTGCCCGCCTCCGGGTCCTCGTCGTCGACGGCGTAGGCGTCCACGCTGTGCAGGGCCGGCGCCCCGGGCAGCTCGGACGAGGTCCACGGGCCCGGCTCGGAGACGCGGACCACCGAGGAGACGTCCCGCAGCAGGTTGAGGATCAGCCGGTCGGCCGTCCAGGACCAGGACTGCAGCGACGTGCGCGCGTCCGGGACGAACACGGCGGTCACGGAGCGGTCCCCGGCCAGGAACGCCTCGAGCTCGGCCACGAGCAGGGACCCGGCCGGGTGCACGGTCCCGTCCAGCTCGAGCTCCTCCTGCGGGCGCAGCAGCAGCCACTGCCGGTGCAGGTCCACCGTCACCGAGTCGGGGACGTCGACGTGCACGAGCTCCTCCTCGCGCACCAGGTAGGTCCGGGAGGCGAAGAAGTCGACCACGTCCACGGCCACGTCCCGGACGAAGCCCGGCGTGTGGTCCCGCACGAGCACGGCCTGCACGTGGTCCTCGGCCACCTCGAACACCTGCCGGGCCTCGGCGAGGTCCTGCCCGCGGCACAGGACGCGCACGGTGCGGGGATAGGAGGACGTGGTCATCGAGCCGGGGCCGAAGTCGGAGCCCACGTGCAGGGTGTCGGCGTCCACCCACGTCACGGTGGACTTCGCCGTGGGGACGTCGAAGCCGCCAGGCACGAACCGGCGCTCGTCGAGGTCGAACTCGCGCACCCGCTTCGCGTCGCCGCCGTCGGGGGAGAGGCTGAGCAGCGCCCGCCGGTGCCGCCCGCCGGTGTACTGCGGGCGCAGCAGCCGGGCCCCGCCCCAGACCCAGTCGACGCCCTCCTCGGCGGCCAGCGCGTCGACGTCGAGCAGGACCTCCCACTCGGTGTCCTCGCCGAGCCAGGACTCCCACGTGGTGCGGCGGAAGACGCCGCGGGGGTGCTCGGCGTCGCGCCAGAAGTTGTAGTAGTGCGGCCCGTGCTTGGCGACCATGGGGATCCGCTCGGTCGAGTCCATGACCGCGAGCACGTCGGCCTCGAGGCGGCGCAGCCGCGGGCTCTCGAGCGCCGCCAGGGTGCGGGCGTTCTGCCCGGCGACCCACTCCAGGGGCGCGTCCCCCGTGATCTCCTCCAGCCACAGGTTCTCGTCGTGCGGCTGCTCGGCGGTCGGGCGGGCGGCGGTCTGCGCGGTCTCGGTCATGTCCGCCATCGTAGGCGCAGCCCCGGGCCCGTGGCCCGGCGGGCGGGTCGATATCCTGAGGGCCATGAGCGCAACGGGCAGGCCAGGTTCCGAACGACGAGTCACGGTGATCGGGGCGGGCCCGCGCGGGCTGTCGGTCGTGGAGCGGCTCGCGGCCCGTGCGGCGGCCTCGGGCGCCCGGGTGCGCATCGACGTCGTCGACCCCTTCCCGCCCGGTCCGGGGCACGTGTGGCGGACGAACCAGTCCCCGCTGTACCTCATGAACACGCCCTCGGTGTTCCCCACGGTGATCGCCGACGACGGCGTGCTGCCCGTGGACCCGCTCGAGCCGCTGCGGAACATGAGCTTCGAGCACTGGCGGCTGTCCGCCGTGGCGGGGACCATCGCCGTGGACCCCGACGACGCCGCGCACCTGACCCGGATGACGCCCCAGTCCTATCCCTCCCGGCGGATGTACGGGGTCTACCTCTCCTGGGTCTTCCGCACGCTGCAGGACGCCCTCCCCGCCACCGTGCAGCTCGCCGTGCACCGGGCCGAGGCCGTGGGCGTGCACGTGCGGGAGCACGCCCGGCACCGCTACGACGTGGAGATCAGCGGCGGGCAGAACCTCCCGGCGGACGCCGTGGTGCTCGCCCTGGGCCACCTCGACGCCGACCTGCGCCCCGACCAGCGGGAGCTCGTGGACGGCGCCGCCGAGCTCGGGCTGACCTACTGGCCGCCCGCCGTGCCCGCCGACGCGCACTGGGACGACCTGCCCGCCGGGCGGACCGTGCTGGTGCGCGGCATGGGCCTGAACTTCTGCGACGTCCTGGCCCAGGTCACCGAGGGCCGCGGCGGGATCTACACCCAGGACGGGGAGCGCTACGTCTACCACCCCTCGGGGCGGGAGCCCGTGATCGTGGCCGGCTCCCGCCGCGGCGCCCCGTACCGCTCCAAGGCGGTGCTCGAGGGCTACTACGCCGGCTCCCTCGTCACCCGGTTCTTCACCTTCGACGCCGTGCGGGAGCTCGCGGCGCGGGCGGAGGGTCCGCTGTCCTTCGAGACGGACCTCTATCCGCTGATCCGCAAGGACGCCCAGTGGAACTACTACTCCGTCCTGGCACGGACCGCCCCGGACGCCTTCGAGACCGACCCGCAGGAGTTCCTGGCGCGCTTCGACGCCGTGCTCGGCACCGGCGACGACCACCCGGAGGGGCCCTGGACCTCCCGGGCCGAGCGGCTCATTGCGTCCGCGGTGGTCCCGGGACGGCAGCTCAACGCCCTCCGGCTGGCCCGCCCCTTCGAGGGGCTCAGCTTCGGGTCCCACGACGAGTACGCGGCGGCCCTGGTCCACCACCTGGACCGGGACGTGCACGGCGCGCTGGCCGGCGAGGACGACCCGCTGCAGATGGCCGTCGCCTCGCTCAACGCCGCGCGCACCGTGCTCAAGGCCGTGCTGGCGGACCTCGGGATCAGCGACGCCTCCTGGACCGACGAGCTGCGCCGCACGTTCGAACCCTTCGTGGAGGGCCTCGCCTCCGGGCCGCCGGTGCTGCGGACCCAGCAGCTGGCGGCGCTGGCCCGTGCCGGCGTGGTGCGCTTCCTGGGCCCGGACCCGCAGTTCCTCGTGGACGAGGAGGAGGGCCGGTTCGTGGCGAGCTCCCCCTGGGTCAAGGACGAGCCCTTCCGCGCCGAGCACCTCGTGGAGGCCATGTCCCCGCCCAACGACGTCCGGCGCAACATCTCCCCGCTGCTGTCCGCGATGCACCGGGAGGGCCTGGTGCGGGTCCGGGCCATGGAGACCCGGGACGGCGTCGCGACCGTGCCCGGCACCGGGCTGGACGTCACCCGGCCCCCGTACCGGGCCGTGCGCGTCGACGGCGGCGTGGAGCCCGGCGTCCTCGTGCTCGGCCTGCAGCTCTCGGCCGTCCAGTGGGGCGTGGCGATCGCCGCGGAGGCCGGGGCGTCCGCGGAGCTGGGTGCCCGGACCCTGGCGGACGCCGACCGCATCGCCGCGGCGGTGCTGGGCCCGGCCCCGGCACGCGACTGACCTCGGGGCACCGGGGCAGGCGCGCCGCGGCCGGGTCAGCCGAAGCGGCGGTGCAGGACCTCGCGGGCCCGGTCGTCGGCGTGCTCCCGGAGGCCCTTGCCGGGGTGCTCGCCGGAGTTGCCCCTGCCCGGCTTCTGCGGGCCGGCGGGCTCGGCGCCGGCGAGGGCCAGGCCGACGATCTCCGGGTTGTGGTCGGAGGCCCGGTACGGGTCGGCCGCGTAGAGGTCGACCACGTTGTGGTTGTGCCGGCTGTACTCCAGGCCCACCGACTCGTGGGCGTTGATCTCCCAGATGTCCGAACCCGTGACGGTCCCGGCCGCGGCGGGGGACGCCAGGACGTGGTCGAGGGAGCCAACCATCCCGCCGTAGGCGTAGGAGTGCTCGCCCGCCGGCGCCAGGTTCGTGTAGCCGGCGTCGTGCAGGACCCGCATGGGGTCCTCCTGGTCGTAGGAGTTGAAGTCACCGGTCAGGAGGACCCGGTCGGTGCCCTGCGTGGACTTCAGCCGCTCGGCGAAGGCCACCAGGGCCTGGGCCTGGGCGGTGCGGTCGGCGTTCCAGCCGCCGGCGCCGTCCCCGGCGTCCGCGTTGGGGCCGGTGGAGGGGGCGGAGCCCTTGGACTTGAAGTGGTTGACGATCACCGTGAAGTCCTCGCCCGCGTCCCCGCCGGCGGGACGGAACGTCTGGGCCAGCGGCTCACGGGCGTTGTCGAAGTTCTCCTCGTCCTGCAGGATCACGGACTCGCCCACGGTCCCGAGCGCGGCCGGCTGGTAGATGAACGCGGTGCGGATGACGTCCTCGTCCCCGACGGCGGGCCGCTGGGCCGGTGACGGCACGTACGCCCAGATCGCGGAGCCGGCGGCGGCGTTGAGGGCGTCGACGAGCTCGGACAGGGCTTGGTCCCGGTCCTTGCCGAACTTCGCGGAGTTCTCGATCTCCTCCAGGGAGACGACCTCGGCGTCCAGGGCGTTGACGGCGGCGACGATCTTGGCCTGTTGGCGCTGAAGGTCCTCGTCCTCGGCCGCCCCGCGGACCTCGCAGCCGCCGCGGACGGTGATCGGGTCCCCGGCGCGGTCGGTGTAGTAATTGCAGCCGGTGAGCTCCTCGCCGGTGGTGGTGAAGTAGTTCAGCACGTTGAACGTGGCCAGCTGCACGGTCCCGCCGACGTCCTCGGGGGCGGCGGTGCGGGTGTTCTCGGCCACGATCGGTGAATTCCTGGCGTTGTCGCCGGTGAGGTGGGTTGTGGGCTGGAGGCGCCACTCGTCGAACCCGTATCCGAGCACCACCGGGGCCACGAACTCCACGGGGGCGCCGATCCGCATTGGGGTCTCGGGCGAGAGGTACGGCAGCGCAGTGTCGGCGTTGGCGAAGTTGCCGTAGTTGGTCGTGGCGCCGTCGTCGAGCAGCACGCCGCGGGCGGCGTTGTCGGCGGCCTGGGCGGCGGCCTCCGGCGAGCCGGGCACGCCGACGGCGGTGGGCTGCACCAGCGGCGTGGTGCCCGCGGCCAGGCCGATCTCCCCGTAGCGGTTGAGGTCGTGGTTGTCGGTGACCACGAACGCGCCGGCCGGGTCCAGGAGCATGCCTTCGAGGTCCTCGCGCTCGGCCTCGCCGGCGGGCCAGCCGACGGCGGCGGGCTCGACCGTACCGGCCGGCTCGTCGAGGACGGTCAGCCCGTCGGTCCGCACGCGGAGCTGGGTCTGGCCGTGGTGCTCGGCAACCTCGCCGGTGACCTCCACGAACTGTCCCGGCTGCGCGGCAGCGGCGGTGTCGGGGGAGTGCACGAACACCCCGTCAGAGGCGTCGTGGGCGGCCGGGTCGAGGTCGCCGCCGGTGCCGGGCGTCTGCACGTAGTAGCCGTTGAGCCCGCCGGTGGCGTAGACGGCGGTGACGACGCCGCGGGTGGTCACCGCCTGCCCCGCCACCGGCGAGACGTCCCCAGTGCCCTGGATCTCCCGGATCGCCAGCTCCACCGGCGGGGTGCCGGCCCCGGGCTCCGGGGCCGGGGCGGGCTCTTCGCCCGTCCCGTCCGTGGGGGCCGGGACCGGCGCGCAGCCCTCGGCCAGGGCCAGGACCTGCTCCGGGACGCGGACCCGGGTGCCGGAGGGCGCGGCGACGAGCCACACCGGGGCGCCCTCGGCCAGGGCGGAGGCGTCCACGGCGACCGTGGCCGCGCCCTCGGCGACGGCCGCGGTGCCGATCTCGGTGCCCTCCGGCCCGCCCTCGCGCACGGAGACCTCCGTGGTGGCCGGGGCGCCCAGGGAGGTCATGTCGAGCTGCGCGACCTCGAACTCCACCGTGCAGGCCTCGGCGGCCGCGTCGCCGAGCGACACGGACCGGCGGTCGAACTCCGGGGCGATCGGGGCGTCGGCGGAGCGGGCGGCGAGGTACTCCATCCAGGCGTCGCGGTCGATCCGGCCGGTGTCGGTGACGTCGGTGCCCTCGGTCAGGGCGGTGAAGTTGTCGCCGCCCTCCACCAGGAAGGACACCGAGCCGATCACGTACTCGGCGGCCGGGTCGACGGGCTGCCCGTCGACCGTGATCGAGGTGATCCGCTCACCGGCCGGGCGGGCGGCGTCGAAGGTGTAGGACACGTTCTCGGACAGGCCCAGCTGCAGGTACGGCCGGGACGATCCCTCGGGCTGCCACTGCTGCTCGAGGACCCGCTCGAACTGCTCGCCGGTGAGGGTCACGGTGTTGAGGTTGTTGGCGAAGGGCATCACCTGGTTGGCCTCGGACTCCGTCACCACGCCGTCGCGCTCGCCGTCGATGGCCTGGTCGGGGTCGTCCGCCCAGAGGAGGTCGGCGCGCAGGCCGCCGGGGTTGATGAGGCCGATCTGCACGCCGTCCGACCCGTCCAGGCTGTCGCGGATGGATTCGGCGACCAGGTTGCCGAGGCTCGACTCGGCGCCGCGGTCGTCGCGGGCCTGCACGCCGTCCCGCAGACCGTAGGCGGTGGTGATGTCCCCGGTGATCTCGCCGACCGGGGTGCTGCCCCGCTCCAGGGCCACCGCCTCGGCGTCCGCGACGATCCCGGCGACCTCCGCGACGCGCGGATACCGGGCGACCAGCTCCTCCTCGGTCGCGGTGACGACCTCGTCGACGGCCAGCACGCCGGTGGTGAGGTCGACGTCGTCGGCGGCCTCGTCGTAGCTCAGGGAGATCCGCCCGAGGCTGCCGCCGTACGAGCCGGCCTGCAGGACCGCGCGGTCGAGGTCGCCGTCGCCGTCCACGTCGACGCCCTCGTCGTAGACCTGGTGGGTGTGCCCGTTGAGCACCACGTCCACGGTCGCGCTGGTGCCGGTCACCAGCCGGTCGCCGAGGGCGTCGGCCGCGTCGGCGGCGCCCTCGTGGTAGACGGCCACCACGACGTCCGCCCCGTCCGCCTCGAGCCGCTCGGCCTCGGCGTTGACGGCCTCCACGGGGTCGCCGAAGGTGATGCCCTCGATCGCGCCGGGCGAGACGAGCGTGGCGGTCTGCTGGGTGACGGCGCCGACCACGCCCACGCGCACGCCCTCGACGTCGAACGTCGCGGACGCCTCGGTGACGAGCTCGCCGTCTGGGCCGGTGACGTTGGCCGCCAGGTAGGGGAAGTCGGCGCGCTCGGTGATGCGGCCGGTCAGGTCGTCCGCACCCCGGTCGAACTCGTGGTTGCCCACGGCGGAGGCGTCGAGCTCGAGCGCGTCGAGCACGTCGAGCGTGGGGTCGTCCTGCTGCACGGCCGAGACGTACTCGGAGGCGCCCACGTTGTCCCCGCCGGACAGCAGCAGCGTGCCGTCCTCGTTCTCCGCGCGCAGCTGCTCGATCGCGCCCGCGAAGAGGAGGGGGTCGGAGGAGAGCCGGCCGTGGTAGTCGTTGAAGTAGAGCAGCTCGACGGCCGTCTCCCCGGCCGCGGTCGCTCCCGCGGCGGGAGCCGGCGGGGGCGCCGTCCCCTCGGCGGACGCCGCGGGGAGGACCAGACCGGTCGAGGTGACCACGGCGCCGGCGGCGAGCGCGGCGAGCAGGGCAGGACGGTGCTTCTGGGGCGCCATGGGGGTCCTCCGGGGGATGCGGCGGTGCGTTGTCCCCATTTCAGCACGCAGAGGTGAACGGCGGACCACGACACCGCGACATTTCTCCGGCCCCGGGACGGGCCGAGGCCCCCACCGGCCGGTTCGCGGTGGGGGCCTCGTGCGAAGGCGGAAGGTAAGGGATTTGAACCCTTGGTACGGGGTCACCGCACACCGGTTTTCAAGACCGGCTCCTTAGGCCGCTCGGACAACCTTCCCCGCGCCCGCCCGGTCCCCGGCGGGGGCGGCGGAGCGCGTCGCCCATTCTTCCACGGCGCCCGGAACGCCGCCAAAGCCCCGGTAGGGTGAGCGCGTGGACGCACCCGAGAGCCCCGACCGCGGGACGACGACGATCGTGTGGTTCCGGGACGATCTGCGCGTCACGGACCACCCCGCCCTCGACGCCGCGTGCCGGCGCGGCGCGGTGGTCGCCCTCTGCGTCCTGGACCAGGAGTCCGAGGGGGTCCGGCCCCTCGGCACGGCCGCGAAGTGGTGGCTGGACGGGTCGCTGCGGTCCCTGCGGGAGTCGCTCCGGGAGCTGGGCATCCCCCTGGTGCTGCGCCGCGGTCCCGCCGGGACCGTGCTCCCCGAGGTCCTCGAGCGCACGGGGGCGGGCGGCATCACCTGGAACCGCCGCTACGGCGGGCCCGAGCTCGCCGTGGACGCCGGGGTGAAGCAGTGGTGCGCCGAGCACGGGGTGGAGGCGCACTCGTTCCAGGCCGCGCTGCTGCACGAGCCGTGGACCCTGCGCACCGGCGCCGGCGGCCCGTACAAGGTGTTCACCCCCTTCTGGAAGGCGCTCCGGGGGCTGGAGATCCGGCAGCCGCTCCCCGTGCCCGGGCCGGGCCGGGGGGCCGCCGCGGCGGTGGCGGCGGCCGCCGGCACCGAGGACCAGGACGACTGGGACCTGTTGCCGTCCCCGGAGCGCGCGGCCGGGCTGGCCGCGGTGTGGACGCCCGGGGAGGCGGCCGCGTGGGAGCGGCTGGACGACTTCCTGGACCGCGTCGAGGACTACGCCGAGGGCCACGACCGGCCGGACCGGGACGGCACCAGCCGGCTCTCCCCGCACCTGCGGTGGGGCGAGATCAGCCCTTTCGCGGTCTGGGACGCGGCCGTCCGGCACCGGTCCGAGCGGGGGAGCAGCCCGGGGCTGGAGAAGTTCCTGGCCGAGCTGGGCTGGCGGGAGTTCAACTGGCACCTGCTCCACCAGGTGCCGGACCTGCACGTGCGCCACGTCCGCCCGGCCTTCGACGCGTTCCCGTGGCGGGACCGGGCGGAGGCCGCCGGCGACGTCCGGGCCTGGCAGGAGGGGCGCACCGGCTTCCCGCTCGTGGACGCGGGCATGCGGCAGCTGCGGGCCACGGGGTGGATGCACAACCGGGTCCGGATGGTCGCCGGGTCCCTGCTCACCAAGAACCTGCTGGTCGACTGGCGGGTGGGGGAGCAGTGGTTCTGGGAGACGCTCGTGGACGCCGAGCCGGCGAGCGGGCCCGGGAACTGGCAGTGGGTCGCGGGCTCCGGCGCGGACGCGAGCCCGTTCTTCCGGATCTTCAACCCGCTGACCCAGGGCCGGAAGTTCGACCCCGAGGCCCGCTACATCCGCCGCTGGATCCCCGAGCTGGCCGGCGACGCGGGCGTGGACCCGCACGAGCCCGGACTGCTCGGCCCGTCGGTGGGCTACCCCGAGCCGGTCGTGGACCTGCCGGCCAGCCGCGGACGCGCCCTCGACGCCTACGCCTCGATCCGCTGAGGGCGGCGCCGGCGTCCCCCGGTTCGCCACGGGCCGACGCCGGGTGACCGGGTGCCCGCCCCGCGACACAATGGGAGCGACCGTCGCCCCCGACCGGAAGGCCCCACCATGCGCGCAGTGCTCGAGACCACCCCCGGCGGACCGGACGTCCTCGCCGTCGCCGAGGTCCCCGCCCCGGAGCTCACACCCGACGGGGTGCGGATCCGGGTCCGGGCCGCCGGGATCAACCGGGCCGACGTCATGCAGCGGCTGGGCAGGTACCCGGTCCCGCCCGGGGCGTCGACCGTCTTCGGCCTCGAGGTCTCGGGCACGGTGCAGGAGCTCGGCCCCGAGGTGCCCGCCGGCGCCGGGTTCGCCCCCGGCGACGAGGTCGTCGCCCTCCTGGACTCCGGGGGCTACGCCGAGGAGGTCGTCGCCCCGGCCGGCCAGGTCCTGCCCGCGCCCGCCGGGGTGGACCTCGTCGCCGCCGCCGGCCTGCCGGAGGTGTGCGCCACGGTGTTCTCCAACGTCTTCATGGCCGCCGCCGCCCGCGAGGGCGAGACGGTCCTGGTGCACGGCGGCACCGGCGGGATCGGCACCAACGCCCTCCAGATGTGCCGGGCCCTCGGCCTGCGCGTGCTCACCACGGTCGGCAGCCCGGACAAGGCCGACGCCGCACGGCGGCTCGGCGCCGAGGCGATCGACTACCGGCAGGAGGACTTCGTGGCGCGCGTGCGGGAGCTCACGGACGGGCACGGCGCCGACATCGTGCTCGACGTCGTGGGCGGCTCCTACCTGGGGCGCAACCTGGACGCGCTGGCCACCAACGGCCGGATCGCGGTCATCGCCACCCAGGGCGGGCGCACGGGGGAGCTGGACCTCGGCAAGCTCATGGCCAAGCGGGCCGCCGTGATCGGCACCACGCTGCGGCCGCGGCCCGTGGCGGAGAAGACCCGCATCATGGCCGCCGTGCGGGAGCACGTGTGGCCCCACGTCGAGTCCGGGGCCGTCCGCCCGGTCGTGGACCGCACGTTCCCCCTGGACGAGGTCGCGCGGGCGCACGAGTACTTCGACTCCGGCACGCACATCGGCAAGGTCCTGCTCGTCCCCTGAGCGCACCCCTCGGCACGGCCGCGGACGGCCCGGTCCCGGCGCGTCGTCGGGCCCCGCCCGGCCCGCCCTCCGCGCGCACGGAGGGCGGGCCGGGCCGCCGTAGGATGGACTGTCTCCACTCGAAAGGACCGCCCGTGGCATTCCTGCGCGACTACCGCGCCGCTCGCCGTGACGAGGCCGAGCTCGGTCTGGGCGTGTGGCGCCGTGCCCACGACCGGTTCCGCCGGGGTCTGGACCGCTTCCACCAGATCCTCGAGAGCCTCCCGGACAAGACGCTCGCGCAGTCCGTGGTGCCCACCGCCAACGCGCTCGCCGATCTGCTGCCGGAGGTGCGGGCCGTGTGCGCGGCGGCGCAGCGCACGGCGCCGAGCAGCAGCCACGACATCCCGGCCTCCCCGGGCGGCTACCTCAACGACGTCCACCGTGAGCTCTCCCGGGCCGGCAACGCGATGGCCCAGGCGGCGGAGGCCCTCACCATGGCCCGGTTCGTGCGGGCCGACGAGGAGTCCTCGGCCCACCGGCTGGACGCGGTCGTCCGCCGGGCCGAGGCGGTGCGGGAGCACGTGGAGCGCGCCGAGGAGCTGCTGCGGCGCGGCTGAGCCCGTTCCCGGCGGTGACAGGGTGGACCCGACAGCCTGCTGATGGTTTGATGGGTGGCATGACCTCCTCCGGATTCGACTACCGCGCGGCCGACGGCGAGTTCGACGCCCGCTGGTCCCGCTCGCCCCTCGGCCGACCCGGCCGCGGAGGCCCCGGCCGCTTCGGCCCGGGCTACGACCTGTCCGGCCACCGGGGCGGGGGGTACGGGCGCCGCTCCGGCTTCCGGATGCTCCCCTTCCCCGGGTACTCCACCCGGACGCGCCGCGGCACGAACGTCACGGTGGGCGGTTGCTGCCTGCCCCTGCCGATCGGGTGCCTGACCACCACGGTCCTCGCGGGCGCGGCGGCCGTCCTCGTGGGCCGCGCCGTCCGCGACTGAGACTGAGCGTCCCGGCGGGCCGGGCGGCGGATCACGCGGCCGCCGGCTCCGCGCGGAGGACCTCGACCGGGACGGGCACGACGCGCTCGACCGGGACGGGCGCGAGGTGCTCGACCGGGACGGGCACGTCCTCCTCGGCCTCCAGCGGCGGGCAGAGGCGCCAGCCGACGGCCTCCAGGTCGAGGGCGAGACGCGTCTGGCCGGTCACGGCGCCCTCGTCGCAGTAGCGGCCGAACGACCGGTGGACGTCCTCGAGCGCCTGCCAGCGGATCAGCGCGGCCGGGCCCCCCACGGCAGTGGACCGGGCGGAGACGGCGCCCACGTTGCGGTCCCGGAGGGCGGCCAGGGCGCGGGCCAGGAAGCCCGGCGGCAGCCGGACGCCGGGGTCGAGGACCAGCACCAGGTCGTCCGGCTCCATCCGGACGGTGTCCAGGGCCTGGTTGAGCGCCCCGGCACGGTGGTGCCGGTTGTCGACGGTGAGCAGGACCTCGGCGCCGGCGTGCAGGGCGACCTCGACGGTGGCGTCGGTGGAGTCGTCCGACATGACGAGGATGCGCTCCGGCGGACGGGTCTGGCGGTGGAGGGAGACGACCGCGTGCTCGACGCGGGCCGCCTCGTCATGGGCGGGAATGATCGCGGCGATCATGACGACTTCTCTCGGCGTGCCCGGCGTGCGTCCCGCCGCTGACGTCCCCCTGCGGCGGGGCGCCCGACCGGCCCCTGAACGAGTGTTCTCGGTGACAACGTGAGCCCCCTGACGTGTTGTCCTGGACCAAAGTCTAGGCACCACGGCGGACACTTTGCATCCGCAAATCAGGGGACGTCCGCCCCGGCCGGACGCGGGTTCAGCGCGTCCCCGAGGGCGCTACACCTCGTCCCGGCCGCACACCCGGCACAGCTTCCAGACGTTCGTGTCCCCGTGCCGCTCGAACACCACCCGGCTGACCAGCGCCTGGATCAGGGCGAGCCCGCGGCCGGACTCGCGGTGCTCCTGCGCCATGGCCCCCGTGAGGTCGACCTGCGCCGGTGCGGCGCCGATCTCGTAGATCCTCGCCTCCAGCCGGTGGGGGTCCGCGACCAGGTCCACGGAGAGCTCGATCGGGTCCTCCGCCGCGGGCACCGCGTGCACCACCACGTTGCCGGCCGCCTCCACGACCGCGAGCGTGAAGGCCATCCGGTCGGTCTCGGGCACGAACGCGGCCTCCGCCCACAGCGCGTCCAGGTCCTCGTGCAGGGCGTCCACCGTCAGGGCGGTGGCCGGGCCCCGGCGCGAGCGGCGGGCCGTGGGCTCAGTCATCGGCGAAGGCCGCGTCGGCGGTGTCGTAGGGGGTCAGGACGCGGTGCATGCTGGTGAGCTCGAGGACCATGCGGACCTGGGGGCGGACGTTCGCGATCCGCAGGTCGCCGCCGGCCTGGCGGGCCAGCTTGAGGCACCCGATGAGGGCGCCCAGACCGGACGAGTCCATGAACTCGGTGCCGCCGAGGTCGACCACCACGTGGTTGCTGCCCTCGTCGACGACCTTCGCCACGACCTCCCGGAGCTTGGGCGCTCCCACCATGTTGAGCCGTCCGGTGCCCGTGATGTGGGCGAACCTCGGCTTCTGCTCAATCGTGAACTGCATCGGCACTCCTCTCCTCGGGCTCGAAGCCCGTGTATCTCGCGGCGGTGACGAGCACGCTCAGCACCACCAGGTCGAAGGCGACCCAGGCCACGTTGACCAGGGTTCCCACCGGTTCGTTCAGCCCCACCGCCAGCCGGGCGGTCCCCACCAGGAGGGCCGCGGCCAGCAGCCCCATCACCACCAGCTGGGGGCGGATGAGGTGCCAGGCCGGGCCGGCGTCCTGCCGCACCTTGGGCGTGACGGCGAAGCCGAGGGGGCGGCCGAACCAGACGTTGCGGGCGGCCGTGGTGCACGCCCTGATCCAGATGGGGAACAGCGCCAGGCTGTACTGCTGGCCGCGCCAGGTGGGGATGCCCCGGCCCACCACGAGGAACAGCAGCTGGTTCACCACCATGAAGGGGATAAAGCGGACGAAGAAGTCCCAGCTGAGGCTCGTGACGGGGAGGATGCCCAGCACCAGGTACACGATGGGCGCGGCGAAGTAGACGACGGCCGCGAAGCCGGACAGGTAGCTCCACATCGTGGCGAAGTACATGAGCCGCTGGCCCCACCCCAGCCGGCGCTGCAGCAAGGGGTTCTCCCGGAGCAGCACCTGCACCGTGCCCTGCGCCCAGCGCAGGCGCTGGGTGAGCATGGTCTTCAGGTCCTCGGGGGCCAGGCCGTGGGCGAGGACCTCGTGGTGGTAGACGCTGCGCCAGCCCAGGCCGTGCAGGCGCATCGCGGTGGCCATGTCCTCGGTGACCGAGATCGTCGCCAGCGGCATCACCGGCTGGGCCTCGCCGGGCCGGTCCACGGAGACCGCCTCGAGCACCTCCCGCACCGGTTCCACGGCGGCCAGCGGGGACAGGTCGCGGCGGGACATCCGGTCCACGGCGGAGGCGAGCTCGTCCGGCCAGACCATGCCGTCCTCGGGGGGCAGGTCCAGGGCGGCGATCGAGGCGAGGTCCGCCTCGATCTGGGAGAAGTCCTGCGTGACGGTGCGCCGGGCCGCCGCGTCCACCTCGCGCTGCAGGCGGTAGGTCAGCTCGGTCAGGGGGGCGCCGGCCTTCAGCTCGGCGCGGGCCCGCTCGGTGGCGGCCTCGACGTCGTCGAGCATGCCGGCGACGACGGGGTTCGCGGCCTCCGGGGACCGTCGCGCCCTTCGCAGGGCGGCCCGGGTGCGGGCGAGGGATTCCTTCACGTCCTGCTCGACCTCCTGGACGTAGCCGGAGAGGCCGAGCTGCATGAGCGCCTCGCGGCGCAGGATCGCGTTGGAGCCGCAGAAGAATGCGGCGTTCCAGCCGTCCTTGCCCTGCTGGATGGGGCCGTAGAACAGGGGGGCCTGGCTGCCGAGCGGATCGTGGTCCGGCACGTTGACGAACCACTGCGGCGTCTGCACGAGCGCCACCCTGCGGTCGTTGAACCAGCCCAGGGTCCGGTCCAGGATCTCCGGGGCCGGGACCTGGTCGGCGTCGAGGATCAGCAGGAACTCGCCCTGGGTGAGCATCAGGGCGTTGTTGAGGTTGCCGGCCTTGGCGTGGCGCGGCCGGTCGGTCCAGTCCTCGCTGCGCGTCAGGTAGCCCAGCCCGTGCTCGGCGGCGAGCGCCTCGAGCTCGGGGCGGGCCCCGTCGTCGAGGATCCACGTGCTGTGCGGGTGCCGGATCGCCTGCGCCGCCAGGGCGGTGCCCATCACGAGGTCGAGGGGCTCGTCGTAGGTCGTGATGAACACGTCCACGGTGGCGCCCGCGGGCGGGGCGCCGGCCTCCCCGCGCCGCCGGAGCCGCCAGACGGTGAGCCCGAAGAGCGAGACGTCGATCAGGCTGTACGTCTCGGCGAGCACCAGGGGAACGGCGATCCACCACGCAGACCAGTTCAGCGACTCGAGCCAGCGCCAGGCGATGTAGTTGACGCCCAGCAGGAGGGTCAGGACGACCAGGAGCCGGACGAGGAAGCGGTTCACGGGGCGGCCAGGCGGCGGACGACCACGGCGGTGACGTCGTCGGTCCGGGTCTCCTCGCCGGCGAGGTCGAGGACCGCGGTGCAGGCGGAGGAGGCGTCCTCGTGGCGGGAGACCACGTCCGCGACCGCCCGCACGGCGTCGTCGACGTCCTCGTACGCGTCGAGGAGGCCGTCGCTGACCACGACGAGGGCGTCGCCGGGCGCGAGCACGATCCGGCCGGGCACCCACTGCGTCCCGGGCACCGCCCCCACCGGGGGGCCGCCCGGGCGCAGCCGGTCGATCCCGTCCGCGCGCACGTGCAGTCCCAGCCCGTGGCCCGCGTCGACGTACTCCACGACCCCGTCGGCCGTGTCCAGGCGGGCGTGGAAGAGCGTGACGAAGGAGTCGGAGTGGGCGAGGTCGTGCTCGAGGTGCCGGCAGGTGTCGCCGAAGGCCTGCGCCATGTCCGGCTGCCCGGCCGCGGAGCGCAGCACGGCGCGCACGGTGGCGGCGATGAGCGCGGCCCCCATGCCCTTGCCCATGGCGTCGGCCAGCGAGACCTGGAGTCCGCCCTCGGTCGTGTACCAGTCGAAGAAGTCCCCGCCCACGCTGCGGGACGGCCGGCACGCCCCGGCCACGTCGTAGCCGGGCACGGACGGGGCGGCGGCGGGCAGCAGGCTGCGCTGGACCTCGGCCGCGCGGCGCAGCTCCTCGGCGTCGGCCTGCTCCGCCCGGGCGCGCGGCCGGCGGAACATCGCCTCGATCCTGGCCTGCAGCTCCCGGGGGCTGAACGGCTTGCTGATGTAGTCGTCCGCCCCGCGCTCGAGGCCCTCCAGCCGGTCGATCTCGCCCGGGCGCGCCGTGACCATGAGCAGGTAGGCGTCCGAGAACTGCCGGACCCGCCGGCAGACCTCCAGCCCGTCGAGGTCGGGGAGGCTGAGGTCCAGGGTGATGAGGTCGGCGCCGTCGCGGCGCACGGCCTCGATGCCCTCGAGGCCGGTCGCGGCGGTCGTCACGGTGAAGCCGCGCATGCCGATGGTCTGGGCGAGGAGGTTGCGGATGTCGTCGTGGTCTTCGATCACGACGGCACGGCGACCCTGGGGGGAGGGGGTCATGGACCCATTAAGCCGCTATTCTTTGCAATTGTCATCCCGACCCCCCGAGGGTGACGCACCCAGTCGGAAGAGTTCTCCCGTGGACCGCTTGCTCACCGTCCTCTCCCTCGACCGGATCAGCTTCCACGAGCTGTCGATGCGCCGGCGCGTGCTCCTCAGCCAGCTGCCGCTGTTCGTCACGACCGTCGTCCTCGTCGCCGGGATCTGGGTGGTCCACGAGCCGCTGCGGGGCGACCTGCGGGTGCAGCTGGCCCTGGCGCTCACGGTGGCGCTGACGGCCCTGTGCGTGCTGGTGCCGTGGGACCGGCTGCCCTACGGGGCGTTCCTGGCCGTCCCGGTCCTGGACTTCGTCCCGATCACCCTGCTGCGGGAGGGCACGCTGAGCACGGTGACCGGGGTGGGCGTCATGGCCGCGTTCCCCGTCATCTGGCTCACCGGCTCCGGGCGGCTGCCCCGGGCGTCCGCCCCGCTGGGGTTCGTCCTGACCCTCGCCATGGTGTGGGTCCCGCTCCTCGTCCCGCCCCGGCCGCTGAGCGCACAGCTGCTGACGGCCCCGCTGCTGATCCCGGTCATGCTGCTGGGCATCGGGCTCACCGTCCAGGTGCTGTCGAACAGCATGGAGCGCCAGAACGCCGAGCTCGAGGCCAAGGACGCTGAGCTGCGCCGGCTGCTGGGCGTGACTGCGCAGCGGGAACGGCTGCTGAACACCGTCCTGGACACGGTGGACGTGGGCGTGCTGGCGATCGACGAGCACGGCCACGACATCCTCATGAACCGCCGCCAGCACCGGATCCACGAGCTCTCGCTGCCCGAGGGGGTGCGGGACGGCGCCGAGGCGGACCTGCGGGTCTACGCGGACGCGGACGGGACGCCGCTGCCCGTGGACCGGCGTCCCGCCCGCCGCGCGATCCGCGGCGAGTCCTTCTCCGACGCCCTGGTCTGGGCGGGGGAGCCGCCCCTGCAGCGGGTGCTCTCCGTGTCCGCCCGCGTGCTCCGGGACGAGGACGGCGGGGTCGAGGGCTCCGTCCTGTCGTTCAACGACGTGACCGAGCTGGTGGCGGCGCTGCAGGCCAAGGACGACTTCGTGGCCGGCGTCTCCCACGAGCTGCGCACGCCCCTGACGTCCATCCGCGGCTACACCGAGCTCCTGGCCATGGACGAACGGCTCCCCGGGCACGTCCGCTCCGGGCTGGAGGTCGTCGAGCGCAACGCCGACCAGCTGCTCGTCCTGGTCGAGGACCTCCTCCGCACCGCGGGCCCCGTGCTGGCGCTGCAGACGGCGGAGGCCGACCTCGTTCAGGTGGTCCAGCAGTCCGTCGCGGCGGCCGGGCTTCGGGCCGCGGAGGCGGGGGTGGACCTGCGGGTCGACGCCCCGCCCCGCCTCGTGCTGCTCTGCGACCCCGTGCGCCTGGGGCAGGTGCTCGACAACCTGCTCTCGAACGCCATCAAGTACTCCCCGGGCGGCGGGCCGGTGACGGTCCGGGTGGCTCGGGCCGGGGCGACCGTGCAGGTGCAGGTGGCGGACCGCGGCATGGGGATGCGCCCTGAGGACGCCGAGCACGTGTTCGGCCGGTTCTTCCGCAGCAGCAACGCCCGGATGAGCGCCATCCCGGGTCTGGGCCTGGGCCTGGCGGTCGTGCACGAGATCGTCGAGCGCCACGGCGGCACCATCCGCTGCGAGAGCGCGCCGGGGGAGGGGACCGTCTTCACCCTGAGCCTGCCCGCGGCCGGACCGGCCGGCGCGGAGAGCGGCGCGGAGGACGGCGCCCGGGCGGCGCGGGGCGGCTCAGCGGCTGTACTCGAGCCGGACGGAGCCGTCGTCGGGCAGCACCAGGACCGTGCTGCGCTCGACGGTCCAGTCCTTGGGCAGCAGGAAGTACCGGCCGCCGCGCACCGTGAGCAGCCGTAGACCGTCGTAGCGGTGGAGCGGATCGTCCGGCGTGCCCATCTGCTCCGTGCCGACCCCGGGGAGACCCACGTGCAACGGCTCCTCGCTGTAGACGACCGCCTGTGGCAGATCCTCCCGGTCCTTCTGCAGCGCGTGCGCCATGAGCCGCCCCGTCTCCTCGGCCGCGGCGGTCGTGCCCCAGAAGACCAGGAGGCCGACCACCGACACCAGCGCGGCGGCGCCCAGGAGCTGGCCGCGCGGCGCGGTGGGCGGCCGGTCCCGCGCCGTGACGCGCCGCCGGAGCCCGGCGGCCCACGCGGCGCCCAGGACGCACAGCGCCATGACGAAGGGGAGGATCCAGGCCTCCCTGCTGTCCCGAACGGTGCGCTCCAGGAGCCACCCGGCGACGGCCAGCCCGATGAAGAGCCACGTCCCCCGGCGCGCCCACCGCGCCACCTGCGCGCTCCCGGACGCCCGGACGCGGGCGTCGACGCGCTCGCGGACCAGGCGGTCCGCCCACAGCCCGGCGAGGAGGGCCACTGCGATCCAGAAGAGGATTCCGTACAGGGAGCTGATGCTCAGCAGCAGGTAGTCCTGGGTGGTGTAGCCGAAGAGGTGCACGTCCAGGCCCATCGCCCGGGCCTGGGCGCCGGCGCGGACCCAGCCGTAGTAGACGAGCAGGGCCGTGAGCAGGCCGACAGAGATGCCCAGCTCCGAGACCGCCTGGACCAGGCGCGTCCAGAGCGGGGGCGTGACCGGACTCTCCTCCGCCACCGGAGCGCCTACGGCGTGGGCGACGGAGCCGGTGTGCCGGTCGGAGCCGGGCCGGCCGTCGGCGGACCGGGGCAGGCGGTCGCCGGCACCTCGTAGACGAGGTGGGCCAGGCCGCCGACGGGCCAGTCCGCGTCCGTGACGGACACCGGGACGTGGCCGGTCACGTCGGACGGAGGGGCGCGGAAGAACAGGCTCCCGTTGCCCTGCTGCACCGGCACCTCCGTGGCGCCCACCGTCACGGCGCGGATGCCCTCGGGCGGCATCCACTCGAGATTGCCCTGCAGGAAGACCGGGGCGCCCCCGCAGGTGGAGACGGGGATCTCCAGACCCTCCAGCCCGGGGGCCAGGGGGGAGACGAGGCTCTCCAGGACGAGGGGGCAGGCCGTGCCGTCTGGGACCCGGAGCTCGGGGACCGCCTCCGGCGCCCGGCGGTGGAACTCGACCAGCCGCCGCAGGCCCGCCACGGTCTCCTCCTCCCAGCAGCTGCCGGGGGCGGGAGCGGTGGCCAGGGCTTCCTCGCCCTGCCGCCACAGCTCGGGGTCGTTGGTCGTGGCGGCCTCGCACAGGAGGGCGCCGGCCCGCGGGATGGGCTGGCCCCGGGACGCGAGCAGCTGCTCGTCGCCGCAGTCCCCGTCCTTCAGGGGGTCGTACCACAGCGGGGTGCCCTCCCCGTTGGGTCCGATCCGCAGCCAGGTCAGGATGCGCGAGACCGGAGGGTCGCCGGACTCGCTCGGGGAGGGGACCGCGGAGCCGGACGGAGCTGCGGAGCCCGACGGGTTCGCGGACCCGGACGGGTCCGAGGCGGGCGGGCTCGGGAACGAGCCGGGAGAGGCGCCGCAGGCCGGAACGGTCAGCGCTGCTCCGGCCAGGACGAGTGCGCAGAGCAGGTGTCGGGAACGGAATTGCATGGTGCACCGCCAAAGTCGTCCGTGGTGGCCGGTCGCCCGGAACAGCCTCAGCGTACGGCGGGCCCCACCCGCCGAACACGACTGTGACCAGGCGGGACGCGACTGTGACGGCCGGTCCGCGCCGCCCGTCGCGGGGTTCGGCGGGTGGGGGCCGGCGGCGGGGCGGGACGAGCTCGGAGCGGGACGACGAAGGCTCCGGACCCAGGGGGTCCGGAGCCTGCTCCGGTCGGAGCCTCCTGTCGGAATCGAACCGACGACCTTTTCATTACGAGTGAAACGCTCTACCGACTGAGCTAAGGAGGCGTGCACGCGGCCGTCCGGGACGGCCTCAGTGCAGGTGAAACTGTAGCAGAGAGCGCGGGGGCGTCCCCAATCGGCGGGGCCGGGTGCGGTGCGGGCGTTCCCCGGGAGTTCACCGGCTCTTCGGCTCCCCGGCCTTACCGGCCCGCGGGGCGGGAGCGCAGCATGGTCGGACACGACGACGGGGCCGGCCGCTGCGGTCCGCCCGGAACAGGAGCAGCTCAGTGCGCACACCGGACGGCGGCATCGCGCCGGATCTCGAGCTGGCCTTCCTGGACATGTCCGGGACCGTGTTCCACGACAACGGGATCATGGAGCGGGCCTTCGAGCGCACCGTGACCGGTCTCGGCGTCGACCCCGGCTCGGAGCGGTTCCGGCGGATGCTCCACCACGTCCGGGACACGCTGGGCCAGTCGAAGGCGGGCGTGCTCGAGCAGCTGTTCGCGAGCGACCCGCACCGGGCACGGCAGGCGGTCCGGGACTTCGAGCGCCACCTCGACGAGCTGCTGGCCACCGAGGGCGTCACCCCTGTGGAGGGCGCGGAGCAGGCCGTCACGGCCCTGCGCGAGGCGGGCCTGCGGGTCTGCCTGGCCACCGGCTACAACCGGCACAGCCTGAACACGCTCCTCGAGCAGCTCGGTTGGACGGGCCTTGCCGATCTCAGCCTGTGTCCCTCGGACGCGGGGCGCGGACGGCCCTGGCCGGACATGGTGCTCACCGCCGTGCTGGCGCTCGATCTCGGCGACGTCCGCCGGGTCATGGTCGTGGGGGACACCGCGGCGGACGTGCAAGCCGGTCTGCGGGCCGGCTCCGCAGCGGTCGTCGGCGTCCGCACGGGCGCGCACGACGCCGCGTCCCTGCGCGCGGCCGGCGCCCACGTGGTGGTCGACTCGGTCCGGGACCTCCCCGGACTCCTCCGCACGCCGGTGCCCGGCGCGAGCTGACGCCCACCGCGCCGGCACCGGTCGCCCGGGTCGCGGCGGATCAGGAGCAGGTCGTCCCCTCCGCGGGGAGCTCGCCCTCCAGGAGGTAGGCGTCCACGGCGTTCTGCACGCAACGGTTGCCGGCCGTGTAGGCGGTGTGGCCGTAGCTGTCGTAGGTCAGCAGCCGGGCGCTGTCGAGCTGCTCCACGAGGGCCTCGGACCAGTGGTAGGGGGTCGCGGGGTCGTGGGTGGTGCCCACCACGAGGACGGGATCGGCGCCGGCGGCGTCGAGCGGCTCCGGCAGGCCTGCCGGGTCGACCGGCCATCCCTGGCACGCGGCGTCGCCGTAGCCGAGGTACGGGCCGAAGGTCGGGGCGACCCGCTCGAGCTCCTCCTGGTGCTGGGCCATCTGCTCCGCCGTGACCGTCCCGTCGGGCCGGTCGAGGCAGTTGACGGCCGTGAACGCCATGGTGGTGTTGCTCGTGTACCGGCCCTCGGCGTCGCGCCCGTGCGTGGCGTCCGACTGGGCGAGCAGCGGGGAGAAGTCGCCGTCGAAGGCGGCGCCCAGGGACTCGTTGAGCGTCTCGTAGCCGGTGGTCGCGTAGAGGGGGCCCAGGATGCCCTCGACCACGTTGGTGGCGGTGACCCGCCGGCCGTCGGCGGCGGTCACGGTCTCCTCCTCGACCGAGGCGATGAGCTCCTGGATCCGGGTCATCGCCTCGTCCGTGGAGACGTCGGCCACCACGCAGTCCCGGATCTCGAACTGGCACCGCTGCACCCAGTGTCGCAGGTTGTCCTCGAAGCCCTCGGCCTGGTCGGCGGTGGCCTCCATGTCGCTCAGGGTGGGGTCCACGCCGCCGTCGAGCACGAGCCGGCCGACCCGGTCGGGGAACAGGTCGGCGTACACCGCGCCCAGGTGGGTGCCGTAGGAGAAGCCCAGGTAGGTCGTCCGCTCGTCGCCGAGCACGGCCCGGAGCACGTCCATGTCCCGGGCGGCGCTCACGGTGTCCATCTGCGCCACGAGCTCGCCGGAGTCCTGCACGCACGCGGCGCCGAGCTGCTCGTACTCCTCCTGGATCTGCTCGACCGGCTGCTCCCGGGGGTCGAACATCGGCTCGGCGCGCCAGGCGTCCAGCTCCGCGTCGTCGAGGCACTCGATGCCCTCGGAGCGGCTCACCCCGCGAGGGTCGAAGCCCACGACGTCGTAGGCCTCGCGCACGTCGCCGGTGACCGTGTACTGCGCGTAGAGCATCGCGTCCACCCCGGAGGCGCCGGGCCCGCCGGGGTTGAGGAGCAGGCTGCCGCGGGCGTCCCCCTCGGCGGGCAGGCGGGACATCACCACGGTGGTGGTCGCCCCGCCGGGGTCGGCGTAGTCGAGGGGCACCTCGACGTCGGCGCACTGGAGGTCGTCCTGCGCGCCGTTGGTCTCCACCTCGAACGTGCAGTCCTCCCAGGCGACGGTCTGCGTGTAGTAGCGCTGGAGCTCCTCGGGGGTGCCCTCGACAACGGCGCCGGTGGCGCCCCCGGAGGTCGGCTCGCCCGTGGCGCCGGCCCCGAGGGACGAGCAGCCGCTCAGGAGCAGGCCGGTCGCGGCCAGTGCGGCCGTGACGGGCAGGAGGGCGCGGCGTGAAGGGGCGGCGCGGCGGGTCATGGGGCTCCTCGAGGGGGTGGGGGGATGGGGGTCGGGGGCGGGGTCAGAGCAGGGAGACGGCCATGGCCTCGAAGGCCAGCTGCGCGCTGACGTTGGTGCGGATCCGGTCCCGGGTCCGGCTGATCACGTCGATGCGGTGCAGCGTCCGCTCGGGGGTCGAGTTGGACGCGTGGTCCCGCAGCTGCTGGGCCAGGTGCTCGTTGACCAGGGCGGAGCCCGTGCGCAGCTGGAGGGTCAGGACGTCCCGGTAGAAGGTGGTGAGGTCGATAAGGAAGCGGTCGAGGGTGTCCGTCTGGATCCGCCGGGACCGGCGCTTCTGGTCGGCCTCGAGCCGGTTGAGGGCGCCGCGGATGGCCGGCGGCACCCGTCCGGACTCCGGCGCGCCCAGGGCCACGAGCAGCTGCTTGCGCTCCGCCTCGTTGCGGGACTCGGCGTCCGCCTGGGACTCCTCCACGGCGATCTTGTGCAGCCGGTCCGCGGCGCGCACGGCGTCCGGCACCCCGGAGAGCTTCAGCGGCATGGACACGACCTCCTGCCGCCGGGTGCGGGCGTCGTCGTAGAGGGCGAGCCGCTTCGCGATCCCCACGTGGGACTGCGCCAGCCGGGCGCTCTCCTCCGCACGCTGCCGGGGCACCCCGTGCCGGCGGATCAGCAGCTCGGCCACGTCCGCCACGGCGGGCACCTTCAGCGTGGCCGGACGGCAGCGGGAGCGGATGGTCACGAGCACGTCCATCGGGCTCGGGGCGCACAGCAGCCAGATGGTGTTGGGCGGGGGCTCCTCGATGGCCTTGAGCATCACGTTCGAGGTGCGCTCCGCCATGCGGTCGGCGTCCTCGACCACCATGACGCGCCAGCGGCCCACCGAAGGCCGGTCCTGGGCGCGGACCACGAGCTCGCGGGCCTCCTCGATGGTGATCTGCGGGTTCTCCGTGACGAAGTGGGTGAGGTCCGCGTGCGAGCTGGCCAGGACCGTGCGGCACGCGTGGCACTGCCCGCACCCGCGCTCGGCCGGGTCCTCCTGCTCGCACAGCAGGGCCGCGGCGAACGCGAGTGCCGCGTTGGAGCGCCCCGAGCCGGGCGGACCGGTGAACAGCCAGGCGTGGGTGGGCCGCTCCTCCTGGGCGGCGCGCCGCAGCTGCGCCACCACGGCGTCCTGGCCCAGCAGCTGGTCCCACACGCTCACGCGCCCACCTCCGCGGCCCGGGCGGAGCGGGCGAGCCCGGTGAGGCGCTCGCGCACGGCGGCCGCGAGCTCCCCGGCCGGCCGGGTGGCGTCGAGCACCAGGTAGCGCTCCGGCGCCCGGCCGGCGAGCTCAAGGAACGCCGCCCGGTTCGCGTCGTGGAAGGCGTCGGGCTCGGTCTCCAGGCGGTCGCCCGCGGTGCCGTCACGGGCTTCCCGGCGGGTCCGCCCCGTGCCGGCCGGGACGTCGAGCAGCACGGTGAGGTCCGGGACGAGCCCGGCCGTGGCCCACTCGTTGAGCTCCGCGACGCGGTCCAGGCCGAGGCCGCGCCCGGCGCCCTGGTAGGCGGCGGAGGAGTCGGCGAACCGGTCGCAGACCACGGTCCGCCCGGCGGCGAGCGCGGGGCGGATGAGCTGGGCGACGTGGGCGGCACGGGCCGCGGCGAAGAGCAGGGCCTCGGCGCGGGCGTCGACGGGCCCGTGCGCCGGGTCCAGCACGAGCTCGCGCACTCTCTCGCCCAGCGGGGTCCCCCCGGGCTCCCGGGTGCGCAGGGTGTCGTGCCCCTCGGCGCGCAGGGCGTCCACGAGCCGGCCGACCTGGGTGGACTTCCCGGCGCCGTCCCCGCCCTCGAACACCACGAAGAGCCCGCGCCCGGACGGCGCAGGGGAGGGCACCGCGGCGGAGGCGGGCGGCGGGGCGGGGGCCGGTCGGGAGGTCACGGTCCCAGCCTAGCCACCCGCGCGGACGGCGCCGCCGGTGCGCGCGCGGCTGGGGACGCCGCGGGCCGATAGCCTGGGGTCATGACTGCGCGCTCCGAGACCCCGCCCGCCCACGGCTCCACCGACCTCCGCCCGGACACCGTGCTGGTCGCGGGCGGGCGGCCCGCACCGGAGCACGACGCGCCGGTCGGGCCCTCCATCGTCCTGACCTCCACCTACCGGGGCTCCGGCGGGCTCGACGCCGAGGACCGCACCTACGGGCGCTTCACCAACCCCACGTGGGAGGACCTCGAGGACGTGCTGGCGCGGCTCGAGCGGGCGGAGCTCCCCGGGCTGGCCTACGCCTCGGGGCTCGCCGCCGTCGCGTCGGTGCTCTCGCTCGTCCCGGCGGGCGGCCGCCTGGTGCTGCCCCGGCACAGCTACCAGGGCTCCCTTGCGCTGGCCGCGGACCTCGAGTCCCGCGGTCTGCTCACCGTGCAGACCGTCGACGTCACGGACACCGAGGGCGTCGTGGCCGCCCTCGACGCCGCCGACCTGCTCTGGCTCGAGAGCCCCACCAACCCCATGCTGGAGGTCGCCGACCTCCCCGCGCTGCTCGCGGCGGCGCGCGAGCGCGGCGTGCTCACGTGCGTGGACAACACCTTCGCCACCCCGCTGCTGCAGCGCCCGCTCGAGCACGGCGCCGACATCGTGGTGCACTCCGTGACCAAGTACCTGGCGGGGCACTCCGACGTCGTCCTGGGGGCCGCCGTCACCTCCGATCCTGCCCTGCGGGCCCGGCTGCAGGGGCACCGCTCCCTGCACGGCGCGGTCCCGGGCCCGTTCGAGGCGTGGCTCGCGCTGCGGGGGATGCGCACCCTGGCGGTGCGGGTCGAGCGCTCCGCGGCCACCGCCGGAGAGCTCGCCCGCCGCCTCCAGCAGCACCCGGCCGTGCGCGAGGTCCGCTACCCGGGCCTGCCCGGGGACCCCGGGCACGAGCGTGCCGCCGCGCAGATGGACGGCTTCGGCTCGATCGTGGCGATCGTGCCCGCGGGGGACGTCGCCGCCGTCGAGGCGGCCGTGGACGCCCTGCGCGTGTGGACCCCCGCGACCTCGCTCGGCGGGGTGGAGTCGCTGATCGAGCGGCGGCGGCGGCACCACGAGGAGCCGCCCAGCGTCCCGGAGACGCTGCTGCGCCTGTCGGTGGGCATCGAGAACGTCGAGGACCTCTGGGAGGACCTCGACCGCGTCCTGTGCGGGATCGACCGGTAGGCTGGGCGGCGTGGACATTCCCTGGGTCTTCTTACTCGTGCGCTTCATCGACATCGCGCTGGCGCTGGTCGTCGCCGGCCTGGCCGTGTGGGCCTTCGTGGACTGCCTGACCAAGGCGCCGGTGCAGTTCCAGCGCGCCTTCAAGCGCACGAAGGGCTTCTGGCTCGCGCTCACGGGCGGCTCCCTCGCGTTCACGGTCTTCACGCTGATGCTGCTGCGGCCCAGCCTGTTCGTCCTGCTCATCGCGGGCACGGCCGTGGGGGTCTACCTGGCCGACGTCCGCCCGGCCGTGGGGCTGGAGTCCAAGGGTCCCAACAACTGGTGACCGCCGGTCCCGGGGCGCGCGGCGCCCGGCCCCGCGACACGGGGCGCCCGTGACGCCGGCTTGTCCCGCGCCGCCGCCCGGGTGGAAGAATGGCCCCATGGCTACCGAATCAGCACCGCACAAGCTCGTCCTGCTCCGGCACGGACAGTCCGACTGGAACGAGAAGAACCTGTTCACCGGGTGGGTGGACGTGGACCTGACCGAGAAGGGGCGGGAGGAGGCCGTCCGCGGCGGTGAGCTGCTCGTCGAGAAGGGGATCGCCCCGGACGTCCTGCACACCTCGCTCCTGCGCCGGGCGATCACCACCGCCCACCTCGCACTGGACCGGGCGGACCGGCACTGGATCCCCGTGAAGCGGTCGTGGCGGCTCAACGAGCGCCACTACGGTGCGTTGCAGGGCAAGGACAAGACCCAGGTCCGCGACGAGTACGGCGACGATCAGTTCATGACCTGGCGCCGATCCTACGACGTCCCGCCGCCCGAGCTGGAGGACTCGTCCGAGTTCTCGCAGGCCGGCGACCCCCGCTACGCGGACGTGCCGGACGCGCCCCGCACGGAGTGCCTCAAGGACGTCCTGGACCGCTTCATGCCGTACTGGGAGCAGGAGATCGTCCCCGACCTGCAGGCCGGCCGGACCGTCATCGTCGCGGCCCACGGCAACTCCCTGCGCGCCCTGGTGAAGCACCTCGACGGCATCTCGGACGAGGACATCGCGGCGCTGAACATCCCCACGGGCATCCCGCTCTACTACGAGCTCGACGAGAACCTCCGCCCGCTCGTGGCCGGCGGCGAGTACCTCGACCCCGAGGCCGCCGCGAGCTCGATCCAGGCGGTCGCCAACCAGGGCAAGAAATAGCCCGGGCAGGCTCCCGCCCACGGACAGGGGCCGGGTCCACCGTGCTGGTGGACCCGGCCCCTGTCCTGTGCCCGGGCTAGGCTCGGCCGGCGCCCGGGCGGGGGCTCACTCGCCCCCGTCGCGGCCCACGTGGCCGTGGCCGGTGGGGCGGTCGGAGCTGGCCGGGACCCAGTCCCCGGTCACCAGGTAGGAGACCTTGCGGGTCACCGAGACCCCGTGGTCCCCGATGCGCTCGAGGTAGCGGGAGCACAGGGTGACGTCCACGGCGGTGGGCACCGACGAGTCCCAGCTCGGCGCGGCGAGCGCGTCGAAGACGGACTGGTGCAGCTGGTTGACCTCGCCCTTGAGCGAGTAGATGTCGTCGGCGAGGGAGAGGTCCCGGGTCTGGAGCACCTGGATGACCCGGTCCAGGATCTGCAGGTCGAGGTCGAACATCCGGGTGAACGTCCCCACGAGCGGCTCGGGGATGACCGGCTCGGGATAGCGGATGCGCACGGCCTGGGCCAGGTGCCGGGCGAGGTCGCCGGCACGCTCCAGGGAGGCGCTCATCCGCAGCGCGCCCACGATCATCCGCAGGTCCGAGGCCACGGGGCTCTGCAGCGCGAGGATGTCGATCGAGCGCTCGTCGAGGTCGTTCTGCAGGAAGTCGATCCGGGCGTCGTTGGAGATGACCTCCTCGGCGAGCTGGATGTCCGCGTCGAGGAGCGCGTCCTTGGCGCGGGCGAGGGCCTCGCGCACCAGGGTCGCGATCTGGATGAGCTCCTCGCCGACCTGGTGGAGTTCTGCCTGGAAAACCTTGCGCACGAATGCGTCCTTTCGAGATGCGGCGGCGTCCGCGGCAGCCGCAGCCGGGGTGCGGCGCGGAGCGGGACGGATGACGTGGGGGCCGGGTGCGAGCACACCCGCCGCCACCGTCACAGCCAGGAGTGAACTTTCGCTCATCTTAGGATGAACGTTGGTTGAACCTGTAGCCCGTGACGCCCGGCGCGGGGTCCCCGCGCCCCCGAGTGCCTAAGCTGGTTCCGTGAGTCCAACTGCCATCGCCGTCGCCGCGGGTCTGCTCGGCTTCGCCCTCGGGGTGAGCGGTCTGATCGCCCTCCGGGCGAGCGGACGGGGCCGCCGCGCCCGCGCCGACGTCCAGGAGCCCACGCTGCCCGACGGCACCGCGGACGTGCTCGCGGTGATCGGCCGCGCCTACGTGGTGGTGGACGGGGTCGACGGCGTGGTGCGCGCCTCCCCGGCCGCCTACGCCTTCGGACTGGTCCGCGGGCACACCGTGGTGCACGAGCAGATGCTCGAGATGATCCGCCGGGCCCGGCGCAGCGGCGTGATCGAGGAGCGGCGGGTCGAGCTGTCCCGCGGACCGTTCCAGACGGGCGCGGTGGTGCTCGACGTCCGGGTGGCCCCCATCGCGGAGGAGTACATCCTGCTGCTCGCCGACGACCAGACGGAGATCGTCCGGGCGCAGTCGATCCGCAACGACTTCGTCGCCAACGTCTCGCACGAGCTGAAGACCCCCGTGGGGGCGATCGGGCTGCTCGCCGAGGCGATCGAGGACGCGGCCGAGGACGAGGAGGCCGTGCGCCGCTTCGCCCAGCGCCTGCACAAGGAGTCCGCCCGGCTGACCGCCCTCGTCCAGGACATCATCGAGCTCTCCCGCCTGCAGGGCGCGGACGTGGTCACCGAGGGCCGGCCCGTGGACCTCAACCAGGTGATCGCCGACGCCGTGGACCGCAACCGGTTCCCGGCCGAGAACAAGGGCATCGAGATCGCGGTGGGCGGGCGCGTCACCCGGCCCGTGTTCGGCGACCCCGACCTGCTCGTCACCGCGCTGCGCAACCTCATCGACAACGCGGTGCACTACTCCCCGGAGGGCACCCGCGTGGGCGTCGGCGTCCGGGAGCGGGACGGGATGGCCCAGATCTCGGTGACCGACCAGGGCCCGGGCATCCCCGAGGACGAGCAGGACCGGATCTTCGAGCGCTTCTACCGCGTGGACGCGGCCCGCTCCCGCCGGACGGGCGGCACCGGGCTCGGACTGAGCATCGTCAAGCACGTCATGTCCCAGCACGGCGGCGAGGCCACCCTGTGGTCGCAGCCGGGCCGCGGCTCCACGTTCACCCTCAGCATCCCCCAGATCGAGGGCGCCGACGACCCCGGGGGGACCGCGCAGCCGGCCCCCGGCGCGACCGCCCGCCCGGTGCCGCAGCAGGCACCACCCCGCCCAGACGCATCGACCCCACGGCCCGCCGCCCCCGCGGCGCGCGCCGGGAGCACGGAGGACCGACAGTGACCCGCATCCTGATCGTCGAGGACGAGGAGTCCCTCAGCGACCCGCTCTCCTACCTGCTGGGGAAGGAGGGGTTCGAGGTGGAGGTCGTCGACAACGGCGTGGACGCCGTGGCGGAGTTCGACCGGTCCGGGGCCGACCTGATGCTGCTGGACCTCATGCTCCCCGGGCTGTCCGGCACCGAGGTGTGCCGGCAGGTGCGGCAGCGCTCCTCCGTGCCGATCATCATGCTCACGGCCAAGGACGCCGAGATCGACAAGGTGGTCGGGCTCGAGCTCGGCGCCGACGACTACGTCACCAAGCCGTACTCGTCCCGGGAGCTCGTGGCCCGGATCCGAGCGGTCCTGCGCCGGCAGGGGGAGCCCGAGGAGCTCGTCTCGGCGACCGTGCAGGCCGGTCCCGTGCGGATGGACATCGAGCGGCACGTGGTCAGCGTGCACGGGGAGCGGGTGGCCATGCCGCTCAAGGAGTTCGAGCTGCTGGAGATGCTGCTGCGCAACGCCGGGCGCGTGCTGACCCGAGGGCAGCTCATCGACCGGGTCTGGGGCTCGGACTACGTGGGGGACACCAAGACCCTCGACGTCCACGTCAAGCGCCTGCGCGCCAAGATCGAGCCCGATCCCTCCACCCCGCGGCACCTCGTGACGGTGCGGGGCCTGGGCTACAAGTTCGAGGGCTGAGCCGGCGCCCCGGCAGACGGAAGGGCCCGGAACCCCGAGGGGTTCCGGGCCCTTCCGCTCGTGCGCGCCGGTGGGACTCGTCAGTGGCCGCTCTCCTGGCCCACCATCTCCTCGACGGGCACGGGCGTGTTGGAGGGGTTCGCCGGGGTGCTCGGCGCGCCGCCGGGGACGAACTCGGCGTAGCGGGGGAAGGTGTGGTCCAGGACCGGGACCCGCTCGGTGAGGGACTCGCCGCCGGCGATGAACTCGGTCTCGACCATGAGACCCGGCTCGGCGCCGGCACGGTCCACGGTCACGACCGGGTCGTCCTGGTCGAGATCCACGGTGCCGCCGGCCGGGATCTGCACCTCGGCGGTGGCGCCGTCGACGTCCATCGACAGCGTGACCTCCTGGTCGCCGTCGTTCACCAGGGTCCCCAGCACGCGACCCTCCTCGTCGGCGCCGGTGGCCACGATCAGCACGTTGGCCAGCTTCACGTCCCCGACCTGCTCCACGATGCCGTCCGCGGGCGAGTACACCATGGTCGTGGCCGGCGGGTTGATGTAGGCGCATCCGGCGGTGGTCAGCAGGGCGGCCGCGGCGGCGGCACTCAGGCCTGCGCGACGCAGCTTCTGGCGGGCGGCGATCTTCACGGCGCGTACTCCTCGGGAGCTCAGGACGATGTCCCGACCAGCTTATCCGTTTGCCGACGGATCGTCCGCATCGACGGGCCCCCAGTCCCCGCCCGCCCCGGATCGGCGAATCCTACACCGTGTTAGAATGGGAGTTCTGAAAGGGGTATTTCCATATGGTTTTTGAGGTTGGCGAGACGGTTGTCTACCCGCACCACGGCGCGGCGACCATCGAGGAAATCAAGACCCGCACCGTCAAGGGCGAAGAGAAGATGTATCTCAAGCTCAAGGTGACCCAGGGGGATCTGGTGATCGAGGTACCCGCGGAGAACGTCGACCTGGTGGGCGTGCGCGACGTCGTCGACGAGGACGGGCTCAAGAAGGTCATCTCGGTCCTGCAGGCGAAGGACACCGAGGAGGCCAGCAACTGGTCCCGGCGCTACAAGGCCAACCTCGAGAAGCTCGCCTCCGGGGACGTGCTCAAGGTCGCCGAGGTCGTGCGCGACCTCTGGCGCCGCGACCGCGACCGCGGGCTCTCGGCGGGGGAGAAGCGGATGCTGACGAAGGCCCGCCAGATCCTCACCTCCGAGCTGGCGCTCGCCAAGAAGATCGACGAGGAAGAGGCCGAGAAGCGCCTCGACGACATCCTGGCGTCCTGACCGACCCGTGAGCGGGAACGCACCACGGTCCACCACGGCGAACCCGCCCTCCCCGGAGGGCGGGTTCGCCGTCGTCGTCGTGGCGGCGGGCTCCGGCACACGACTCGGGCACGGCATCCCCAAGGCCCTGGTGGTCCTCGACGGCCGCCCCCTCCTGGAGCACGCGCTGCGGGGCATCCGGTGCGCCGGGCTGACCGGGCCCGTGCTGGTGACCGTCCCGGCCGGGGACGTCGAGCTCTCCGCGACCGCCCGGGCGCACGGCGCGCGACCCGTGACCGGCGGAGCCTCCCGCGCGGAGTCCGTGCGCGAGGCGCTGACCGAGCTCGCGCGGTCCGAGCCCGCCTGCACCGCGGTGCTCGTCCACGACGCCGCCCGCTGCCTCACCCCGCCCGGGGTCTTCCGCACCGTCGTGGACCGGCTGCGCGCCGGGGAGCGCGCCGTGGTCCCCGTGCTGCCCGTGGCGGACACGATGCGCCGGGTCGACGACGCCGGACGATCGCTCGGCACCGTGGACCGCACGGTGCTGCGCGCGGTGCAGACCCCGCAGGGCTTCGACCTCGCCCTGCTCCGGTCGGTGAACCGCGCCGCCGCGGAGGCCGGGACGGACCCCGGGTCCGTCACCGACGACGCCTCCCTCGTGGAGGCGCACGCCCCGGGGACCGCCGTGCTGACGGTGCCCGGACACGAGCACGCCTTCAAGATCACCCGTCCGCTCGACCTGGTGCTGGCCGAGGCCGTCCTGCGCGGCCGCGCACCGGGCGCGGACGCGGCGGTGCCCGTCACCGCCGCTCCTTCCCCCGACCCCGACCTGCTCGACCCCGAGGAGCCCTGACCCGTGATCCTGCCCCGCACCGGCATCGCCGTCGACGTCCACGCCTTCGGACCCGAGGGCACCCCGCTGTGGGTCGCGGGCCTCGAGTGGCCGGGGGAGCGCGGTCTCGCCGGGCACTCGGACGGGGACGTCGTGGCCCACGCCGCCGCCGACGCCCTGTTCTCGGCCTCCGGCACGGGCGACCTGGGCGCCAACTTCGGTGTGGACCGCCCCGAGCTGGAGGGCGCGTCCGGGGCGCGGATCCTCGCGGAGGCGGCCCGGATCGTGCGGGAGGCCGGCTTCGAGATCGGCAACGTGGCCGTGCAGCTGATCGGGAACCGGCCGCGGTTCGCGCCGCGGCGGGCCGAGGCCGAGTCCGTGCTCACCGGCGCGGCCGGCGCGCCCGTCACGGTCAGCGCCACGACCTCCGACCGGCTCGGGCTCACGGGCCGCGGGGAGGGACTCGCGGCCGTGGCCACCGCGCTGGTCGTGCCCGCGGACGCGCGCCGGGCCTGACCGGGGCGCCACCGCCCGCCCTTATGATGGGCCGTGTGACTCTGCGCTTCTACGACACCGCCACCGCGACCGTGCGGGACTTCGCGCCCGCCCACCCCGGCGAGGCCCGTCTGTACTACTGCGGCGCCACCGTCCAGGGCATGCCGCACATCGGCCACGTCCGCTCGGCCCTGGTCTTCGACCAGCTCGCCCGGTGGCTCGCCCACCGCGGCTACCGGGTCACCACCGTGCGCAACGTCACCGACATCGACGACAAGATCCTCGCGAACTCGGCCGCGTCCTTCGCCCCCGACTACGCCGGCGACCACCCCCGCGAGCCGTGGTGGGCGCTCGCCTACCGGTTCGAGCAGGCGTTCAACGCCGCCTACGACGCCATCGGCGTCGGCCGGCCCACCTACGAGCCGCGCGCCACGGGCCACGTCCCCGAGATGCACGCCCTAATCCGCACCCTCGTCGACGCCGGGCACGCCTACCCGGCGCCGGACGGCTCCGGGGACGTCTACTTCGACGTCCGCTCCTGGGAGCGCTACGGCGAGCTCACCCACCAGTCGGTCGACGACATGCAGGACGCCCCCGACGCCGACCCCCGCGGCAAGCGGGACCCCCGCGACTTCGCTCTGTGGAAGGGGCACAAGGCGGGGGAGCCCGAGACCGCCCGCTGGGACTCGCCCTGGGGCGCCGGCCGGCCCGGCTGGCACCTCGAGTGCTCGGCCATGGCCGCGAAGTACCTCGGCGAGCACTTCGACATCCACGGCGGCGGACTGGACCTGCGCTTCCCCCACCACGAGAACGAGCTGGCCCAGTCGGCGGCGGCCGGGCAGCGGTTCGCGACGCTCTGGCTGCACAACGGGCTGGTCACCTACGCGGGCGAGAAGATGTCCAAGTCGATCGGCAACACCGTCTCCCCGGCGGAGATGCTCGCCGAGGCCCGGCCGCTGGCCGTGCGCTACTACCTCGGCCAGGCCCACTACCGCTCCGTGCTGGACTACCGGCCCACCTCCCTCGCCGAGGCCACGGCCGCGGTCGAACGGGTCGAGTCCTTCCTGCGCGCGGCCCGGGAAACCGGCGCCGACCTCGACGGGACGGCCGGGGACGTGCCGCCCGCCTTCGGCGACGCCATGGACGACGACCTCAACGTGCCCCAGGCCCTCGCCGTCCTGCACGAGACCGTCCGCGCCGGCAACTCCGCGCTCGCCGACGGCCTGGACGCCGCCGCGCCCGCCCGGGCGGTGCGCGCCATGACCGACGTCCTCGGCCTGACCGCGCTCATGGACCTCGGGGACGCCGCCGGGAACGCCGCCGAGCACGCGGCCCTCGACGCCCTCGTGCGCTCGCTGCTGGCCCAGCGCGACCAGGCCCGCGCCGCCAAGGACTGGGCCCGGGCCGACGCCCTCCGGGACGAGCTCGCCGCCGCCGGCGTCGCGGTGCGCGACGCCGCCGGCGGATCCACCTGGTCCGTGGCCTGACCGGCCCGCCCCACCCACCACGACCGAACAGAGGAACCCATGCCAGCCCCCAAGCGTCCCGGCGCGATCCGAAAGAACAAGAAGGGCCCGCTGGTCGGCACCGGCGGCCACGGCCGCAAGGCCCTCGAGGGCCGGGGCCCCACCCCCAAGGCCGAGGACCGCCCGTACCACAAGGCGCACAAGATGAAGAATGCCGCCGAGCGGCGACAGGGCCAGGGCGGCCGCTCCCCGGCCCGCACCCGCGGCAAGGTCCAGGAGGACCTCGTCACCGGGCGGAACTCCGTGGTCGAGGCGCTGCGCGCGGACATCCCCGCCAAGGCCCTGTACGCGGCGAGCAAGATCGACGTCGACGACCGCGTGCGCGAGATCCTGCAGCTCTGCGCCGAGCGCGGGATCACGATCCTCGAGGCCTCCAAGGGCGAGCTCGACCGGCTCACCAGCGACGCCGTGCACCAGGGCGTGGCTCTGCAGGTGCCGGCCTACGAGTACCAGGACGCCGTGGAGGCCGCCCGGAAGTTCATGACCCAGTGGGAGAAGCGGCACATCCGCCGTCCCCCGCTGATGGTCGCCCTCGACGGGATCACCGACCCCCGCAACCTCGGCGCCATCATCCGCAGCGTCTCCGCGTTCTCCGGCAACGCCGTGATCGTGCCCGAGCGCCGGTCCGTGGGCGTCACGGCCTCCGCCTGGAAGACCAGCGCCGGCGCCGCGGCCCGCGTGCCCGTCACCAAGGCGGCCAACCTCAACCGCACCCTCGAGGAGCTCAAGGCCATGGGCTACTTCGTGGTCGGCCTCGACGGCGGCGGCGACGTCGAGCTGCCCGGCCTCGAGCTGGCCACCGAGCCGCTCGTCATCGTGGTCGGCTCGGAGGGCAAGGGCCTGTCCCGGCTGGTCACCGAGAACTGCGACCAGGTCGTCTCCATCCCCATCGACTCCACGATGGAGTCGCTCAACGCCTCGATGGCCGTGGGCATCACCCTGTACGAGGTGTCGCGACGCCGTGCTGGTTCCTGAGCCCCGGCGGCAGGACACCGGTCGGCCGTACGTCTCCCACCCCTACCCCCTCGGGGTCCACCCCTCTCCCGAGCGCGACGGCAGCGCGAACGTGGCGGTCTACGCCCCGGGGATCCCCGACCTGGACATCGTCTTCCGCCTGCCCGGCGGCCGCTGGCAGCGGCGGCGGCTCACCGGCCGCACCGGCGGCGTGCACCACGGGACGATCCCGCCGGCCGAGCAGCAGCGGCTCTCGGAGACGGGCTTCGACTACCTGCGGCACCGGGACGAGGCCCCGGCCCTGCCCGCCGGCACGGAGTACGGGTTCGTGCCCGCCGACTCGCCGGTCGCCTCCCGCCACCGCTCCCCGGACCCGGTCGCCCAGCAGATCCTGCTCGACCCCTACGGCAAGGGGCTGCGCCGCGTCGCACCGCCGCCCGGCGTCGTCGATCCCGGCCCCGACGCCTACGGGGGCCGCTACGTCTCCGTGGTCGTCCAGCAGGACTTCGACTGGGACGAGGACCGCCGTCCGGCCACCCCGTGGCGGGACACCGTCGTCTACGAGGCGCACGTCAAGGGCCTGACCGCCCTGCACCCGGACGTCCCGGAGGAGCTGCGGGGCACGTACGCCGGGCTCGCGCACCCCGCGATGACCGGGTACCTCACGTCCCTGGGCGTCACGGCCGTCGAGCTCCTGCCCGTGCACGCCCACCTGGACGAGCCGCACCTCACGTCCCTCGGGCTGAGCAACTACTGGGGCTACAACACCCTGGGCTTCTTCGCCCCACACGCCGGCTACGCGACCGAGGCCGCCCGCGCCCGGGGACCGCAGGGCGTGCTGGACGAGTTCAAGGCGATGGTCCGGGAGCTGCACCGCGCGGGGCTCGAGGTCTACCTCGACGTCGTCTACAACCACACCGCGGAGGCCGGCCAGGAGGAGCCCGCCTACTGCTGGCGGGGACTCGGCGACGAGGCCTACTACCGCCACGGCGAGGACGGCCGCTACGTGGATGTCACGGGGTGCGGCAACTCCGTGAACTTCGGCAACCCGCGGGTGGTGCAGATGGCGCTGGACTCCCTGCGCTACTGGGTGGAGCGCTGCCACGTGGACGGCTTCCGCTTCGACCTCGCCCCCGAGCTGGCCCGGGACGAGCGCCACCGCTTCACCCGCAACCACCCCTTCCTCGTGGCCGTCGGCGCGGACCCCGCCCTGTTCGGGACGAAGCTCATCGCCGAGCCCTGGGACGTGGGCATGGGCGGCTGGCAGACCGGTCACTTCCCCGAGGGGTGGGCCGACTGGAACGACCGCTTCCGGGACACCGTCCGCGACTTCTGGCTCACCGGCCCGCGCAGCATGAGCCTCGGCGGGGACGGGGGCAACGCCGCCCGGCTCGCCGGGGCGCTCGCCGGCTCCTCGGACATGTTCGCAGCCTCCGGGCGCAGCGCCCTGGCGTCCGTGAACTTCGTGACCGCCCACGACGGCTTCACCCTGGCGGATCTCGTCTCCTACGACAACAAGCACAACCAGGACAACCTGGAGAAGAACCGGGACGGGACCAACGACAACCACTCGTGGAACCACGGGGTGGAGGGCCCGGCGCGCGACGTGCGGATCCGGGCCGACCGGGCCCAGACCATGCGCAACGTCATGGCTACCCTGCTCTTCTCCCAGGGCGTGCCCATGATCACGGCCGGGGACGAGTTCGGCCGCACCCAGCGCGGCAACAACAACGCCTACTGCCAGGACAACGAGCTGTCCTGGGTGGACTGGCGGCTCACACCGGCGGACCGCGCCATGCTCGCGGCCACCCGCTCCCTGGTGGCCGTGCGGGGGGAGTTCCTGTCGGGGCAGCCGTCCCACTTCCCGACCCGCCCCGACGAGGTGATGATGCACTGGTTCGGCCCCGACGGGTCGGCCATGACCGCCACCGGCTGGCAGACCCCCGGGGCCCGGACCATCCAGGTGCTGATCGGGTCCCGCGGCGGCCGGGTGGCGGGGCTCATGGTGGTCAACGGCGCGAGCGCCGACATGGCGATCATCTTCCCGAACCTCGCGGAGCTCCTGCGGCCGGGCGAGCAGGGGCACCCCCTCGAGAAGGCCGACGGCGTCTACTCCCTGGTGCACAGCACGGCCTCCGTGCTGCACGGACGCTACGGGGCGCGCTACCGGGCGGGCCAGGCGCAGGGCGTGCCCGCCGGCTCGGTGACGCTCTTCCGGGTGCTCTGAGCACCCGGGTGCGCTGAGGGTCCCGGTGCGCTGAGCCATCCGGTGCGCCGAGCCGCGGCGGCCCCTCCTGTGGGCCGCGCGGCGCCGGCGGCTCAGGCGTTGGTCACCAGTCCCAGCTCGGCCTTGTCGGCGAGCTCGGGGTGGGCGGGCAGCAACCGGACGGTGTAGCCGAACGGGCCCGAGCGGTCCACGGTGATCGTGCCGCAGAACTTGTGCCGCCCCCCGCCGAGGTCGTCGACGGGGCTCAGGCCCGCGTACTTGCGCTCGTGGATGTGGTCCGTCTCCGAGACCCGGCCGTACCCGATCTCCGCGCACACGTCCTCCGGGCTCAGCGAGCCGAGGGACACGTAGGCGCACACCGTGAGCTCGTCCCCGATCTGCGGCTCCTGGGCCACGCCCTCGGCGTCCACGTGCTCCACCGACACCTGGCCCCACGCCTGGCGCACGCGCCCGACCCACCGGGACTTCGCCCGGGCGGCCGCGTGGCCGTCCAGCGCCGCCCGGCGGCCCGAGACGGCGGCCGGGACGTAGAGGTGCCGCACGTAGTCCTCGAGCATGCGCTTGGCGGAGACCTGCGGGCCCAGCGTCGCGAGGGTGTGCTTGACCATGGCCAGCCACTGGTGGGGCACGCCGTCGGTGTTCGGGTCCGAGCCCTCCGCCGTCTCGCCGTAGAACCGCGGGGCCACGTGGTTCTCGATGAGCTCATAGAGGGCGGCGGCCTCGATGTCGTCGCGCTCGTCCGGGTGCGCGCCCTCGTCGGCGGTCGGGATGGCCCAGCCGTTCTGGCCGTCGTACATCTCGTCCCACCAGCCGTCGAGCACCGAGAGGTTCAGCCCGCCGTTGAGGGCGGCCTTCATCCCGGACGTGCCGCACGCCTCGAGCGGGCGCAGCGGGTTGTTCAGCCACACGTCGCAGCCCGGGAAGAGGGTCCGGGCCATAGCGATGTCGTAGTTGGGGAGGAACACGATCCGGTGGCGCACCTCCGGGTCGTCCGTGAAGCGCACGAGGTCCTGGATCAGGCGCTTGCCCTGCTCGTCGGCCGGGTGGGACTTCCCGGCGACCACGAGCTGGACGGGGTGCTCCGGGTCCAGCAGGATCCGCTTGAGCCGCTGCGGGTCCCGCAGCATGAGCGTGAGCCGCTTGTAGGTGGGCACCCGGCGGGCGAAGCCGATCGTGAGCACGCCCGGGTCGAGAACCGAGTCGGTCCAGCCCAGCTCGGCGTCCGCGAGACCGCGCTTCTTCCACGACGCCCGCAGCCGGGCCCGGACGTCCTCCACCAGGCGGGTGCGCAGCTCCCGTCGGACGGCCCACAGCTCGGCGTCGTCGGCGCCGTAGATCCGGCGCCACCGCGCGGCCCGGTTCAGGTCCGAGCCCATCGGGTCGAGGGCCAGCTCCGCCATGCGCGGGTCGATCCAGGTCATGACGTGCACGCCGTTGGTGATCGAGCCGATCGGCACCTCGTCGACGTCGAAGCCCGGCCACAGCCCCTGGAACATGCCCCGGGAGACCACGCCGTGCAGCTTGGCCACCCCGTTGGCCCGCTGCGCCAGGCGCAGCCCCATGACCGCCATGTTGAACTTGGAGGGGTCGCCGCCGTCGTAGTCCTCGGCGCCCAGGGACAGGATCTTGGCCGTGGGCACGGACGGGGCGAGACCCGCGTTGAGGAAGTGCTCGATCTGCGCCTGCTCGAACCGGTCGATGCCCGCGGGCACCGGGGTGTGGGTCGTGAACACGGTGGCCGAGCGCACCGCGGTCAGGGCCTCGTCCCACGTCATCGGCTCGGTCCCGTCCGCCGGGTCCATGAGCTCCGCGATCCGCTCGACGCCCAGGAACCCGGCGTGGCCCTCGTTGCAGTGGAAGACCTCCGGGGCGGGCGCCCCGGTCAGCCGGGAGAAGGCCCGCAGCGCCCGGATCCCGCCCATCCCGAGGAGCAGCTCCTGCTGGAGCCGGTGGTCGCCGCCGCCGCCGTAGAGGCGGTCCGTGACGTTGCGGGCGTGGTCGTCGTTGTCCGGGATGTCGGAGTCGAGCAGCAGCAGGGGGACGCGGCCGACGTCGGCCCGCCAGATGTGGGCGGACAGGGAGCGGCCGTTGGGTAGGGGCAGGGTGATCCGGACCGGGCTCCCGTCCTCCTCCCGCAGCAACGTCAGGGGCATGCCGTCCGGGTCGAGGACAGGGTAGGACTCCTGCTGCCACGCGTCGCGGGACAGGGACTGCTTGAAGTAGCCGTGCTGGTAGAACAGGCCGACGCCCACCACCGGCACGCCGAGGTCCGAGGCGCTCTTGAGGTGGTCGCCGGCGAGGATCCCCAGCCCGCCCGAGTACTGGGGGAGCACGGAGGTGACACCGTACTCGGCGGAGAAGTAGGCGATGGACCGCGGGGCGTCCTCCGCCTGCGTCTTCTGGTACCACAGGTCGTCGGTGAGGTAGCGCTCGAGATCGGCGTCCAGCTCCTCGATCCGGCGCACCGTGGCCGGGTCCTGGGCGATCTGCTGGATCTCCTCCCGGGTGAGGGAGCCGAGGAGCTTGACGGGGTCCCCGTGGACCGCGTCCCAGGCCTGCGGGTTCAGCTCGGCGAACAGCTGTTCGGTGGGCCGGTGCCAGGACCAGCGAAGGTTCCTCGCAAGTCGGCTCAGAGGGGCGATGGACTCCGGCAGCACGGTGCGCACGGTGAATCTACGGATTGCCTTCACGCCGTCAGACTACCGGTGCGGCGGCGCCGGACGGCGGTGCCGCCGCCCATCCTTCCCCCGGCGCGCCGCACCGCCCGACCGGGGCCGGGACACCGGGACGGCGACACCGTCCCACGGTTCGACAGCGGGCTTAACGATCGCCGGGTTTGTCGCTAACGTGGTCCAGGTGAGCCAAGCCAACACGCCGCCCCCGTCCGACCCGGCCTCGAGCCCGGCCGGCGCGCCCGCCCCCGACCCCTCGACGACGACGACGCCCGCCCTTCCCGGTGCCGGGACCGGTGCCGCCGCGGCGCCGGCCGAGCAGCCCGCGAAGAAGGCACCGGCGCGGCGCAGAGCGTCCACCGCCCGGAAGGCCCCGGAGCCCGAGGTCACGGCGCCCGTGGCCGACGAGCCCGGCATCGCCGTCGTCCCCGCGGCGGAGCCCAAGACGCGTGCCAAGCGGACGTCCACGGCCAGGACGGCCGCGGCGAAGTCGCCCGCCGGGACGCCCGCGGCCAAGGCCGCCGGCACGAGGACGGCCACCGCCAAGAAGGCCACCACGCCGCGGAAGTCGACGACCACGCGCCGGAAGGCCGCCGGCTCGGCGTTCTCCCGCGAGGACCTCGTCTACGGCCGGATCCCGGTCGTCGGCGTGAGCCCCGTGGTCGAGGACGGCCGCTTCCCGGCGAAGGCCGTGCCGGGCGAGTCGATCCGCGTGGGCGCCACCGTGTTCCGCGAGGGCCACGACGCCCTGGGTGTGACCGCGGTGCTGTACGACCCGCAGGGCGCGGAGGCCGAGCGCGTGCCGATGCGCCTCACCACCCCCGGCACCGACCGCTACGAGGCGTGGCTGACGCCGGCGTCCGAGGGCGCCTGGACCTTCGCCGTGGAGGGCTGGGGCGACCTGTTCGAGACGTGGCGCCACGCCGCCGAGATCAAGGTGGGGGTCGGCCAGGACGTCGACCTCATGATGGCCGAGGGCGTCGTGCTCTTCGACCGCGCCGCCGCGGAGCCGGGCCGCCCGGACTCCGACGCCGAGCTGTTCCGCGCGGTCTCCCGCACGCTCGGCAACGGTGAGCTGCCCGCCGAGCACCGGCTCGAGGCCGGCACCTCCGCCGAGGTCCTGGCCGTGGTCGCCGAGCGGCCGCTGCGCGACCTCGTGACCGAGAGCCGCCGCTACCCGCTGAAGGTCGAGCGCGCCGCCGCCGGCCGCGGGTCCTGGTACGAGTTCTTCCCCCGCTCCGAGGGTGCCGTCTTCGACGTCGAGTCCGGCACGTGGGCCTCCGGCACCTTCCGGACCGCCGCCGAGAGCCTCGACCGTGTCGCGGCCATGTGCTTCGACGTCATCTACCTGCCCCCGATCCACCCGATCGGCACGGCGCACCGCAAGGGCCCGAACAACACCCTGGTGGCCGGTCCGCAGGACCCGGGGTCCCCGTGGGCCATCGGCGCCCCCGAGGGCGGGCACGACACGATCCACCCGGACCTCGGCTCGTTTGAGGACTTCGACGGCTTCGTGGCCCGTGCCGGTGACCTGGGCCTCGAGGTGGCCCTGGACCTCGCCCTGCAGGCCTCCCCGGACCACCCGTGGGTCACCGCGCACCCGGAGTGGTTCACGACCCGCGCCGACGGCTCCATCGCGTACGCGGAGAACCCGCCGAAGAAGTACCAGGACATCTACCCGATCAACTTCGACAACGACCCCGAGGGCCTGTCCCTCGAGGTGCTGCGGATCGTGGAGCTGTGGATCTCCCACGGGGTGAAGATCTTCCGGGTCGACAACCCGCACACCAAGCCCCTGTGGTTCTGGGAGTGGCTGATCGGCACGGTCAACGCCAAGCACCCCGACGTCGTGTTCCTGGCCGAGGCGTTCACCCGCCCGGCCATGATGCAGGGCCTCGCCCGGGTCGGCTTCCAGCAGTCCTACTCGTACTTCACCTGGCGCAACACCAAGAAGGAGATCGAGGAGTACCTCGAGGAGATCAGCCACGAGACCTCGGCGGTGTACCGGCCGAACTTCTTCGTCAACACCCCCGACATCCTCACCGAGTACCTGCAGTTCGGCGGGCCCGCGGCCTTCAAGATCCGTGCCGTCCTGGCCGCCACCGGCTCGCCCCTCTGGGGCGTCTACGCCGGCTACGAGCTCTACGAGCACGTGGCCCGGGCCGGCGCCGAGGAGTACGTCGACAACGAGAAGTACGAGTACCGGCCCCGCGACTTCGCCCGCGCCGAGGAGCGCGGCGAGTCCCTCGCCCCGTACCTCACGCGGCTCAACGAGATCCGGCGCCGGCACGCCGCGTTCGGCGACCTGCAGAACCTGACGGTGCAGTCCACGTCCGACGACGCCCTGGTCGCCTTCTCGAGGACGAAGACCGTCCGGCACGGGGGCTCGAGCTACAAGGACACGGTGATCGTGGTCGTGAACGTGGACCCGCACGCGACCCGGGAGGGCACCGTGTGGCTGGACCTGGAGTCCCTGGGCCTGGACGACGCGGACTTCAACGAGGACGGCAGCTTCTGGGTGGACGACCTGCTCAGCGGGAACTCCTGGAAGTGGGGCACGCACAACTACGTGCGCCTGGACCCGCACTACGACCCCGCGCACGTCCTGCACGTCCGCCGCAACGTCAAGTAGGGGCTCGACCGCACCCCGTCGGGGCCCTCCCGGGCGACGTCCCCGGGAGGGCCCCCTCCGCAAGCACCGATGGCCTCCGACCCACCTGTCCGAAAGGCGGCACCCCCGCATGAGCATCTCGCCGTACTCGCTCAACGCCCCCGGCATCTCCCACGACCCCGACTGGTTCCGCAAAGCGGTGTTCTACGAGGTGCTCGTCCGGGCGTTCTCCGACGCCAACGGTGACGGCTCCGGCGACTTCTCCGGCCTGATCGACAAGCTCGACTACCTGCAGTGGCTGGGCATCGACTGCCTCTGGCTGCCGCCGTTCTTCGAGTCCCCGCTGCGCGACGGCGGCTACGACATCTCGGACTACTACTCGGTGCTCGACGAGTTCGGCACGATCAGCGACTTCAAGCGCCTCGTGGCCGAGGCGCACGCCCGCGGCCTGCGGGTGATCATCGACCTCCCGCTCAACCACACGAGCGACCAGCACCCGTGGTTCCAGGCCTCCCGCGAGGACCCCGAAGGGCCCTACGGCGACTTCTACGTCTGGTCGGACACGGACGAGCTGTACCAGGACGCCCGGATCATCTTCGTGGACACCGAGGAGTCGAACTGGACGTTCGACCCGATCCGCCGGCAGTTCTTCTGGCACCGCTTCTTCTCCCACCAGCCGGACCTCAACTTCGAGAACCCCGCCGTGGTGGAAGCCGTCCACGATGTGGTGAAGTTCTGGCTCGACATGGGCATCGACGGCTTCCGGGCCGACGCGATCCCGTACCTGATCGAGGAGGAGGGGACCAACTGCGAGAACCTCCCCGGCACCCACGACTTCCTGGTCGAGCTGCGGCGCATGATCGACGACCAGTACCCGGGGCGCGTGGTGATCGCCGAGGCGAACCAGATGCCGCACGAGGTGGTGGAGTACTTCGGCAGCGAGCAGGACCCCGAGTGCCACATGTGCTTCCACTTCCCGATCATGCCGCGGATCTTCTACGCGCTGCGGGACCAGAAGGCCGCCCCGATCGTGGAGACCATGCGGGAGACGCCGGACATCCCGCGCGGCACCCAGTGGGGCACGTTCCTGCGCAACCACGACGAGCTGACCCTCGAGATGGTGACCACCGAGGAGCGCCAGGCGATGCTCGGCTGGTACGCCCCCGACTCCCGCATGCGCGCCAACGTGGGCATCCGCCGCCGCCTGGCCCCCCTGCTGGACAACTCGCGGGCCGAGATCGAACTGATCCACGCCCTGCTCCTGTCCCTGCCGGGCAGCCCGTTCCTGTACTACGGGGACGAGATCGGGATGGGCGACAACATCTGGCTCGACGACCGCGACGCGTCCCGCACCCCCATGCAGTGGACCCCGGACCGCAACGCCGGGTTCTCCAAGGCGGACCCGGGCAAGCTGTACCTGCCCGTGGTGCAGTCGCTGGTCTACCACTACAACCAGGTCAACGTGGAGGCGCAGCTGGCGTCGTCGTCGTCCCTGCTGCACTGGATGCGTCAGATGCTCGCGGTGCGCAAGGCGCACCCGGCGTTCGGCCTCGGCTCGTACGTCGGCGTGGAGACGGACCACGACTCCGTGCTCGCGTTCCTGCGCGTGCTCCCCGACGAGGAGGCCGACGACGGACGCGGCGAGACCGTGCTGTGCCTGTTCAACCTCGCGCACACCCCGGCGTGCGCCCGGATCCGCCTGCCCCAGTTCGCGGGCCGCGGGCTGCGCGAGCTCTTCGGCGGCGACCTGTTCGGCGAGGTGGACGAGGCCGGGGAGTACCGCATCACCCTCGGCAGCCAGGACTTCTTCTGGCTGCGCCTCCGGGCCGCTCCCCGTGACGACGGCACGTCCCCCCAGACCACGGCCATGCCGATCATCACCGCCACCAAGTCCTGAGCGCGTCCGCGCGTCCGGCCACCTCCTCGCCCGTCCCGGAAGGACCCGATCCCATGACCGACCAGCACCCCGACGAGCTCCTCGACCTCCTGCGCCGGTGGCTGCCGCGGCAGCGGTGGTTCCCCTTCGCGGACGGCGGTGCGGGCACGGAGCTGCGGGTCGTCGCCCAGCTGGCGCTGCCGGACCAGGAGGGCGCCGGCGCCCGGCTCCTGCTGGTCGAGGCCTCGGAGGGGGCGCGCACCGAGCTGCTCCAGGTGCCGCTGAGCTTCCGCGCCGCGCCCCTGGCGGGCGCCGAGCGCTTCCTCGTCGGCGAGCTGGCGCCCGCCGCGGCCGAGGACGCCGGGACGGGGGTCCCGGCGGAGGAGACCGCCACCCCGCGCCGGGCCGCGCGCTTCCTCCGGGACCGGGCCGCCCGCGCCGGCCGTGCCGTGGCCCACCGCACCGGGCTGCCGCTGCCCGGTGCGGAGGACGCCGTGGCCGGACCCTGGGTCTACGACGGGGTCGGGGACCCGGCGTTCGTCGGACCGGTCCTGGGGCTCATGCAGCGCGCGGAGCCGCTCAGCTCCGGCCCGCTCGGGCTGACCGTGACGGGCGCGCACGCCGACGTGCTGCGCGTCCCCTACGCGGTCGAGACGCCCGCGCAGGTCCGCGTGATCTCGAGCGAGCAGTCGAACTCCTCGGTGATCCTCACCCCGCCCGCGGGCCGGGCGGACGCCGACGCCGTGATCGTGAAGTTCTTCCGCGTGCTGGGGGAGGGCGACAACCCGGACGTGGAGGTGGGCCGCGAGCTCACCGCGCTCGGCTGCCCCGCGGTGCCGAGCACCTTCGGGTGGCTCGACGCCCGCTGGCGCACCGGGCTGAGCACCGTGCAGGGCCAGCTGGCCGTGGCCACCGAGTTCCTCGCCGGCTCCGCCGACGCGTGGGGCCGGGCCGTCGAGGCCGCGGAGCAGGGCACGGACTTCTCCGAGGAGGCCCGCGAACTGGGCCGCACCACCGCGCGCGTGCACCGCGACCTGGGCCGCGCGTTCGGCGCGGACGCCCCCGACGACGACGCCCGCGCCCGCCTCCTGAACGACCTCGGCGGACGCCTGCGCTGGGCCCGCACGGAGACCGGCTCCCTGTTCTCGGAGCACTCGGCCGCCCTCGACCAGCTGATCACCTCCCTCGGCGACGTGCCGGAGCTGCCCCCGCTGCAGCGCATCCACGGCGACTACCACCTGGGCCAGGTCCTGCAGACCGAGGACGGGCAGTTCAAAGTGCTCGACTTCGAGGGGGAGCCCCTGCGCGCCATCGAGGAGCGCACCCGGCCGGACGTCGCCCTGCGCGACGTGGTCGGCATGCTGCGCTCCTTCGACTACGCTGCCGCCTTCGGCGCCCGTGCCGGCGCGGCGGACGCCGAGGCGTGGGGCCGGCGCGCCGGCGACGCGTTCCTGGCCGGCTACGAGCAGGGCGCCGGGCACCCGGTGGACCGCGGTTCCCCGCTGTTCCAGGCGCTGTGGCTGGACAAGGCCCTGTACGAGGTCGTCTACGAGCAGCGCAACCGCCCCGACTGGGTGGACGTCCCGGCAGCGGCGGTTCGCCGTTCACTGGAGAGCCTCCGGTCGCGTAGCGTGAACCCTGATACCGCCGGTGCGGACCCCGCCCCCGGCACCGACCACGACGACGACAGCTCCCGCTCCGCGCGGCTCATCCCTGCGGCAGCGGGAACGGAAATCGAGGACGCAGTGAGCGCCAGCACTCCGCAGGACCGATCCGACCCCGTCCAGAAGTCCCGCGCCGTCCCGGCCGGCCACGACGTGGCCCCTGCGGGACCGGTGCACGTGGCCGAGCACGTGCTGGCCGCCGTGTCCGAGGGCCGCCACCACGACCCGCACGGCGTCCTGGGCGCCCACCTGAACCCGGACGGCAGCGTCACCGTGCGCACGCTGCGCCGGTTCGCGACCGCGGTCGCGGTCGTGACGCAGGACGGCACCTTCGAGCTCGAGCACGAGTGGGGCGGCATCTTCACGGGCGTGGTCCCCGCGCACGAGCCGGGCCGGATCCCCGACTACCGCTTGGACGTGACCTACCGGGACCTGGAGCCGCAGCGGCTGGACGACCCGTACCGCTTCGGGCCGACCCTCGGCGAGCTGGACCTCCACCTCATCGGCGAGGGCCGCCACGAGACGCTGTGGACCGTCCTCGGCGCGCACGTGCGCCGCTACCCCTCCGCGATGGGCGACATCACCGGCGTGGCCTTCGCCGTGTGGGCCCCCAACGCCCAGGCGGTGCGGGTCATCGGCGACTTCAACGGCTGGGACGGCAGCGAGCACGCCATGCGCTCCCTCGGCTCCTCGGGCGTGTGGGAGATCTTCGTCCCGGGCCTGGGCTCCGGCGCCACCTACAAGTTCCGCATCCTCGGCCGGGACGGCGGCTGGCGCGAGAAGGCGGACCCCATGGCCTTCGGCACCGAGGTGCCGCCGTCCACCGCGTCCCGCGTCTTCGAGTCCGACTACGAGTTCCAGGACGACGCCTGGATGGCGCGCCGGGCGGCGACCGATCCGCACAACGCGCCCATGAGCGTCTATGAGCTGCACATCGGCTCGTGGCGCAAGGGCCTGGGCTACAAGGACCTCGCGAAGGAGCTCGTCGAGTACCTTACCTGGCAGGGCTTCACCCACGTGGAGTTCATGCCGGTGGCCGAGCACCCGTTCGGCGGGTCCTGGGGCTACCAGGTGACGTCCTACTTCGCGCCGTCCTCCCGCTTCGGCAGCCCGGACGAGTTCCGCTACCTCGTGGACAAGCTGCACCAGGCTGGCATCGGCGTGATCGTGGACTGGGTCCCGGGCCACTTCCCGAAGGACGAGTGGGCGCTGGCCCGCTTCGACGGCGAGCCCCTGTACGAGCACGCCGACCCCCGCCGCGGCGAGCACAAGGACTGGGGGACGCTGATCCCCGACTACGGCCGCAACGAGGTCCGGAACTTCCTGGTGGCCAACGCCTCCTACTGGCTCGAGGAGTTCCACGTGGACGGCCTGCGCGTGGACGCGGTCGCGTCCATGCTCTACCTGGACTACTCGCGCAACGAGGGGGAGTGGGAGCCCAACGTCTTCGGCGGCCGCGAGAATCTCGAGGCGATCGCGTTCCTCAAGGAGGCCAACGCCACCGCGTACAAGCGCACCCCGGGGATCGTCATGATCGCCGAGGAGTCGACGTCCTACCCGGGCGTGACCCGGCCGACCGACGCCGACGGGCTGGGCTTTGGGCTCAAGTGGAACATGGGGTGGATGAACGACACCCTCGAGTACATGGCAGAGGACCCGGTCAACCGGTACTACCACCACAACAAGCTCACGTTCTCACTGGTCTACGCGTTTTCGGAGAACTTCCTGCTCCCGATCTCCCATGACGAGGTCGTCTACGGCAAGGGCTCCCTCCTGCGCAAGATGCCGGGCGACCGGTGGCAGCAGCTCGCCAACGTCCGCGCCTACCTGGCGTTCATGTGGGCCCACCCCGGCAAGCAGCTGATCTTCATGGGCACGGAGTACGCCCAGGAGTCCGAGTGGTCCCAGGAGCACGGCCTCGACTGGTGGCTCTCGGAGACCCCGCCGCACAAGGGCGTCCAGGAGCTGGTCCGCACCCTCAACGGGATCTACCGGGAGACCCCCGCGCTGTACGAGCGGGACAACAACCCCGCGGGGTTCGAGTGGATCGACGCGGCCGACGCCGGGCGCAACACGCTCTCCTTCACGCGCTGGGACGAGCAGGGCAACCCGCTCGTGTGCGTGGCGAACTTCGCCGGCAACCCGCACGAGAACTTCCGGCTGGGCCTGCCGTGGGCGGGGGAGTGGGTCGAGGCGCTCAACACGGACTCCGAGCTCTTCGGCGGTTCCGGCGTGGGCAACCTCGGCAAGGTCACCGCCACCGAGGGCGCCCACAACGGCAACCCCGCCTCGGTCGAGCTGACCGTCCCGCCGCTCGCCGTCCTGTACCTCAAGCCGGCCGAGCACTGAGCCGGCCCCGGCCGTTCCCGAGGGAGCCGGCCGAAGTCACGGGAAGGGCCCGGATCCTCGGATCCGGGCCCTTCCGCCGTCCCGGGACCGGGACGCGGGGCGCCCGGAGAAACCGCCGGCGGGCGACGGCGGTGGGTCCGGGAGGCCGGTTTGCACGGGCCGCGGAAACCGAGTAACTTCGTCCAAGTCGTCGCGGCGAGGAACTCCTCCGGGAGATCCACGGGGCGGCATCCCCCACCGAACGGTCCCAGCCGAGCAGCCAGCGAGTTGCACGGGGACGGAAAAGTGTTAGGATGGGAGATTGTGAGCTACGCCGGAAGGCGGCACCGTCACGATCAGGTAACCAAGAGTTCACCTGAGATTGACCGGGGTCGACCGGAAGGGCTAAGGTTGCAGAGCACTCCGGCAGCAAGGTGTCAAGCGAGACACGGCTGATCGGTCTGTTGTTTGAGAACTCAATAGTGTGCCATGTTTGTTGATACCGGATGTTTTATTCGGTTGATTGGTT
>NZ_JAVKPV010000098.1:0-506 GCF_040981075.1 Kocuria sp. CPCC 205263 | reverse complement strand
GCCCCGTCCGCACGCTCGAGGACCGTCGCCGATTGCTCGCCTACCGGATCGCCGTGGAGTCCGAGGCGGCCGCCCTGGCCGCGGCTGCGCGCACCTCGCGGCATCTGGCCGCCCTGGGGGCCGCGCTGGACGGCTTCGAACGGGACGGCCGGAATCCGTCTGCCGCGCTGGCCCGCGACTTCGAGTTCCACCGCGGTGTGGCCGAAGCCAGTGGCAACCCCTACTTCGTCGACGCCCTGACCGGGTTGGGTCCCACCATGATCTCGATGCCCCGGTACCGCCTGGAACGAGGGAGCACGGACGCGGGCGGACCACGCCTCACCCCCGTTGCCGCGGAGCACCGAGCGGTGCTGGACGCCATCACCGCCGGCGACCCCCTGGCCGCATCGGCCGCCATGCGCACCCACCTGTCGAACTCCCGCCGCCGTGGCGAGGTCCGAGCCGGAGCCTGACCGCCTCCAGGGCCCACGGCAGCAGAGGAGCGACGTCGCGGCCTGGCCGTCGAC
>NZ_JAVKPV010000097.1:0-506 GCF_040981075.1 Kocuria sp. CPCC 205263 | reverse complement strand
GGACTTTCCTGTTAAATTGCTGGGCGCTGCTGTCCGCCGTTCGCATAGCATCAGCAAACTGTGATTTAAAGCTGGCGGAGTTGAGATGCAGCGCGACAGCCAATGACGCAACGTCAGCAGCCATGTCCTAATATCCTGAAGCAGTCAGCGAACTGCTGGTCGCTTTCAGATTGCGCAGCAGTCACCGGAGGAGAATGCACCGGCGCTGACGTTTCGGCCTCCGTTCTCAGGAGATCGAAATAGGCCTGCCAGTGGGTCAGTATGTTCGCCGGAAGCTCGGCTATTTTGCGAGGGTCCTTCTCGCCCCATCGGTCCGCCAGCGTGAACAGCAGCCTGAGATGGGACGAGTCGGTTAGTTTTTTGTGGCTTCCTCCAGCGTGCCGTAAGAATGGCGCTGAACGAGCGTGACTGCGTCGAGAAGATCGGCGTTCGCGTGGGCGGCCATCAGCTGGTCTGCGGTGGGCAGTTCGCTGGCTTTGGGCTTGCTGCCGTCTTCATTGACCAGC
>NZ_JAVKPV010000096.1:0-507 GCF_040981075.1 Kocuria sp. CPCC 205263 | reverse complement strand
GCGCAGATAAGCGAAATCAGCGCAATCCTGCAGCGAACTGCATAAAACCTGATTATCAGGCTCTCACAGGTATACACAATGTCGAAATTAATCAACCTGCCGCACCTGGCTGACCAGGTGTTCGGGGTGCCTCACTACGCCACGCGGCAAATCATGGACTCGGTGAAGTCGATCCTGGTTCCCCGCCTGCAGGGCATGAATGTGGCCCCGCTGGAAATGGCCCTGGGGCCGGATGAGTCACAGGAAACGAATGAACCTCAGCAAAGCGGCGGCGGCGTGGGCGTTATTCCTGTCCACGGCATCCTGGTCCCACGGCGTGGCCAGATCGTGAATATGTGTACGGAGCTGAACAGCTACGAGCGTATTCGCGGCCAGCTGGCTTCCCTTCTGAACGACCCGGGCATTAAAGAAATCGTGCTCGATATTAACTCGGGCGGCGGCGCGGTATCGGGCTGTAAGGAGCTGGCTGACTACATTTACCAGTCGCGCAGCGTGAAGCCCATTACG
>NZ_JAVKPV010000095.1:0-507 GCF_040981075.1 Kocuria sp. CPCC 205263 | reverse complement strand
ACGCGGTTGATAAAATCACGCACGACTGGTAACGCAACGTCTGCTTCGAGCAGCGCCATGCGCACTTCGCGCAGCGTTTCCTTGATATTCTCTTCGGTGAGGCGTCCGCGGCCGCTGATGTTGCGCAGCGTGCGCGACAAACGATCGGTTAAATTATCAAACATTGTCTCTCGCCTGGGGTAGAAACGTTGGGTCGCGTAAGCGACACATACACAGAATTTTGCCGGAGTATAACATGAAGGCAGCTTTGTTGTTATGCAACGGTTGGAGCACGCGTCACGTAACGTTATACTGCTTATCTTTCTTATTAAGACAACTGTCGACGCCTATATGCCTGTTTTCGCACTGATCGCCCTTGTTGCCTACTCTGTCAGCCTCGCGCTGATCATTCCCGGCCTGCTGCAAAAAAACAGCGGCTGGCGGCGCATGGCTGTTCTTTCGGCGGTAATAGCACTGATAAGCCATGCTTTTGCACTGGAATCTCGCATTATTCCTGGCGACGGCAGC
>NZ_JAVKPV010000094.1:0-509 GCF_040981075.1 Kocuria sp. CPCC 205263 | reverse complement strand
CGCAACGAATCAGACAAACCATTAAGGCACGTGTTGAATGATTAAGCAAATGTTATTTTAGCCTTCTAGAGGGTCGTTAAAATAAGGTTAGCTATTATTAACTAATCCTGTATAGTCAAATCTGGATTACCATTAGGAAAATATTTGTCTCGTAAAATGACAGGAATTGTCAAAAGTTTTGACTTCAAGAGCGGAAAGGGATTGATTATCCCATCAGATGGCAGAAAAGATGTTTTTTTGCATGTTTCTGCATTAAGTAATAGTGAAAGCCAAACGTTAAATCCAGGTGTTCGTGTTGAATTTTATCGTATAAATGGACTTAGTGGTCCGATGGCTGCAAATATATTTCTTTCTTAAAGTAAGATAATGTTGAGCTAAATATAAAGTGCGCATCAAAAGTACGGTAGATTATATATCTGTTTGTTCTATCAATTTCTCCCCTGATTTTTTACATTTCCAACATCACGGGCCACCGCATGCCAGATAAACATCTCAGCTGGCACAGTGCC
>NZ_JAVKPV010000093.1:0-509 GCF_040981075.1 Kocuria sp. CPCC 205263 | reverse complement strand
CGACCCGAAAGGTGGACGACGTGAGCCAGCACTACCACGACCCCGAGGACCTCAAGCGCCTGACCGAGTACAAGGAGCTCGCCCCGCAGGAGTTCAAGGCCTTCGCCGCCTTCGACGGCAGCATCGGCCGCGAGGGAGGGGCCATCGACCAGCTCCACCGCGAGCTCATCGCCGTCGGCGTGGCCATCACCTCCCAGTGCCCCTACTGCATCCAGGTGCACGTGAACAACGCCAAGAGGGCCGGGGCGACCAAGGCGCAGATCGCCGAGGCCGCCCTGGTGTCCGCGGCCCTGGGCGCCGGCTCCTCGGTCACCCACGGGACCATGGCCTTCCGCTTCTTCGACGAGGCCTGAGCCCCTCCGGCGCCGAGTCCACCGGTTCCGCCCGGGACGCCGGTATCAATGCCGGTGTCCGGGGCGGAACCGGTGACTTCGGCGCGACGGTGCCGGGACGAGGCCCGCTCAGGCCCGGCGCAGCGCCTCGCGCAGGGCGCCGAGCACCAGCGCCAA
>NZ_JAVKPV010000092.1:0-509 GCF_040981075.1 Kocuria sp. CPCC 205263 | reverse complement strand
CAGTCAGCGCTTATAAGCGCTTTGTTAACCATTCTAGCTGCTGGGTAATGACGTTATCGAAATGCTTACCATCATATAAATCATAATGTTTTGCGCCCAGCTCGGTATAGAGCCGCTTGTCCTGGGCGCTGACGGATTCGTATAGCGCAATACCCTGCTGAGGATCATTAACCGTATCGTCTCCGGCCACGACCACGAGCGTCGGGCAGCTGACCTTCTCCGCGTACTGGTAAGGTTTGTAGCGAAGCGTTTCATAAACGGTAAGGAAAGGTATTTTGATATCCATCGCAGGATAGTGCGCTTTATTTTCCTCAAAGAAGGCTTTCGACTCTTCGTCTCCCAATACCTTCGTGATGGCGACGAACATCTCCTTACCCTGGCGCTCGCGTTTTTCGACCATCTTTTCAAGCGTGGCGACGAACCCCTGCTTGTCGTTATCATCCATATTGCCAGTGACAATCACTTCACCGTCCGCAAACCCCATCTGGCTTATGATGCATTTCACCTGC
>NZ_JAVKPV010000091.1:0-510 GCF_040981075.1 Kocuria sp. CPCC 205263 | reverse complement strand
CTGGATCCGAACGTACACCAGGCGATCGCCATGGTGGAATCTGAAGAGATTGAAGCCGGTAAGGTGTTGGGTGTGATGCAGAAAGGTTATACCCTGAACGGCCGTACCATTCGCGCGGCAATGGTGACCGTGGCGAAAGCGAAAGCGTAACGTGCTGCCTGTAGTGCCGGGTGGCGGCGTTCGCCTTACCCGGCCTACATTTTATTCGGCAATACTTTCGCGTAGAGGCTTAACGGGCAGGACTTTCACCTGCTTAATCATATTGTCCTGCACGTCCAGGATATCAATATCATACTGTTCAATACGCACACGCGTTCCTGCTGCCGGGATCTCTTCCAGCGCTTCCAGAATCATTCCATTTACGGTGCGCGCTTCATCTTCCGGTAAATGCCAGTTGAACGCTTTATTCAGTTCACGGATGTTTGCACTGCCGTCGATCAGCACCGAGCCGTCATTTTGTGGGGTGACTTCTTCGGCAAGGGAAGGTGACATGGATGTGGTAAAGTCGCC
>NZ_JAVKPV010000090.1:0-511 GCF_040981075.1 Kocuria sp. CPCC 205263 | reverse complement strand
CGGGCCCGGACGCCCTCGTGCACGCCCAGGACAAGCTGCGGATGCGCGCGGCCGTGGAGCGCCTCGGCCTGCCCAACCCGCGCTGGGCCGCCGTCGCCGACGCCGAGGAGCTCGTGGCCTTCGGCGAGGACGCCGGCTGGCCCGTGGTGCTCAAGACCCCGCGCGGCGGCTACGACGGCAAGGGCGTCATGGTCCTGGCCTCGGCGGAGGCCGCCCGCAGCGCCGGGCCGGCGCAGTGGTTCGCCCGCACGGACGGGCCGCTGCTGGCCGAGGAGAAGGTTCCCTTCACCCGCGAGCTCTCCGCCCTCGTGGCCCGCACCCCGTCCGGCGAGGTCCGGGCGTGGCCCGTGGTGGAGTCCGTCCAGGTGGACGGCGTGTGCGACGAGGTGATCGCGCCCGCGCCGCGGCTGCTGCCGGAGGTCGCGACCGCGGCGGCGCACGCCGCCCGGACGCTGGCCACCGAGCTGGACGTGACCGGCGTGCTGGCCGTGGAGCTCTTCGAGGCCCCCGG
>NZ_JAVKPV010000089.1:0-513 GCF_040981075.1 Kocuria sp. CPCC 205263 | reverse complement strand
CGGTGATAAAGGCGGCAATCGCGGTACCGAGATCGCCTCCGTAGCGTACATGAAAATTCTGCTGGCGCTGACCGAGGGGGAAGCAGCAGGAGACTTTACCGGTAAAGATATTTATCTCGATGGCACGCCACTGCTTGATGATGCTGGCAATGAAAACTTTCCTGGCGTGACGTGGGAGTGGCGCAGCGGCACCGTGGATCAGGATTATATTGCTGGTTTCCCGGCAGTAGAGAATGAAATCAGCGTTGGCACGGAGCTGAAATACGGGACGCCGTGGGTTAAATCCATTAACAACACCCAGCTTTCTGCAGTGCGCCTGCGGCTTAAATTTCCGAACGGGGTTTATAAACTGCGCGACAGCGGCGGGAAGGATGGCTACCGGATAGCGTTCGCTATTGATATTTCAACCGATGGCGGTTCATACGTTGAATACGGCACGGATGAGGCGGACGGCATTGCCGCAGCCGGGTATGAGCGGAGCTATCGAATTGACCTGCCGGCAGCGACATCCGG
>NZ_JAVKPV010000041.1:0-979 GCF_040981075.1 Kocuria sp. CPCC 205263 | reverse complement strand
CATTGGGAAGGTACAGACCAGCGTTAATGAGCTTTCCAGCACGGTCGGGGATGTTTCGTCTTCACTCAGTCAGCTTGAGCAAACGGTGGCAACAGAAGATGCCGCCCTGGGCCAGCGAATCGACAGCATCAGCGTGTCTATGGACGGCATGACGGGCGGGGTGAAGAACTCAGCCATTGCCATTATCCAGAACGGGTTGGCGCAGGTGGCCACACGCAAAAGGTTATCCGCAACGGTCGCCGGTAACAGCGCTCAGCTGGACCGTATTGACGAGGTTATCGTTAACGAGAAGGAAGCAACGGCGCGCTCGCTGCTGAGCCTGCAGACGGACGTTAACGGCAACAAAGCATCTATCAACAACCTGAATCAGACGTTCTCGGATTACCAGCAGGCTATGGCCACGCAGGTAAACAGCATCACGGCGACCGTTAATGGCCACACTTCTGCGATCACCACCAACGCGGAGGCCATTGCGAACGTGAACGGCGACCTGAAGGCGATGTACAGCATCAAGGTCGGGTTATCCAGCAACGGTCAGTATTACGCGGCAGGGATGGGGATCGGCGTTGAGAATACGCCATCCGGGATGCAGTCGCAGGTTATCTTCCTGGCAGACCGCTTCGCGGTAACGCACCAGGCCGGAGCGACCGTTACGCTTCCGTTCGTTATTCAGAACGGGCAGACCTTCATCCGAAATACTGTGATTGGTGAAGGGACTATCGACAACACCAAAATCGGCAGCTACATCCAGTCCACAACCTGGGACGGCACGGGGAACGTTGGCTGGCACATCAACAAGTCAGGCTACGCGACGTTCAACAACGTGACCGTTCGCGGCTCGATTTACGCCACAAACGGTAATTTTTCTTTCAATGGCTCCGGCAACACAACGGTTATCAATGGTAATGGCGTAACCATCAATATACCGGGTGGTGGCCGGATCGTACTCGGGACATGGACATAAGATGCCGACAGGATT
>NZ_JAVKPV010000088.1:0-518 GCF_040981075.1 Kocuria sp. CPCC 205263 | reverse complement strand
AACCAACGTCATGCTTGATAAACCCGACGATGCCGCTCCAAATTACGTTTTGCTTCTTATCCTATCCGAACAGTTGAAGATGCTTAACGACGCCTTTGAGGCAGAGGAAGTACAGAGAATGACAGGCGACCCGAACTAATCCGGTTTCCGAGCCCCGCATACTGTGGACTGGCAAGATATGCCATCACCAGTACAACGGGGCCCGATGTGGTGCCCGGAAGAGCTTACATCCCCCCCTTTCCGGGCATAAGTGAAGAGAGTGTTGCAGATGCGATTTCTCTAATCTCAATTTCAGTGTCATTTGAAAGATCGCGGGCAAGCAATTCGATTTGCTCGAGTGTCATGAACCGCGTGTTAAGAAGTGCTGTAGCAGCATATCGAATACTGGATGACTCATCTTTGAGGAAAGGTATAAGCGTCATAACAGCTTCTGGGTGCAAGGTAACTTCAGTAATAATCTGTCGTAACAGCGTGGGTTTGCAAACGCCATCCCTGACCCATTTGGAAATGTTTCTCTG
>NZ_JAVKPV010000087.1:0-519 GCF_040981075.1 Kocuria sp. CPCC 205263 | reverse complement strand
CAGCTCTGAGGTCATCTCATAGATGGTTTTGCACTCGAAGCGCGGTTTAATCGCCTGGTCGGTAAAGATCACGTAGGACATGTTGCCGCAGGAGGCATCCAGGGCGAAATCCATCTGCTCTGACGCGGTACAGTCCGGCAGCAGGATATCGGCATATTTCGCCGACGATGTCATGTGGCAGTCAATCACCACAATCATTTCGCACTTCGTGTCATCCTGCAGAATTTCATGGGTACGGTTGATTTCGGAGTGCTGGTTGATAAGACAGTTGCCGGCATAGTTCCAGATCATCTTGATCGGCACATCCAGCTTGCCTTTGCCACGCACCCCGTCGCGCAGCGCGGTCATCTCAGGACCACGTTCGATTGCATCCGTCCACATAAACATGGAGATGCTGGTCTGCACGGGGTTGTCCAGCGTCGGCATGCGTTCAAACGGCAGCGAATACGAGCCTTCACGGGCGCCGGTATTCCCGCCGTGAACACCGACGTTGCCGGTCAAAATGGAGAGCATGGAGAT
>NZ_JAVKPV010000008.1:0-155867 GCF_040981075.1 Kocuria sp. CPCC 205263 | reverse complement strand
GTCCTCGTCCCCTCCGAACACCACATCGGCGCCTTCCACGACTGGATCACCGACAAGATCGGCGACGTCGTCGGGACGGCGCCACGCCGGTCCTCCGGGACCGGGCCGCAGCACCTGTTCCCGGGAGGGGATCACGATGAGCACTGAGAATCCGTCACCGGGTCCGTCGTCGGACGCGGAAGCCCCGCCGGCCTGTCCCGTCGACGACACGACGCACCTCCACGAGGCGGAGGCCGAGGAGACCCAGATCCTCGGCGAGCTCAGGGAGGGGGTCCGGAAACGGCGCAGCTCGCTCCGGGGCGATTTCGAGGGGCTGGACAAGGTGATCTTCGGCGTGACCGGCGCCCTGGTCGTCGCCTTCGTGGTCTGGGGCTTCGTCGCCACGGACAACCTGTCCACCGTCTCGACCACGGCGCTGGGCTGGGTCCTGGAGAACACCGGGTGGATCTTCGTGCTGATGTCCTCCCTGTTCGTCGCCTACGTCCTGTGGCTGGCCCTGGGACGGTTCGGCAACATCCCGCTGGGCAAGGACGGCGAACGGCCCGAGTTCAGGACCGTCTCGTGGATCTCCATGATGTTCGCGTGCGGCATGGGCATCGGTCTGATGTTCTACGGCGTCGCCGAGCCCCTCTTCTACTACATCTCCCCGCCACCGGCCACGGTGGACGCCGGCACGGCTGAAGCCATCGAGACGGCCATGGCCACGTCGCTGTTCCACTGGACGCTGCACCCCTGGGCCATGTACGCGGTCCTCGGCATCGCCATCGCCTACGGCACCTTCCGCCTGGGCCGCAAGAACCTGCTCTCCGAGGCGTTCGTGTCCCTGTTCGGGCGGCGGGCGGTCGACGGCGTCGGGGGCAAGGTCATCAACATCCTGGCCATCTTCGCCACGCTCTTCGGCTCCGCGGCCTCGCTCGGGCTGGGTGCGCTCCAGATCGGCAGCGGCCTGCAGTTCAACGGAGTCGTGGGCGAGGTGGCCACCCCGATGCTCGTGCTCATCATCGCGGTGCTCACGTTCTGCTTCGTGGCCTCGGCGGTGTCGGGCATCGAGCGCGGCATCCAGTTCCTGGCCAACACCAACATGGTGCTCGCGGTGGTCATGGCCCTCATCGTCTTCGTCGTGGGACCCACCCTGTTCATCCTCAACCTCATCCCCAACGCGATCGGCTCCTACCTCCAGCAGCTCCCGGAGATGGCCGCCCGCACGGAGGCCTCCGGTGGCGAGGAGATGCGGGCGTGGCTGTCCAGTTGGACCATCTTCTACTGGGCCTGGTGGATCTCCTGGACGCCGTTCGTGGGCATGTTCATCGCTCGCATCAGCCGCGGCCGCACCATCCGCCAGTTCGTCACCGGCGTGCTGCTGGTGCCCTCCCTGGTGTCCCTGCTGTGGTTCGCCGTCTTCGGCGGCAGCGCGATCCACATCCAGCAGGCGGCGAACGCGACCCCCGACCCCGGCGACGGGATCGCCACGGTCGTCGACGGCGTCCCCACCATCTCCTTCGACGGCGCGATCTACGACATGTTCAACAACCTCGGCACGCCGCAGGCGCTGACCATCGGCCTGGCAGTGCTGGCCATGGTGCTCACCGCCATCTTCTTCGTCACCGGGGCCGACTCGGCATCCATCGTGATGGGCTCCCTCAGCTCCCGGGGCAGCCTCGAGCCGTCCAAGCCCGTCGTGATCTTCTGGGGCGTGTTGATGGGAGGGGTCGCGGCCGTCATGCTCCTGGCCGGCGGTGATACTCCCGCGGAGGCGCTGAGCGGTCTGCAGCGGCTCACCATCGTCGCCGCGCTGCCGTTCGTCCTCGTGATGTTCGTCCTGTGCATCGCCCTGACCCGCGACCTGCGGGCGGACCCGATGTGGTTGCGCCAGCGTTTGTCGGACTCCGTGATGCGGCGGGCCATCCGCACGGCCGTGGACGAGTACGGGCACCAGAAGTTCACCCTGGTCACCCAGGAGAGCTCGGATCCGCCCACGGCCCAGTTCCAGGCCGTGGACGCCACGGCCGCCGGTCAGCCGATCTACGCCCGGGTGGACGGCCAGGAGAACGGCCAGGTCCGCAAGAAGGGGGCAAGCCGCTCGTGAGGGCAGCCGTGCTGGGCCGGGGTGTGCCCCGGCCCAGCACGCAGGTCGCGGGGCAGCCTCCCACCGGGACCGGCCCTCCTCGGGCGGACGGGCAGTTCTCGGACGGAACAGACAGAGCGGACGAAGTGCTGAAATGACGACTGACTACCATGGGGTCATGTCCCCAAAAGCCCCCAGACCCTCATCCACTGTCGACGTCGCATCGGAGCAGCCCAGCTCGGACGGGGTGACCCCGGGCGGTGTCCAGTCCGTCGACCGGGCCATCACCGTGCTCGAGGTCCTCGCCCGGACCGGTGGTTCCACGGTGACCGAGGTGGCCACGGAGCTGGGGGTGCACAAGTCCACTGCCTCACGGCTGCTCGGCGCCCTGGAGTCCCGGGGCCTCGTGCACCATCCGAGCGACGGGAGCCCGTATCAGCTCGGTTTCGGTATCCTGCGGCTGGCGCACGCGATCCCCGGCCGGCTGAGCGTGGTGGCCGAGGCGCGCGACGAGGTCCGTGGCCTGGCTCGGACCCACTCCGAGACGGTCAACCTGGCGGTCCTGCGGGAGGGCCACGCCGTCAACGTGGACCAGGAGATGGGCCCCTCCTCGGTCGCGACCCACGACTGGATCGGCAGCCTGACCCCCCTGCACGCCACGTCCAGCGGGAAGGTGCTGCTGGCGGGGCTGCCGTCCGACGAGAGGGCCCACGTCCTCCGCGACCAGGGCATGCCGGCCCTCACCGCACGCACGATCACGTCGAAGAAGCAGCTGGAACGGCAGCTGATCGAGGTGGCCGCCCGGGGCTACGCCACCGTGTGCGAGGAGTTCGAGATCGGGCTGAACTCCGTCGCCGTGCCCGTGCGGGACCATCTCGGCACGGTCATCGCCTCGATCAGCGTCTCGGGACCGGCGTTCCGGTTCACGGAGCAGCACATGGCCGACATCGTCGACGACCTCAAGGAGGCGGGCCTGCGGGTCAGCCGGCGCATGGGGTACGCCCCGCGCGACGACTCCGCGTAGGAGGTTCCGTGCCGCCTCGCCCCTGGCACGGCGTGGTCCACGGCGCGCGGCGCGGTCTCTCGGGCACTCAGGCGCGGAAGGAGGCGATCATCGCCTCGACCTGCCGGTGCTGCTCCGATCCGGCGTACTCCCGGGCGGCCTCGAGCGTGGGGAAGTCGTGGACCGAGCTGAAGATGACCGTCCGGTAGGTGATGCCGTTGGGCGCGACCACCCCGGTCTCGACCAGCCCCAGGCCGTACAGGACGTGCGGCAGCATCGTGGTGGGCGGAGGGGCGTCCGCATCGGTCAGCGAGGTCACGAGCCGCACGGCGTCCGGCCAGCCGTACGCGTTGCGCAGTTCGGGCGCGGACGTCAGGTCCATGGCCACGGAGCGCACCACGAACTCCCCGCTGCTGGACAGGGGCACGCTCCCCGGGACGTCCCCGAGGTGGGCCACCGGCGGCATCGAGCAGTCGGGGCCGCACTCGGCGCCCCAGGCGATGAGGACCGACAGGTGGCCGACGGGAGCACCGTCCGGCCCGAGCACCGTCACCGTGCCGCCGACGTCCGAGAAGTCCCCGTCCACGCTCCACGTCGCGGGCAGCTCGAAGGCGAAGGCGGCGTCGGCGGCCGTGCCGGAGTTGGTCACGAGCTCGATGGGAGCGGGCGCCGGGCTCGCCGCGGGGCCCGCCGTGGGGCTCGCGGTGGGAGTGCCCGTCGAGTCCTCGGCGGGGCCGGTGGTCGGGCTCGCGACCGGGTCAGCGGCCGGGCCCGCCGTCGGACCCTGGTCCGGGTCGGCGGTGCCCGCCGAGGCGGGCACCGTGCCCGGCCCACCCGGGGACTCCGCCACCGTGGCGGCCAGCGACGCGGCCGGGCTCGTGCCCTCGGCGGAGGGGTCCCCGCCGGACGGGGTGCCGCAGGAGGCCAGGAGGAACAGGGCCGCGGCGGCCGCGCCCAGCGCCCGGGTCGGTCGTGACGTGGTCGGTGACATGTGGACGGCCCCCCGATCGCGGAGCACCAGCGCCCCGGGCGTGCGCCCGGCCCGGCTCCGAGGACTGCAGGCTACGCCGCCCGGTTCGCGGTCGGCAACGGCGGACGGCGGGCACCCGGCGATCGTTGTGGGATCGCAAATTCCTGGGCGCTGTCGGAGAGCCTGGGTACGCTCGGGGCACGGCCCGCTCCGAGGCCGCACCGGGGACAGGAGTGGGGCCATGGACCTGAACGGCGCGAGGATCCTCGTGGTGGGGGCGACCGGCGTCCTCGGACAGCGGCTGTGCGAACGGCTGAGGGAGCGCACCACCGACATCGTGGTGACGGGCCGCTCCGCCTCCGCCGCGGAGGAGCTGCGGCGCGGTCTCGGCCTGCGCGCGGCCCACGCCCTCGACCTCGTGGACCACGACGAGGCGGCGGAGGTGGTGCGCCGCGCGGCCGAGGAGCTCGGCGGGCTCGACGCCGTGGTGATCGCCACCGGGATCGCCGCGTTCGGCCCCGCGGCCGACGAGGACGAGGCCGTCGTGGAGGAGCTGTTCGAGGTCAACGCCCTCGGCCCCATGGCCGTCATCCGGGCGGCCCTGCCCCACGTCGCGGACGGCGGCGCGATCGCGGTCCTCACCGGAGTGGTCGCGGAGCTGCCGCTGGCCGGGATGGCAGGCTATGCCGCCAGCAAGGCGGCCATGGCCTCGTGGCTGGGGTCGCTGCGGCGGGAGCTGCGCCGTCGTCGGATCGCGGTGGTGGACGCCCGGCTGCCGCACATGGACACCGGGCTCGTGGACCGGGCGCTCACCGGCCTGCCGCCCCGGCTGCCGCCGGGGCACAACGTGGACGACGTCATCGCCGCGGTGGAGCGCGGCCTCGAGCGCGGCGTCCACGAGCTGCGGATCGACTGAACCGGGTGCCCGTGCCCGCCGGACCCGCCGCGGCGGTGGGGGCGCCGCGTCACCGGGGCATGCGGATGACGGGCTTGACCACGTCGCCGGACCCGCTGTCGGCGAGGGCCTGTTCGATCTCGTCGAGCTCGTAGAAGCGCACCAGCTCGTCGAACGGGAACCGCCCCTGCCGGTGGAGGTCGATCAGGGCGGGGATGAACTTTCCGCTGCGGCTGCCGCCGCCTAGGACCCCGACGATCCGCTTGCCCCACAGCGCGTGCATGTGGTCGAGGCTGAAGCGCGCCTGGGCGGGCGCGCCGCCGATGAGCACGAGCGTGCCCAGCATGCCCACGCAGTCCGCGGCCTGTTCCACCACGGGGACCACCCCGGTGCACTCGAAGGCGTAGTCGGCGGCGCCGCCCGTGATCCGGGCGACCTCCGCGACCACGTCCGTGTCCCGGGAGTTGATGACGTGGGTGGCCCCGTAGCGGGTGGCCAGCTCGAGCCGGGAGTCGTGCAGGTCCACGGCGACGACCGTGGTGGCGGCGGTGCAGCGGGCGGCCATGATCGCGGCCAGTCCCACGGCCCCGACGCCGAAGACCACCAGGGACGAGCCCGGCCCCGGGCGGGCCTCGTTGAGCACCGCGCCGGCGCCCGTGCCCAGCCCGCAGGCCAGGGGTCCGAGCAGCTCGAGCGGCACGTCGTCGGGAGCCTTCACGAGGGCGTCGGCGAGGACGATCGAGTGGGTCGCGAAGGACGACTGGCCGAAGAAGTGCCCGGAGACCTTTGAGCCGTCCGCCCGTGTGTAGGCCGAGGTCCCTGCGTCCTCGCCCCGGAAGCGGCGGCCCGAGACGAGAGCCTCCCCGGTCCGGGCGCAGTAGCGGGGCTGCCCGTCCAGGCAGTTGCGGCACGCTCCGCACGAGGGCCACCCGATGACGACCCGGTCGCCGGGCACGACGGCGCTGACGCCCTCGCCGACCCGCTCCACGATCCCCGCGCCCTCGTGGCCCAGGATCCCCGGCAGCGGCAGCGGCATGTCGCCCGCACGGGTGATGGCGTCGGTGTGGCAGACCCCGGTCGCGACGATCCGGACCAGCGCCTCCCCGCGGCCGGGTTCGGCGAGCTCGACGTCCTCCAGCTCGAACGGGGCCCCGATCCCCTCGACGACGGCGGCGCGGATCCTCATGGTGTCCTCCTCGGCACTCCCGGTGCGGTGACGCGGCTCACGCGCCCCCTGCTCGGCAGTCTAGGGGCGGGCGCGGTCTCCGGGGGAGGTCAGGCCCGACCGGACAGGACGAGGCGGCCGGAGCCGATCCGTGCGGGAGGCGGCGGACGGCCCGCGGGCGACCACGGCGCACTCCTCCCGCAGGAGGAGCGACGGGTCAGCCGTGGCCCAGGACCCGCATCTGCTCCGGGGTGAGCCGGCCCCCGTTGGCCGCCGCCGCCTCGAACGTCGGCAGGTGGATCTCCTGGGAGGCGCTGCGCAGGTTGGTGAAGACGCGGGTCAGGGGTTCGTCCCCGCGGACCTCCTCCAGCAGTCGGTCGTAGAGCGCGATGTTGTCGGCCTCCCAGGCCGCCCAGGCGGTGGCGGCGGCCTCGAGGTCGGTGGGCGCGGGGATCCGCGCGGTGTAGGGGTTCGGCGGGACCGTGACACCGAGCCGCTCCAGCTGGCGGGTCAGGGCGTCGACGTGCTGCTCCTCGGCGGCCTGGATGCTCGCGTACGGCTCGACGGGTCCGAACTCGTCGACGACCGCCCGGTACTGCGCCGAAGCGGCGTACTCGCCCTCGGGGGACATCAGGGCCTCCCACGCGGCCGCGGCCACGGGGTGGGCCGGGGCCGGAGGAGTCGGCACCGAGGGGACCGCCCCGGCAGCACCCGAGGCGGGCGCCGTTCCGGGCTGCGCCGTCGCCGAGCTCGACGGGCTCGACGTCGGGACGGTGCCGCCCCCGGTCGGCGGGGAAGCTTGCGGGCCGCAGGCGCTGATGGCCGTCACGAGGAGCACCGCAGCGGCCGGGACGATCAGTCTCTGGTGCATGATCCGTTCTCCATCTTGGGAGGAGCAGCCCGGCGGGATCGCGCGGCTCGACGGTCTGTGGTGACGCCGACGACATCATACCCCAGGGGGTATATGGAATCAGGAGGTGTGACGTCTCCACGCCCCTCTGTGACGGCGTCCGACCGCCCCTCTGCTCCGCGGTCCGGGGCCGCCCCCTTCCTGCCCCCGCCCACGGCGGGGCCGTCACAGGCTCAGCCGCGACCAGCCCTTCGTGTCCCGCAGGAGCTGCCGGTCGTGAGTGGTCAGCACCACGGCCGCGGCCGTGGCGGCGAGGGCCTCGGTGAGCTCGTCCACGAGGGCGATCGAGAGGTGGTTGGTCGGTTCGTCCAGCAGCAGCACGTGCGGCCGGGACGCCAGCACCACGGCCAGCTCGAGGCGCCGCCGCTGCCCGGCCGACAGCTCCGCCACGGGGCGTCCGCGGTCCCGCGCCGCCAGCAGACCCAGGGACTCCAGGGGGGCCACCTCGTGCTCGGCCAGCCGGTCCGCGAGCACGAGCCGGACGAGCTCCTGCTCGTAGACCTCCTGGGCCGAGCGCGCCCCGTGCCGGACCCCGTCCTGCAGCAGGTGGCCGATCCGCGCCCCGGGGGCGGCGGCGCGCCGCCCCGCGTCAGGAGCCAGCGCACCGGCGAGCACCTGCAGCAGGGTGGACTTGCCCGCCCCGTTGGGGCCTGCGACGACCAGCCGGTCCCCGGACTCCAGCACCACGTCGACGGGCCGGAGCAGCCGACCCGTGACCGCGACGCCCTCGGCGCGCACCAGCTCGACGCCGGGCAGCGCCGGCAGCTCCGGCACCGACAGCTCCAGCGGGGGCTCGGGGACGTCCACGCGGTGCCGCTCGAGGTCCTCCTGCCGGCGGTGCACCGAGCGGACGAGCCCCGGCGCGCGGGTGGCGCGGGTGTGCTTGCCGGTGCCCTTGTCCGGGCGCCATCCGTCGACCAGGCGGGAGCGGGCGCGCTGGAGGTTCCCGGCCAGCCGGGCGTGCTCGGCCTGCTGCTCCCGGTGGTCGTGGATCCACCGCGAGCGCTCGGCGGTCCGGCCGGCGCGCCAGCCCGCCACCCCTCCGCCGTACCACCGCGGGCGTCCGTCCCGGCTGGGGTCCAGGTCCAGGACGGTGTCCACGACCTGGCCCAGCAGCCGCCGGTCGTGGCTGACCAGGACCACGCCGCCGCGGAACTCCCGCAGCGCCGCCCCCAGGTGGGCCAGCCCCGCGGCGTCGAGGTGGTTGGTGGGCTCGTCCAGCAGCAGGAGGTCGTGGACGGTGCCGAGCAGACAGGCCAGGCGCACCCGGTAGCGCTGGCCCACCGAGAGGGTGCCGAGCACCCGGGAGCGGTCGGACACGGCGTGCAGGGCCTGCAGGGCGAGACCCACCCGTCGGTCGGCGTCCCAGGCGTCGAGGGCCTGGGCGACCGCCAGCGCCTGCGCGTACTGCTCCGGGGCGCCCGGCCGGTCCGCGGCGAGGGCCCGGGCGGCGGCCTCGACCTGCGCCACCGCGGCGTGCTCGGCGGTGAGCTCGAGGTCCAGGAGGTCCCCCACGGTGCCCTCGGGCGGCACGGGCAGCTCCTGGTCGACCACGGCGAGCGTGCCGGTGCGGCGGACGGTGCCGGCGTCCGGGAGGAGGGCGCCCGAGAGCACCTCCAGCAGCGAGGTCTTGCCGCGGCCGTTCTCCCCCACCACGCCGAGGCGGGTGGTGGGGGTGATCGTGAGGTCGAGCCCGTCCAGGACGGTGCGGGAGCCGCGGACCAGGCGGATCCCGGTGGCGGTCAGCTGGGCGTGCTCGCCCGCGGGCACGGCGGGACGGTGGACGGGAACGGCGGACATGCTTCCTCCGGGGTGCGGAGCCGCGCGCGGCCGGACGGCCGGGGCTCCTGACGAGGGGACGGGCGGGCAGGACGACGGACCGCCGCGGCGGACGCGCGGCGGGATCCGGAACCCGTCAGAGGAAGAAGTGGTGGAACATGGTCACCCCAGGATAGCCGGGGTGAGCAACCTCCGGGGTGCCCCGCCCGGATGAAACGATCGTTCCAGCACAAGCCTAGTTGCATTAAACGATTCCGACATCTTGTGGCGTCGTCGATGAAACGCGGGTTCCATACCGTGGCTGTCGCCCTCCTCCCGCGCCACCGAAGGAACTCCCATGGCCACCACAACCACCCCGCTCGACCGGCGACCGGCCGGCGAGCGCCCGCGGTTCCGGATGCCCCACGTGTACGTGGTGCTCTTCGTCCTGTCCGGACTCGCCGCCCTGGCCACCTACCTCGTGCCGGCCAGCCGGTACGAACGCGTCCTCGGACCGGACGACCGCGAGATGATCGACCCGTCCAGCTACGGCGCCGTCGAGTCCTCGCCGACCTCCCTCGTCGACTTCGTCACCGCGATCCCGCGGGGACTCGTCGACGCCTCGGAGGTCGTGTTCTTCACGTTCGTCATCGGCGGGACGTTCATGGTGCTCCGGCGCACGGGCATCATCGAGGCCGCCCTCGACCGCACCAGCCGGCGCTTCGCGTCCCGGCGGACGCTGCTGATCCCCGTGCTCATCACCGCCTTCGCCGTGATCGCCTCGCTGATCGGCACCCAGGAGCTCGCCCTCGTCTACATCCCGGTGATCCTGCCGGTCATGATCGCCCTCGGCTACGACTCCCTGACCGCCGTCGCCGTCGCCCTCGTGGGCACCACCGCCGGCTTCACGGCGGGCGTCCTCAACCCCATCAACACGGGGCTGGGCCAGCAGATCGCGGGTCTGGAGCCCTTCTCCGGACTCGGTCTCCGTCTCCTCGTGCTCCTGGCCCTGGTCGTCACCGGCTCCGTGTACGTCATGCGCTACGCCCGGAGGATCAGCCGCTCCCCGGAGCGGGGCCTGCTGCACGACGAGCCGGCCGAGGCGGAGAAGCGCCGCCTCTACGCCGACGGGCACTCCGGCGAGCCCCTCGTCCTCACCCGGCGCCAGGGCGCCGCGCTGCTCACCTCCGCGCCGATCGTCGGCGTGCTGGTGTGGGGCGTGCTCACCCAGGGCTGGTTCTTCCTCGAGATGGCCGGGATGTTCATCGTCCTGTCGGTCGTCGTCGGGCTCGTGGCGGGCCTGTCCGTCAACGAGGTTTGCGCCGCCTTCACCGAGGGCATGCGGGACGTGCTCGAGGGCGCGATCATCGTGGGCGTCGCCCGCTCCGTCGCCGTGGTGCTGGAGGACGGCAACATCCTGGACACCGTCGTCCACGCCCTCGGCAACGCCGTGGACGCGCTGCCCGCCGCGCTCGCGGCGCTGGGCATGTTCGCGGTGCAGACCCTCTTCAACTTCGTGGTCCCCTCGGGCAGCGGCCAGGCCGTGGTGACCATGCCGATCATGGCGCCGCTGGCCGACCTGGTCGGTGTCACCCGCCAGACGTCCGTGCTTGCCTATCAGCTGGGCGACGGTCCGTCCAACATCCTCTACCCCACCTCCGGGTACTTCATGGCCGCCCTCGCGATCGGCGGCGTGCGGTGGGAGAAGTGGGTCCGGTTCTTCCTCCCGCTGTTCGGCATCTGGGTGGTGCTGAGCGCGCTGTTCCTGGTCTTCGCGCAGCTGACCCAGTGGAACGGCTGACACACTTCCCTGCCCTGCCTTGCCTTGCCTTGCTCCCCACCAGCCGACCCCGTTGAGTCCCCCGTGTGCTCGCAGTTCCCCCCGACCGATCCGGGGGAACTGCGACCACACGGGGGACTCGGCGCGCGGGGTGCGGGGGTGTGGGGGTGTGGAGCCCCAGGTCAGGGGGTCCGGCGCTCCCGGAGGACGCCGGCCATCAGGGCCGCTACGAGCGCGAAGACCGGGACCACGAGCAGCGCCGCCCGCAGCCCCACGGCGTCGGAGAGCACCCCGACGGCAGGGGACAGACCGAGGAAGCTGATCCGCATCAGCCAGCTGACCAGGGCCAGGCCCGTCCCGGTCCGCAGCCCGGGGATGTCGTCGGCGGCGTGGAAGGCCGCGGGCACGAGCGTGGCGCAGCCGAACCCGGCCAGTGCGAAGCCCGCGACGGCCGGGCCCGGCGCCGGGGCGAGGACCACGAGCAGCATCCCGGCCGCGCTCAGGGCGGCGCCGGCGCGGACCACCGCGGCCCGGCCCCAGCGGTCGGTCATGGGGTCGCCGAGCATCCGGCCCACGAACTGCGCCGCCATGAGCGCCACGAGTCCGAGCCCCGCAGTGGCCAGCGGGGCGCCCAGCTCGGCGTTCAGGTACACGGCCGACCAATTCTGCCCGGCGTCCTCGACCATCACCCCGGCCATCGCGATCACGGCCACGGGCAGGAGGCTGACGACGACGATGCGCCCCGCCGACCGCCGCCCCGTCCCGGCGGGCCCGGGGCCGGGGTTCGGCCGGGAGCCGGTGGTGCCGGGGCCCGTCGTCGTTGTGCCGTCCGGCAGCGGGTCCTCCGGCGGCGGGTCGTCCGAGCGGACCGTGCGCAGCTCCTGCCCCTCGGCCGGGCTCAGCGCGGCGCGCAGCGCCACGAGGGCGACCGCGCTCCACACGAGCCCGCTCGCCGGCAGGTGCCACCCCAGGGGCACCCCGAGGGCCAGCGCCGCGGTGCCCATGAGCCCGCCGACCACGGCGCCCAGGCTCCACAGGGCGTGCAGGGAGTTGATGATCGAGCGGCCGCGGGCACGCTGGACCTCCATTCCCTGGGCGTTCTGGGCGGTGTCCACGTGGGCGTCCAGGGCGCCGCCCAGGAACATCGCCGTGAGGAACACCCCCGCGCCCAGCCCCGTGCCGGCGCCCAGGCCCGCCCCGGCTCCGGCGGCCGCGAGGCACACGGAGAGCAGCACGGTGCCCAGGGCCGCCACGCGGCCGGAGCCGAAGCGGCGGATCGCCCGGGCGGGGAGGGCGCCCACGAGGATCGCCCCGAGCGGGAACGCCACGACCAGCAGGCCGTAGAGGGTGTTGGAGAGCCCGAACGCGTCCTTGACCTCCGGCAGGCGCGGCAGCAGGTTGGCGTAGAGGGCCCCGTTGGTGAGGAAGAACGCGGACACCGCGATCCGGGCGCGCCGGACCCGCGCGGGGTCGAGGGCGGTGGTCTGGACGGTCACGTCCACGACTCTAAGGGCTGGGTTCCCCCGGCCCGCTGGAGGCCGAGAGCGACGGGCCGTCCAGGGCGTCGCCGAGGCGGTCCCGGAACCCGCGCACGGCCTCGGCCACCTCGTCCGAGCACAGCAGCCGCCACGGCACGTCCGCGGGGATCCAGGGCAGCGCCATCAGCAGCTCCGGGACCGAGCCGCCCGTGACGGTCCAGTCGACGGTGTCCCCGGGACCCTGCACCGCCGTGGCCGCCCACGGCCCGAAGTGCTCCCGGACCCGGTCCAGGCCCACGGTCATCCGCACCGTCAGCTCGTGCCGCGCGGCGGCCGCGCCGTGGGCGGCCAGCACGAACTCGGCGGCGTCCGCGGCGGGCAGCTCCCGCGGCGCGACGCGCACGGCGGTGCCCGCCGGCTTCCGCAGCCGGTCGATGCGGAACGTGCGCCAGTCGGCGCGGTCTGCGTCCCAGGCCACGAGGTACCACCACCGGTCCCGCGGGACCAGGGAGTGCGGCTCGACCAGCCGGGCGCTCTCCCGGCCCTGCCGGTCGACGTAGCGGAAGCGCACCCGTTCGTGGTCGCGGCAGGCCAGGGCGAGCTGGGCGAGGACCTCGGTGGCCACGTGCGCGTCCGTGCGGGCCACCGGGACGGTGTGCGCCTGCAGCGCGGCGACCCGGCGGCGCAGGTGCCGCGGCAGCACCTGCTGGACCTTGGCCAGGGCGCTCAGCGACGTCTGCTCGCCGTCGCCGACGCCGTGCACCGCGGCGGTGCGCAGCCCCACGGCGATGGCCACGGCCTCGTCGTCGTCGAGCAGCAGCGGCGGGATGCTGGTGCCGCCGGCGAGCTGGTACCCGCCCGCCGTGCCGGGGCGGGCCGTGACCTCGTAGCCGAGCTCGCGCAGCCGGTCGATGTCCCGGCGCAGCGTCCGCTCGGAGACCGTCAGCCGCTCGGCGAGCTCGGGCCCGGACCAGTAGCGGTGGGTCTGCAGCAGGGAGAGCAGCCGGAGCACCCGCGACGTCGGATCGGACATGACCCGCAATCTACGCCCCCCTGCGGACAGCTGCTGGCCTGAATGCGCTCTACCGTGGACCCATGAGCACCCCACCCATCATCAGCGCCCGCGGGCTGAGCAAGAGCTTCCGCGGGCCCGGCGGCCGGACCGTCGAAGCGGTGGCCGACCTGACCATGGACGTGGCGCCCGGCACGCTGACCGCGTTCCTCGGGCCCAACGGCGCGGGCAAGTCGACCTCGCTGCGCATGCTCACCACGCTGCTGCGGCCCACCGGCGGCTCCGCCACCGTGTGCGGGTTCGATGTCGCCCGGCAGCCGGCCGAGGTGCGCGCCCGCATCGGCTACATCGGGCAGAAGAACGGGGCCGGGCAGTACCAGCGGGTCCGCGACGAGCTGCTCAGCCAGGGCGCCCTGTACGGGCTGAGCCGGGCGGAGACGCGGCGCCGCGTGGACGAGCTCGTGGAGGCCCTCGGCCTCGGCGACCTCGTCCGCCGGCCCACGATGAAGCTCTCCGGCGGCCAGCGCCGCCGCGTGGACATCGCCCTGGGACTGATCCCCGGCCCCCAGCTGCTCTTCCTCGACGAGCCCACGACCGGGCTGGACCCGCAGTCCCGCGCGCACCTGTGGGAGCACATCCTCGAGCTGCGCCGCCGCTACGGGACCACGCTGTTCCTTACCACCCACTACCTCGACGAGGCCGACCAGTTCGCCGAGCGGGTCATGGTCGTGGACCGGGGACGGATCATCGCCGACGACACCGCGTCCCGGCTCAAGACGGACCTGGCCGGCGACCGGATCGCCCTCACCCTGGACGCCGACCCGCCCGCCGCCGCGGCGGCCGTCCGGCGCGCGGCCGCCGCGGCGGGGGCCGGCGGCGCCGAGCCGGAGGCGGTCCCCGCCGGGGAGGGCACCCGCGTGGTCGTCGCGGTCGAGCACGGCGAGCGCGTGCTGTCCGCCCTGCTGCGCGAGCTCGACCGGGCCGGCCACGCCGTGCGGACCGCCGAGCTGACCCGCCCGACCCTCGACGACGTCTTCCTCCGGCTCACCGGCCGGAGCCTGCGCGAGGAGCGGGCCGACGCGTCCGAGACCGACCCGGCCGCCGAGGCCACGAGCGCGGGAGCACCCCGATGACCGCCGTTCCGACCACCGGCGAGTCCCCCGGCGGCACCGACCGGGCCCGCCCGGCAGGGATCCTGCACGACTCCGTCAGCGTCTTCGTCCGCGAGCTCCGGCCCGTGGTCCGGGACCCCTTCAGCCTGGTGTTCTCGCTCATGCAGCCGCTGATGTTCCTGGCCTTCTTCGGCCCGCTCCTGGGCGGGATGACCGGGCTGCCCCTCGACCAGGCGTTCCAGTGGTTCGTGCCGGGCATCGTGGTGATGATCGCGCTGTTCGGCACCGCGATGACCGGCTCGAACCTGCTGTTCGAGATCCAGTCCGGGGCGCACGAGCGGATGCTCGTGGCGCCGGTGACCCGCTCCGCGCTCATGGTGGGGCGCGCGTGCAAGGAGATGGTGCCGCTGGTCCTGCAGGCGCTGGTGCTCTCCGGGGTAGCCGCGTTCTTCGGCTTCCGCCCGTCCCTGCCCGGCATGGTGGTGGGCCTGGCGATCCTCGCGGTCTTCGGGGTGGGGCTCGGGGCGCTGAGCTACGCCCTCGCCATCGTCTCCCGGAACCGGGACTGGATGTTCTGGACCGTGCAGCAGGGGCTGCTGTTCCCGCTCATGCTGCTCTCCGGGATGCTCCTGCCGCTCGAGGCCGGTCCGGGGTGGATGCAGGTGCTCTCGCGGTTCAACCCGCTCACCTACATGGTCGACGCCGAGCGGGCCCTGTTCAACGGCCAGTTCGGCGATCCGGCCGTGGCCGCCGGCGCCCTCGCGGCGGTCGTGCTGGCCGCCCTGGGCCTGACCGTGGGGATCCGGGCGATGCGCAACAGCATCTGAGCAGCCCGCAGGGAGGGGCGCCGCGGAGGTCGACCCGTGCCGCTCAGAGCCACCGCTTCCACTTGAACACCCCGTAGAGGGCCACCCCCATGCCCAGCATGGCCAGCAGCGCGAGCGGGTAGCCCAGCGGCCACGCGAGCTCGGGCATGTGCTCGAAGTTCATCCCGTACACCGTGCCCACCAGGGTCGGGGCGAAGAGGATCGCGGCCCAGGAGGAGATCCGCTTGACCTCCTCGCTCTGCGCGAGGGCCGACTCGGTGAGCCGCTGCATCTCGTCGTTCTGCCGCTGCCCCACCAGGGTCGCGTGCACCGTGAGGGCGTTCTGCAGGAGCACCCGGAACGCGTCCGCGCGCTCGGCCACCCGGATGGCGTGGTCCTGCACGTCCCGCAGCCGCTGCTGCAGCTCGAGGTCGAGCCCGTACTTCTCCGCCCCGTGCTGCAGGGCCTCCAGCATGGCCACCAGCGGGTGGACGGCACGCTGGAACTCGATGACCTCCCGGGAGAGCTCGTAGACGCGGCGGGAGACGTCCCGGTCCGCGCCGAAGATCTCGTCCTCGATCTCGTCGATGTCGTTCTCGAGCCCCGCGACCACGGGGGCGTAGCCGTCGACCACCTCGTCCAGGATCCCGTACAGCACCGCCTGCGGGCCCGTGCCCAGCAACTCCGGCGCGGCCTCCAGCCGGCGCCGGACCGCGGCCAGGTCGGGGGACTCGGCGTGGCGGACCGTGACCACGAAGTCGCGGCCCACGAACACGTGCAGCTCCCCGAACTCGACCTTCTCCACGTCGTCCAGGTAGCGGGCCGGGCGCAGCACCACGAAGAGGGTGTCCCCGAAGCGCTCCAGCTTGGCGCGCTGGTGGCCCTTCAGGGCGTCCTCCACCGCGAGGTCGTGCAGCCGGAACTCCGCGGCCACGGACTGCACCTCGGCCGGCTCGGGGCGGTAGAGACCGATCCAGGCCATCCCGCCGCGCCCGCGAAGCGCCGCGTAGGTCTCGTCGAGGTCCTCCGGGGTCGACGTGCGCCGGCCCTCCACGTACACCACGTTGTCCACCAGCGTCACCGCGTGCCACCTCCCGTTCTGCCCGTCGCCCGTCCTGCCCCATCATGACAGGACCCGTCCCCCGGGCCGGACCGGTGGGTTCGGCGCAGGTGCCGGGCGGGCGGTCAGCCCTTCACGGCGCCGCCGGTGAGCCCGGAGACGATGTAGCGCTGGAGGAACAGGAACAGCGCGACCACCGGGATCGCCGCCAGGATCGCCCCGGCGGTGAAGACGCCCCAGTTCTCCCCGAACTGCACGGAGACGAACTGGTACAGCCCCACGGCCAGCGTGTACTTGTCCGGGTCCTGGAGCACGATCTGGGCCAGCAGGAAGTCCGAGAAGGACGCGATGAAGGACAGCATCCCGACCACCACGAGGATGGGGGTCACCAGCGGCAGGATCATCGTCCAGTAGATCTGGGCGTGCGAGGCGCCGTCGATCTCCGCGGCCTCGTCGAGGTCCTTGGGGATGGTGTTGAAGAAGCCGTACATCAGGAACGTGTTGGCGCCCAGCGCCCCGCCCAGGTAGACGGCGACGAGTCCCAGCCGGGAGTTCAGGCCCATGAACGGGTAGACCCCGGAGATCGCGAACAGCAGCAGGAAGATCGCCACGAACGCCAGCAGCTGGGGGAACATCTGGATGACCAGCAGGGCCAGCAGCCCGCCCTTGCGGGAGCGGAAGCGGAACCGGGAGAACGCGTAGGCGGCGGCCGCGCCCATGAGCACGGTGCCCACGGCCGTGGTGACTGAGACGAACAGCGAGTTCCCGAACCAGGTCAGGTAGGGGTTCTGCGGGTCGTTGAGCAGGTTGGTGTAGTTGGCGCCGGTGACGTCCGAGAACAGCTGGTTGGACCCGAGCAGGGAGCCCGAGGCGGACAGCGAGGCCGAGAAGGCGTAGACCAGCGGGAAGAGGGCGAAGACGCACGCGGCGATCGCGGCGAGGTGCTTCCACCCGCCGCCGGCGGAGCGACGGCGCCGGCGGGGCCGGGCAGCCCCGGGCGCTGCGCCCGGGGGCCGCAGCGTGTCCGTCGGCTGGAGGGTGGTCGAGGTTCCGGCGGACGGCGCGGCCGCGGCGGCGGCCCAGGGGGCGCGGTCCGTGCCGTCGGGGCCGGGGCGGTCGCCCGGGGTGGGTGCGGTGGGAGTGGACATGTCAGCTGATCTCCTCGAGAGCCTTGCTGCGGCGGAACGTCAGCGCGGAGATGACGGCCACCATGATGAAGATGAGGATGGACAGGGCGGAGGCCAGACCGTAGTCGTTGGTGCCGCCGGCGAACGCGATCTTGTAGACGAACGAGATGAGGATGTCCGTGGCGCCCACCCCTGTGGTGGACTCCAGGTCCTGGGGACCGCCTCCGGTGAGCAGGTAGATCACGTTGAAGTTGTTGAAGTTCATGGCGAAGGACGCGATGAGCAGCGGGCCCACGGCCACCATGAGCATGGGCAGGGTGATCGACCCGAACTGGCGCACCGGCCCCGCACCGTCCATCTCGGCCGACTCGTAGAGCTCGCCGGGAATGGCCTGCAGGGCGCCGGTGGTCACGAGGAACATGTACGGGAAGCCCAGCCAGAGATTGACCAGCAGCAGCGAGAGCTTGGCCAGCCAGGGATTCTCGAGCCAGGGCACCCCGGCGCCGCCCAGCAGGACCTGGTTGACGAAGCCGAAGTCCGCGTTGAGCAGACCGGCCCAGATCAGGATGGACAGGAACGCGGGGAATGCGTACGGCAGGAAGATGACGGCCCGGTAGACGTTCCGGAACCTCAGCTTCTCGTCGTTGAACAGGATCGCCAGGAGCAGCCCCAGGAAGAAGGTCAGCGCCACCGAGAGGATCGCGAAGGCGAAGGTCCACAGGGTCACGGAGACGAACGGGCCGCCCAGGACCTCCGGGTCGAAGATCGCCCCGAAGTTGTCCAGGCCCACGAAGACCCGCCAGCCCGGCCGCAGGGCCTCGCCCTCGGCGCTGACGAACGCGCCCTCGCCGTTGTTCGCGTACACGGTGCCGTCGTCGGCGACCATGGCGTCGGCCGCCTCGTCGTGCACGAGCGTGGGCTCGTAGGCGTAGGCCGTCCGGCCGTCGTCGGTGCGCAGCACGCCTTCGGCCTCCTGCTCGCCCACGGGCACCCGCAGGTCCGCCAGCTCGCCGGCGGCCGCCACGACGCCCCCGTAGTCGAGGAGCTCGTAGCCGGGCGCCTCGGACACCCGGCCATCGGCGGTGGTCGCGCCGTCCAGCGGGGCCAGGGGCTGGTCCGCCGCCCCCACGAGCACCTGGCCGTCGCGCACCGTGGCCAGGGCCAGGCCGTCCTCGCCCTCGCCCTCGCCCTCGCCCTCGCCCTCGAGCACCGTGACCGGGTAGGCCTCGGAGCCCTCGATCCGCTGCTCGTACGTGGTGGTGAGCTGGGTGATCGCCGCGTCCTTCGTGGCGTTGTGGCCGTCGCCGTAGTTCGTGAACGCCGTGGCGGCGGTGTAGATCAGCACGAAGATCTGGAACACCAGCAGGAAGATCAGCCCGGGGAACAGGTACTTCGCGGGCAGCAGCTTCCTGGTCGGCAGGAAGTACACGAGATCGGCTGCGATCAGTGCGACGACGAGGAAGGCCAGGATGCCCCAGCTGCCGGCGGCCCAGGCCGCCAGGATGCCGAAGAGGCCGAACGCGTTGATCAGCGCCATCAAGACCAGTTTGACCACGAAGCCCACGCCGAATCCGCGGGAGTGGGCGTGCTGGAGCTCGAGGGGGGCGCCGAGGCCGGCGCCCCCGCCGGTCTCTCCGGGGGCGGCGGTCCCGCCCCGGGTGGGGGTGCGCGTGCTCATCAGATCTGTCCTTCGATGTTGTCGATCATGCGGTTCCACAGCTCCACGGGGTCCCCGCGGCCGTCCACGACGGCGTTCTCCGTCGTGCCCCAGAAGCTCCACACCGCGCCCATCTCGGGGATGGCCGGCATGGGCAGACCCTTCTCGGCGATCTCCGCGTAGGCGGAGCGCAGCGGGTCGCCCTGCATGCGGTCGACGGCCACCTGGCTGGCGGGGGGCCGGCCCGTGCTCTCGTACATGGCCGTCTGCGCCTCGGGGCGCGTGAGGTAGTTGGCGGCGAAGTCCTGGGCCGCCAACGGGTTCTGCGCGTTGGCGTTGACGAAGAACGCCTGGACGCCCACGAACGGGCGGGCCTCCTCGTCCCCTGCCGGCGGCACGGGCAGGACGCTCACGTCCATCCCGGCGGCCTCGACGTCGGTCAGCTCCCACGGACCGCCCAGGTGGAAGGCGGACTCGCCGTCGAGGAAGGACTCCTTGGCGATGTCCGGGGTCATGGAGGTGCGCAGGTCCCCGGAGGCTCCGAGCTCCTGCAGGTAGCGGGCGAACTCGTTGCCGTCCTCGCCCCCCATGGTGAGGTTGCCGGTGTACTCCCCCTCCGCGGTGCGCTCGAACACCTCGGCCCCGAACGAGGTCTGCAGGGCGTAGAGATGGTACGGGTCGCCGGCCTCGGGCGACTGGCTCACCGTGAAGGGGTACTCGATGCCCCGCTCCTCCATGAGCCGGTGCCCGATCGCCCGCAGCTCGTCGAACGTGGCGGGTTCTTGGGCGGTGAGCTCGTTGTTGCGCAGCATCGCCACGTTCTCGATCGCATACGGCACCCCGTAGCTCACCCCGTTGTAGACGACGGCCTCCCGTGCGTTCTCGGTGAAGTCCTCCGCCCGGTCCCCCATCTCCACGGGGACGACGACGCCGTTGGACGCCAGCTGCCCGAGGTTGTCGTGCGGCGAGACGATGATGTCGGGGGCCTGCCCCGTGGGCGACTGGGAGATGAAGTTGGAGATCGCCTGCGCGTTGATCTCCCGCTGGACGAACTCCACCTCCACCCCGGTGTCGGCGGTGAATTCCTCGGCGATCTGCTGGAGGGCGGGGATCTCGTCGGACCCCGCCTGGATCTTGATGCTGCCCGGCCCGCCGGCCAGGCCGGCGACCCCGGCCGTGGGTGCCGCCGAGCACCCCGCGAGCAGGAGCACGGCACCGACGGCGCAGGCCGCCCGGTGGAGGTGTTTCATGGTGGGGTTCCTCGATGTCTTCCGTGGTCGCGCGGTCGCGACGGCCGTCGGTCTGCGGGGGTGGTGCGGGTCGGTCGGGCTGCTGCAACCGGGGGCTTCACCCCAGGAGGTGAGCTGGCTCACTACTGTAAGCGCTACCACCAAGACTGTCCACACCCGGTACAGCAACAGCCTCGTCAAGGCACTGGATGTGATAGCGCTTCCAGTATGGAGTGATCCGCCCTACAATGGACCGCATGTCCACGACCTACGGTGCGCTGCAGTCCCTGCGCCTCACACCCGTCCACGACCGCGACCAGGAGCCGAAGTGGTGGCGCTCCTCGGTGATCTACCAGGTGTATCCCCGCTCGTTCCGGGACCTCGACGGGGACGGCGTCGGCGACCTCGCCGGCATCACCACCGAGCTGGGACAGCTGGCGGAGCTGGACATCGACGCGATCTGGCTCTCCCCCTTCTATCCCTCCCCGCAGCTCGACGGCGGCTACGACGTGAGCGACTACTGCGACGTCGACCCCGCCTTCGGCACCCTCGCGGACTTCGACGCGCTGGTCTCGGCCGCGGACGCCCTGTCCGTCAGGGTGATCATCGACCTGGTGCCCAACCACTGCTCGCAGGAGCACCTCCTGTTCCGGCAGGCCCTCGCGGCGGGTCCCGGCGCCCCGGAGCGCGACCTGTTCGTCTTCCGGGACGGCCGCGGCGCGGCCGGCCAGCTGCCCCCCAACAACTGGCAGTCCCACTTCGGGGGCCCGGCCTGGACCCGGGTGACCGGGTCCGACGGGCAGCCCGGCCAGTGGTACCTGCACCTGTTCGACTCGTCGCAGCCCGACTTCAACTGGGACAACGAGCTGGTCCGCCAGGAGTTCGAGCGGGTGCTGCGCTTCTGGCTCGACCGCGGCGTCGCCGGCTTCCGGGTGGACGTGGCGCACGCGCTCATCAAGGCGGAGGGCCTCCCAGACTGGGACGGGCGGGCCGACGGGGGGAGCATCCCGGGCTACCCGTTCACCGACGCCCCGATGTTCGGGCAGCCGCAGATCCACGACATCTACCGGCGCTGGCGCGAGGTGCTCGCGGAGTACGACGGCGAGCGGATCCTCTGCGCCGAGGCGAGCGTGGACCCGCTGGACCGCCTGGCCGACTGGGTGCGTCCCGACCAGATGCACCAGACGTTCAACTTCTCCTACCTGGCGGCGCCGTGGGACGCCGCGGAGCTGCGCCGGATCATCACCTCCTCCCTCGAGGCGTTCGACGCGGTCGGGGCCCCCACCACCTGGGTGCTGTCCAACCACGACGTCGTGCGGCACCCGACCCGCCTGGCGCTGACCGCGGACTCCCCGCGCCCGGGCGACGGCCGCGGGCCCGAGGACGAGCAGCCGGACCACGTGCTGGGCACGCGGCGGGCGCGCGCCGCGTCCCTGCTCATGCTCGGCCTGCCGGGCGGCGTGTACCTGTACCAGGGGGAGGAGCTGGGCCTGCCGGACCACACGACCCTCCCCCACGACGTCCGCCAGGACCCGACCTACCACCGGACCGGCGGGCGCCGGCTCGGCCGTGACGGCTGCCGGGTGCCGCTGCCCTGGACCGGCACCGGGGCGTCCCTGGGCTACAGCGCCACGGGCGAGGCCTGGCTCCCGCAGCCCCCGGGCTGGGCGGAGCTCTCGCGCGAGGCGCAGCGCCACGACCCGGGGTCCACACTGTCCCTCTACCGCTCCGCGCTGGCGCTGCGGCGCGAGCACGGGCTCGGCTCGGGCTCGCTCGCGTGGGCGGAGGACCTCACGGGCCCGGACTGTCTCGGGCTCGTCAACAACGGCGTCCTGGTGCTGCTGAACACGGGCTCCGCCCCGGTCGAGCTGCCGGACCTGCCGGTCCTGCTCCGCAGCGGGTCCCCGGCCTCCGCGCCGCATATCCTGGACCCGGAGGAGTGCGCATGGCTGCAGACGGAGGACCCCGGGACGACCGGACGATGAACCCACCCCGACTCCAGGACGTCGCCGCGCGGGCGGGCGTGTCCACCGCGACCGTCTCCCGCGCGCTCAGCGGCAAGGGGCACGTCTCGCCCCGCGCCCGGGCCCGGGTCCGCGAGGCGGCGCAGGAACTGGGCTTCGTCGTGTCCTACCACGCCTCGAGCCTGGCGAGCGGCCGGAGCCGCAACATCGGGGTGGTCCTCCCCCACGTCGACCGGTGGTACTTCTCCACCGTCCTCGAAGGAGTGGCCGGCGCGCTCATGGAGGCCGGGTACGACCTGACCCTCTACAACTTCGAGGGGGACCGCTACCGGGAGACCGTCCTGACCGACTTCCTGCTGCGCAAGCGCCTGGACGCGGCCGTGGCGGTGTCCCTGCACCTGGACCCGGCGGAGACCGAGCAGCTGTTCTCCGCCGGCATCCCCCTCGTCGGGGTCGGGGGCCCCCTGGTGGGGGCCCCCACCATCAGCATCGACGACCTCGACGTCGGGCGCCGCGCGACGCAGCACCTCATCGGGCTGGGCCACCGGCGGATCGCGCACCTCGGCGGGGCCGAGGAGGGCAGGCGCTACTTCCCCATGTCCAGCGACCGCCGGGACGGCTGGGAGCGGGCGATGGCGGACGCCGGGCTGGCCGTGGAAGCCGCGTGGTCGCTCATCGCGGACTACACGTTCACCGACGCGTACCAGCAGGCCAAGAACCTCCTGGCGGACCCCGCCGACCGCCCGACCGCCATCTTCGCCTCGTCCGACGAGATGGCGGCCGGGACGATCCTGGCGGCGCGGGACCTCGGGCTCACCGTGCCCGGGGACCTGTCCGTCATCGGCGTCGACGCCCATCCCATCGGGGAGGCCTTCGGCCTGACGACCCTGGACCAGCACGCCCGGCAGCAGGGCACCCGCGCTGTGGAGCGGCTCCTCGAGCACCTGGCCGGAGGGAGCCGCGAACCGTCGAACGAGCTCTTCCCGGCCCACTTCGTCGTCCGCTCCTCCACCGGTCCGGTCCCGGCCTCCGACCGCCCCTGACCCGGCGGTCGGCGCGGAGGGAGCGCAGGACGGGCCGGTCAGGCCACCGTGAAGGTCCGCTCGTGCCACCCGGAGGCGCCGTCCGGGGCGGGCGGGGCCTGCTCGGCGGTCTGGACGGTCCCGTCCCGGTCCACGGCACGCACCCGCGCGGTGTGCCGGCCGCCCGGGAGGTCGGTGCGCAGGACCCACTGCCGCCAGGTGTCGTCCGTGCCCGCGGAGCCCAGCTCGGCGTCCTGCCACGGCCCCCCGTCCACGCTGACCTGCACGGCGGCGATCCCGGTGTGCTGGGCCCAGGCCGTGCCGGCGAGGACCGCGGGCCCGGCCTCCGTGCGCCCGCCCTCGGCCGGCACCTCGATGCGGGAGGACATCTTGATCGGTCCCCGGGCCGTCCAGCCGCGCGAGGTCCAGTACGCCTCCGCCCGGTCGAAGCGGGTGACCTCGAGGTCCACGACCCACTTGGTCGCCGAGACGTAGCCGTAGAGCCCCGGCACGACCATCCGCACGGGGTACCCGTGCTCGAACGGCAGCGGCTCCCCGTTCATGGTCACCGCGAGCAGGGAGTCCCGGCCGGGGTCGGTCAGGGCCTCGAGCGGGGTGCTCGCCGTGAACCCGTCCTCGGAGGTCGAGAGCACCATGTCCGCCTCGGCGGAGGGCCCGGCCTCGGCGAGCAGGTCCCGGATCGGCACGCCGGTCCACACCGCGTTGCCCACGAGGTCGCCGCCCACGGGGTTGGACACGCACGCCAGCGTCACGATCCGCTCGACGAGCGGCCGGGCCGTGAGGTCCTCGAAGCGCAGCGTCAGCTCGCGCTCCACCATGCCGTGGAGGCGCAGCTCCCACGCGTCCACGTCGATGCGCGGCACGGACAGGGCCGTGTCGATGCGGTAGAAGTCGTCGGCGGGCGTGAGCCAGGGCTCCACGTCCGCCACGCCGAGGTCGGCCCCGGCGGGGACCGGGTCCCGCACGGCCGGGGCGGGGATCCGCAGCAGGTCCCGGGCGGCGGGCGCCCGGGCCGCGGCCGCGGACGCCCAGCGTCCCGCGACACCGGCGGCGGCGCCCAGCACGGCGGCGGCTGCGGAGACCCGGACGAAGCCGCGGCGGTCGAGGGCGGGCCCGGACCGGACGGAGGGAGCGGTGCGGCGGGTGAGCACCGTCAGGAAGAGCGCCCCTGCCCCCGTGCCGACGACGACGGGGACCGTGTCCGCCACGGTCGGCCCCGCCCGCGTCAGCACCGCCAGCAGCCCGAGGAGCCCCAGCACGCCGAGCAGCACCGTGCCCATCGGCGGAGTGGCGCGCTGGGCCGCCCCGATGCCCGTGCCGACCGCCACGAGCCCGGCGGCCATGACGAGCAGCAGCACGAGCTTGTCCGCGGTGCCGAACAGCGCGATCGCCGCGTCCTTGACCGGGGCCGGGACCGCGTCCACGATCACCCCGCCCACCGCCGTGAGGGGCGCGCCCACCGGCCCGGTCACCCAGGCGAGCAGCTCGGCCAGGCCCACGGCGAGAGCGGTCGCGGCGACGCCCGCGAGGATCCAGGAGCTGAGGTCGGCGGGGTCCCGTCGTCGTCGCCCGGCGTCCGGACGGTCCGCGGTGGAGGTCATGCGCGTCAGCGTGTCACGTGGCCCTGAGATCAGCCTGGGCGAGCGCGTCCCCGAACCGCTCGAGCGCCTCCTGGCCCACGACGTCCCCCGGCAGCAGGGGGACCTGCAGCAGCGGGACGCCCGGGAGGGCACCGCGCAGGGTGGCGACGTGAACCTCCTCCAGCGCGCGCCGCCCGGCGAGGAAGTCCCCGGCGTCCGCCGGGGAGCGCTTGTTGATCACGAGGGCCCCCACGTGCACGCCGGCGCGGACCAGCTGCTCGTGCAGCTCCACGGTCTCGAGGACGGGCAGCCGCTCGGCCGCGAGGACGATGACGAAGCTGCAGCGCTCGGCGTCCACCAGCACCTCGCGCAGCGCCTCGAAGCGCTCGCGTCGGCGCAGCAGGATCCGCCGGATCTCGAGGTCCCGCTCCTCGCGGGGGTCCCGGGGCCGGCCGGTGCCCACGATGCTCTCGCTCGCGGCGTCCCGGTCCTCGAGACCGCGCAGGGCGGCCCCGAACTTCTCCGCCCTCCCGCGGCGCCGCAGCAGCCCCTCGGTCCAGGCGGACATGATCTCGGGCAGGGCCATGAGCCGGGCGGTGTGCCCGGAGGGTGCGGTGTCGAAGACGATGAGGTCGTAGTCGTCCAGGCCCGTGTCCACGAGCTCCGCGATCCGCTCGAGCACCGCCGACTCGTGGGTGCCGGGCGAGTCCCGGGCGAGCTCCATGTGCTTGTCGACCTCGGCGGCGAGGTGCTCGGGCATCAACCGGCGGATGGTGGCACCCACGGCGGCGAGGTGGGCGTCGGTCGTGGCGACCGGGTCCACCTCGATGCCGTCGAGGGCGCCGCCGCCGAGGTCGCGGGCCAGCGGGGTGATCCGGTCCCCCACCGGGCGCTCCCACAGGTGCCCGAGGTTGTGGGCGGGGTCGGTCGAGACGACGAGCACCCGGCGGCCGGCGCGGGCCTGGGCGAGGGCGGTGGCGGAGGCGACGGCGGTCTTGCCGACGCCGCCCTTGCCGCCCACGAACAGGACCCGGCGGGCGGCGGCGAGCTCTAGCAGCATGAGATGTGCTCCAGGGGCGAGCGCTCCATGCCCATCCGCCGGTGCCAGTCGTGGAACCGGTCGTAGACCACGGGCAGCAGCTCCACGGTGTAGTAGCTGGCGGGGTTGGGCACGCCCAGGGCCTCGGAGAGGACCAGCATCATGAACAGGTCCTCCTCGTCGCGCTGGGCGCGGGCGAAGGTGCGCCGGTAGGGCGCCACGTAGAACTCGTGCAGGCCCGCACCGAGGCGGGCCTGCACGGAGCGCAGCCGGTCGAGGACCCTCACCGGCTCACAGGGAGCGGTTCTCCCCGGCCGAGGTGCTGACGGTCTCCTCGTCCAGCTCGGGCGGGCTCTTCCGGGCCGCGTTCATGGCGGCCACGGACTCGACGATGACCCACAGGGCCGCGATCAGGATGATCACGTCGAGCACGAGCAGGAACCAGTTCTCGGCGGCCCAGAACTGCCCCAGCTGCACTATCAGCGCGTAGACGGACATCACCAGCAGGAACACCAGCGGCACCAGCACGGGCAGGACCGGGCGGCCCTTGCGCAGCAGGATCACCGCGATCATCGACAGCGTCAGACCGGCCAGCAGCTGGTTGGAGGTGCCGAACAGCGGCCAGATCAGCATGCCGCCGGAGCCGTCCGCGCCCGCGCTGAAGGTCAGCCCCATGGCCACCGCGAGGACGATGAGGGTGGAGACCACCTTGCCGATGCTGACGCCCATGATGTGCCCGGCCTCCTGCACCACGAAGCGCTGCAGGCGGATGCCGGTGTCCATCGTGGTGGCCGCGAAGAGGACGGCCATCGTGGCGAGGATGGTCGCGCTCAGCGACGGCGGGATGCCCAGCCCGGAGTTGACGACCGAGGCGCCGCCCTGGACGAACGCGGCCACGCCGCCCTGGCCGAACGCGCTGTAGACGGCCTCCCAGTCGGCGAGAGTGCGGAACCCGGCGGTGGTCGCGATGATCGCGCCGAGTGCCAGCAGGCCCTCGCCCACGGCCCCGAAGTAGCCGACGAAGCGGGCGTCCGGCTCCTTGTCCAGCTGCTTGGAGGACGTGCCCGAGGCCACGATCCCGTGGAACCCGGAGATCGCGCCGCAGGCGATGGTCACGAACAGCAGCGGCACGATGCTCGGCGTGCCCTCGGGCACGGAGGCGTTGAACGCGGGCGCCACCACGGTCGGGGCGGAGATCAGGACGGCGCCGTAGAGGATGCCCAGGGCGATGAACAGCTGGAGGCCGTTGATGTAGTCGCGCGGCTGCAGCAGCATCCACACGGGCAGCACGGACGCGATGCCCGCGTAGACGAAGAGCACCACGATCCAGAACGCGTTGGCCGGCAGGCCCAGGACCGTCTCCGGCAGGACCACCGGGAAGCGGTCGCCGACCAGGATCAGGGAGTACAGGGCCACGACGCCGACCACGGACACGACGGCGAGGTTCCACTTGTAGCGGTAGACCGCCTGGCCGATGAGCAGCGCGACCACGATGGCGCCCCACGTGGGGATGACCGAGGTGGGGGTGCCGACCAGCAGGTTGGAGATCACCACGGCGAACGCGGCGTTGACCATGAGCAGCACGAGGAAGATCACGACCAGGAACAGGTTGCGGCCGCGGTGGCCGATGTACTGCCCGGACAGCGAGCCGATGGACTTGCCACGGTGCCGGTTGGACGCCCACAGGGCGCCGAGGTCGTGCACGCCGGCGAAGAAGACGGTGCCGAGGGTCACCCAGAGGAAGGCGGGCACCCAGCCCCAGATGACGGCGATGGCGGGGCCCACGATGGGGGCCGCACCGGCCACGGAGGTGAAGTGGTGGCCCCACAGCACGTACTTGTTGGTGGGGACGTAGTCCACGCCGTCACTGAGCTCGTGGGCGGGGGTGACGAAGGAGTCCTGGAGCTGGTAGATCCGGCGGGCCACGAACTTCGAGTACAGGAGGTACCCGAGGATCATCATGGCCACACCGACCACGGCGAGGACGATGGAGTTCATGTCGCTCCGATCTCTGGGGAGGTGAGTGGATGTCCGCTGGGTCACCATGCTACCGCTGGGTGACCGGGATCACGGACCGCTCGCGCACGCTCCGCCACGGCCCCGCAGGGGGGCGGAGCGTGGCGCGCCGACGACCTACATCGGCTCCCCCGGGGTCATGATCGCGAAGGACTCCCGGTCCGGGCCGGCCACGACCGCCAGTCGCCCGTAGGCGAAGTCGAAGGGGTCCTCCATGACCGCTCCGCCGGCGTCGCGCACCCGCTGGACGGCGGCGTCGACGTCGTCGACCTGGAAGCAGACCGACCAGACCGCGGGAGCGTTCTCCGCCGCGGGGTCGGTCCCGCCGATGCCGCCGGCCGGGCGGTCCCCGTGCGGCACCGTGAACGTGGCGTAGGAGACGCCGTCCTCGCCGATGTCCTCGTAGTGGTAGCCGAAGACGTGGGCGTAGAAGTCCCGGGCGGTGTGGTGGTCGGGGGTCATGAGGTCGCACCAGGCGACGCTGCCGGGCACGTCGAGCACGGCGAAGCCGATGTGCTCCCCGGCCTGCCACATCCCGAAGGACGCCCCGGTGGGATCCTGCCAGACGCCCATCCGGCCGGACCCGCCGACCTCCACCGGCTCCATCAGCTGGGTGCCGCCGGCGGCGAGGACCCGCTCGGCGCAGAGGTCGATCCGGTCCGAGGCGAGGTAGACCTGCCACACGTGCGGGACGCCCGTCAGGTCCGGGGCCGCCGGGGAGAGCCCGGCCACGGGCCTCCCGCCGACCAGGGCGTTGCGGTACCCGCCGTGCTCCGGCCGCGGCTCGTCGTACTCCCAGCCGAGCACCGCACGGTAGAAGTCCTGCGTGCGGCCGGGATCGGACGCGGTCAGATCGGCCCAGCAGGGGGTTCCGGCGGGCCACGCTTCGTTGCGCTGTGTCATGACGGGCTCCTTCCGACACGGCCAGGGTACGCCGCGCCCCCGCAGCCCACAGGAGCCGCCCGGGGGATCGTTACCCACCTGCGCCCGCGCCCCGCTCCTGTCCCGCGAGGTTGCAGCCGACGGCCACCGCGCCCGGCTGCGTGGCCGTCAGCTGCGACCTCGGCGCCGCCGGGGCAGGGTCAGTGGGGCGGGGTCCCGGAGATCCACTCGCCCCGGCGCATGACGGCGTCCAGCCGGAGGTCCTCCCCCACGACCAGGAGGTCCGCGAGCGCACCCGCCGCCAGGCTCCCGGCCTCCCCGGCCAGGCCCAGGACGCGGGCCGGGACCACGGTGGCCGAGCGCAGCGCGTCCCCGAGAGGGACACCCGCCGCGACCGTCCGGCGCAGGACCTCCAGCATCGTGGCCGTGCCTCCGGCGATGGAGCCGTTGGAGACCAGGGAGGCCACCCCGTCCTGCACCCGCACCTCCGCCGCGCCGAGCGTGTAGGTGCCGTCCGTCAGCCCGGTCGCGGCCATCCCGTCGGTGACCAGCGCGATGCTGTCCGCGCCGGCCAGCTCGAACGCCCACCGCACGATGCTGGGGTCCAGGTGGGTGCCGTCCGCGATGAGCTCGACGACGGCCCGGCCCTGCGCGGCGGCGCGCAGGCAGGCCGGCACCGGCCCGGGCGACCGGTGGTGGATGGCGGGCATGGCGTTGAACAGGTGCGTCACCGTGGGCGAGCGGGGCGGGCCGTCCCCGGGGGCGTCGCGGAGCAGGCCCTGCAGGTGGCGCAGCGCGTCGTCGACGGTCGCGGTGTCCGCGTCGGTGTGCCCGAGGGAGGGGACCACGCCGTGGGCGACGAGCAGCTCGGCGAGGTCCCGGGAGCCGGGCAGCTCCGGGGCAAAGGTCATCGTCCGGAGCGCCCCCGCCGCGGCGGCGACGAGGTCGGCGGCCAGCCCGAGGTCCGGTTCCAGCATCCACGCGGGGTCCTGCGCCCCGCAGCGGGCCGTGGACAGGAACGGGCCCTCGAGGTGGATCCCGGCGATCAGCCCCTCCCCGGTGAGCGCCGCCAGCAGCGGCACGGCGCCCAGCAGGTCCTCCCGTGAGGCCGTGACCAGGCTGGCCACGAGCGTCGTGGTGCCCTGGCGGTGGACGTGCTCGAGGGTGGCGCGGATCTCCTCCTCCGCCGAGGAGGAGAAGTCCGCGCCGAAACCACCGTGGCAGTGCACGTCCACGAGCCCCGGCAGCACCATCTGTCCGGGGCCCAGGACGTGGTGCTCTCCCGGGTCGCCACCGGGGCAGCCGGACCGCGGCCCGGCGTGGACGACGCGATCGCCCTCGACGACCACCAGACCGTCCGGGTGCTCGGTGTGCCCCGTGTGCACGCGGCCCGAGAGGACCGTCCTGCGCGGGGAGTCATCGGTGACCAAGGGCCTCTCCTCCTTCCGGTGGTGCGGGACGTCAAACCGGCAGGGGGCTACCGGACCAGCCCGTTCGGGGACCGCGGGATCGCGAGGTCGGCGACGATCGGCAGGTGGTCCGACGCGGAGGTGCGCACCACGTGCGCGGCCCGCGGCCGCACCTCCTCGGACACGAGGACGTAGTCGATCCGCAGGCCGGCGTCCTCGACCGGGGCGCCGTCGGGGGCGAAGGTGTAGGCGTCGTCCTGGCCCAGGGCCGCGAAGACGTCCGTGAACACCTCGGACAAGCCCTGCAGCTCCGGGGCGTCGGGTTCGGCGTTGAGGTCCCCGACGACCACCGCCGGGCGCGAGCTCTCGCCGGTGATCTGCAGGATCTCCCGGGCCTGCAGCTCGCGCTGCTCGGCGCGCTGGTGGTCGAGGTGGGTGCTGTAGAACCCGACGTGGTGACCCTTCACGTTGATCACCGCCTCCAATAGACCGCGCTGCTCGGTGGGCTGCTCCGCGTACTCGATGCTGGTCAGCAGGTGGTTCTCGGAGTCGATGATCGGGTGCTCGCTGAGGATCGCATTGCCGTACCGGCTGTTCTCGGTCCGCCCCTCGGCGGGCGCTGCGTCCAGGTTCGCGCCGTAGACGTAGTGCATGTCCAGGAGCTCCGCGAGGCGGGCCGCCTGGTCCTCGAAGTCGCTGCGCGAGGACCAGGCGTCGTCGACCTCCTGCAGCCCGATCACCTCCGCGCCCGACGCCTCGATCACGGCGGCGGTGCGCTCGAGGTCCAGCACGTCGTCCCCGTCCGCGCCGTGGTGGATGTTGAAGGACATGACGCGGAGGTCGGTGCTGCGGTCCGGGCCGTGGCCCGGGGCCGCCGCGGCGGGGGACGCACCGAGCGCGCCGGCGGTCACGAGCAGGGCGGCCGCGGATCCCACGGCCATCAGCTTCTTCATCATGAGGTGCTCCTTGTGCAGGGGGTGGGGATGGGTGGTCGTTCGTGGACGGGGAAGAGCCGGCCCTCCGTCAGCAGGTCCGCCAGGGGCACCGGGCTCGCGATCTCGCCGACGAAGCTGCCGTCCACCCCGTTCTGGAAGCCGAAGACGACCCACTGGCCGTCGCGTCTGCGGACCAGCTGGGCGGCGTAGACGCCGGGCACGAAGAAGCTGGAGCTCCGCTCGAGCTCCCACGGTCCGAGCCGGCCGGCGCCGGGGGCGATCCAGGTCCCGGTGCTCGTCTCCGAGAACGGGATGCCGGGCGCCAGCCGCGGGAGGCAGGAGAAGATGAGCACTGCGGTCCCGTCCACGACCTGGGACTGGACGACCTCCATCTCCCCGAAGCCGGCGGGCGCGGTCAGCGGGGGGCGGACCGTCCAGTGCTCCAGGTCGTCGCTCACGGCGTGGCCGACCACGCCGCGGGCGTCCGGATCCCCCGTGGCGGCGCGTGCCGTCACAAGCATCTGCCACTGCCGGCTGTCGTCGTCGTAGAAGACGAAGGGGTCCCGCCACGCCTCGTCCGGCCAGGTGCCCTCCCCGAGCTTCTCGTACCAGCGGGGGTCCGCCTCGAGCGGGCCCGCACCGGTGCGCTCCCAGCTGATCAGGTCGTCCGAGACGGCCGATCCGATGCGCTGCCGCAGCCCGTCCTCGGCGCGGCTGACACCGGTGTAGAAGAGGTGCCAGCGGCCGTCGTGGCCTTGGACGGTGCTGCCCGTCCAGGTCGCCATGTCGTCCCACGACGGTTCGTCGCCGGCCACGAGGGCGTCCGGCAGGAGGGCCCAGTTCTCCAGGTCGGACGAGACGGCGTGCCCGATCGAGGCCCGGCGGTGACGCCGGTCGGGATCCCGCAGGGCGCGGCTGGCCCGCAGGAAGAACAGGTGGTAGTCCTGTCCGTCGTCGGCCAGCCAGCTGTCCCAGACCCAGTGGTCCGCGAGGCGGAACGTCATCCCTCCTCCCGGGGCAGCCGGTGCTCGGCCTCGGCCACGAACCGGTAGTAGTCGGTCAGGACGAGCCGGCTCGCCGCCGCCTCGTCCACCACGACCGTGACCGTCCGGTGGAACTGCAGGACGGACGCCGGGCACATCGCGGACACGGGCCCCTCCACGGCTGCGGCCACCGCGGCGGCCTTGCGCTCGCCCTGGGCGACGAGCAGCACCCGGCGGGCGTCGAGGATCGTGCCCAGCCCCTGGGTCACGCAGTGGGTGGGGACGTCGTCGAGGGCCTCGAAGAACCGGGCGTTGTCGGCACGGGTCCGCGCGGACAGTGCCTTGACCCGGGTGCGGGAGGACAGCGAGGACCCCGGTTCGTTGAAGCCGATGTGGCCATTGGCGCCGATGCCCAGGATCTGGAGGTCGATGCCGCCGGCGCGGGCGACGGCATCCTCGTAGTCGCGGCAGGCCGCTCCGAGGTCCCCCCGGGAGCCGTCCGGGACCTGCACCCGCGAAGGGGGTAGACCGAAGGGCCGGGCGAGCTCGCGCTCCAGGACGGCGGCGTAGCCGGCCGGGTGCCCGGAGGGCAGCCCGACGTACTCGTCGAGGGCGAAGCAGCGGAGCCGCGTGAGGTCCAGCAGACCGTGGGCCTGGCGGCGGGCGAGCTCCCGGTAGGCCCCCAGGGGGGACGAGCCCGTGGCCACGCCCAGCACGGTGTCCGGCCGGCGCGAGACCTGCTCGGCGACGAGGTCCGCCGCGCGCGCGTCGACGTCGCCGGCCGTGGGCAGGACGAGCACTTGCATGGGGGTCCTTCCGGACGACGGGTGGAGGTGGGCGGTGCCGGGGCGGTCCGGCTCAGCCCTTGACGGCGGAGCTCGCCACGCCTTCGATGAACCAGCGCTGGAAGACGAGGAACACGACGATCACGGGCACCACCAGGAGCACTCCGAAGGCCATGACCTCGCCCCACGCCGGCGGGAGCTGGCCCGCGAAGACGCTGATCTGGAGGGGCAGGGGGCGCAGGTTCGGCTCGGAGATTATCAGCACCGGCCACAGGAACGCCCCCCACTGGGTCAGGAAGGTCAGCACCGCCACCGACGCGTACGCGGGTTTGCTCATGGGCGCGATGATCTGCCAGAACACCCGCAGCGGCCCGGCGCCGTCCATCCGGGCGGCCTCGTCGATGCTGCGGGGGATGCCGGAGAAGAACGAGTAGAAGAGGAAGATCGACAGGGCGTTGCCGATGAAGGGCACGATCTGGATCCACAGGGTGTTCCGGGCGTCGTTGTAGAGGTAGAACATGGGCACGGCCACGGCCTCGAACGGGACGATGAGCAGCAGCAGGACGCCCAGGAGCACCAGGTTCCTGCCCCGCCAGGTCAGCCGCGACAGGGCGAAGGCCGCCATCGAGTTCACGACCAGCCCGAGCCCCACCACGCAGACCGTGACGGTGACGGACACGAAGAAGAACCGCCACAGGTGGCCGGTGCTGTCCGAGGACAGGCTCGAGGCCACGCCGGTGTAGTTGTGCAGGCCCCACTCGCGCGGGTCGAAGACCTCGAAGCCGGCGAGCGTGCGGGAGGCGGGGGCCAGCGAGGCCGCCACCATGTAGGCGACCGGGGCGAAGAACAGGAGGCTCGTGACGACGAGCACCGCGTAGCGGGGCACGTCCGTCCTGCGGCGGCGGCGGGCGGCGGAGCCGGTCTGCGTCATGTCAGTCCTCCCGTTCGCGGGTGGCGCGGCGCTGGATGAGGGACAGGACCACCACGATCACGAAGAACACCACGGAGATGGCGCTCGCGCGCCCGATGTTGTTCTCGTCGAAGGCGGACGTCACCGCCTCGTACATCACGGTGCGGGTGGCGTCCTCGTTGAGCCCCCCGCCGGAGCGGGCCAGCACGTAGATCTGGTCGAACACGCGCAGCGACAGGATCATCGTGTAGAGCGCCACGAAGACGAGGGTGGTGTTGATCCCGGGCAGGGTGACGTGCACGAAGCGCTGCCACGCACCGGCCCGGTCGAGGCGGGCCGCCTCGTAGAGGTCGGCGGGCACCTGCTGCAGGGCCGCCAGCAGGATCACCATCTGGAAGCCGACGCCCTGCCAGATCGACAGGACGATGACCGAGGCCAGCGCCGTGAGCTCGGAGCCCAGCCAGTCCTGGGCCCCGAAGGCGCCGCCCGAGAAGAACCCGAGCAGGGAGTTGAGGAGGCCGTCGTCCCCGCGGGCGAGGATCAGCCGCCAGATGAGGGCCACCAGGGCGATGGGGAAGACGACGGGGAGGAAGAAGACGGACCGGAAGATCCCGACCCCCCGGACGGTCTTCTGCACGAGCAGGGCCAGCGCGAGCGCGAGGGCGGTCTGCACCGGGACCACCACGGCCGCGAAGACCAGGTTGTGGAGCAGCGCGCTGAGGAACCGGCTGGACACGTCGGGGTCGGTGAAGATCCGGGCGTACTGGGTCAGCCCCATGAAGACGGGATCGCGCGGGTCGCCGAGCCGGACGTTGTGGAAGGAGAAGCCGATGGCCGCGACGAACGGGACCGCGACGAACAGGACGAGCAGCAGCACGGCGGGACCCGTCATGAGGACCCCGGCGAGTCCGTCCCGCCGGAGCCCCCTGCGGGGCGGTGGAGCCTCGGGCACGTCCGCCGGGGCGGACGCGGGGGCCGCGAGGCCCGGTGTGGTGGTCATGGTGCACTCCTCGCAGGTGCGCGGCGGGGCCGCTGGACGGCCCCGCCGCGGCGGTCACTCGTCCTGGTAGCCGTTGTTGTCCTCGAAGTCGGCGTCGATGGCCCGCGCCGCGCTGTCGAGCTCCTCCTGCGGGTCCGCCCCGCCCCAGATCGCCGCGAGGGCGCTGCCGTAGGAGCTCGTGACCGTGGGGTAGCCCGGGGTGATGGGCCGCGCCACCGCGATGCACTCCTGGGTGACCTCCTCCGAGCTGCAGGCCGAGGCCAGGTTGGACGCGAACAGCTCCAGCGGCCCGCCCTCGCCGTAGAGCTCGCTGCCCTCGAGGGAGCTCGTGGTGCCGGGCACCGCCGCGTTGGCCTCGACCATCGTGGCGATGCTCTCGTCGGAGTGCAGGAAGTCGAGGAAGGCACCGGCCGCGGCCTGGTCGCCGCCGGCCGCCGGCGTCACGCCCCACTGCCAGGAGCCGTGGCCCGCCTTGGTGCCGTTGCCGAGGTCGGGCAGGGGCATCAGGACCAGGTCCTCGCCGAGGGCTTCGCTGAAGGTGGGGTACATCCAGTTGCCCGTCCAGGTCAGGGCGACGTCCCCGTCGGGGAAGGCGGTGCCGCTGGTGTTCGGGTCCGTGTGCTCCTTCCACGAGGCCCACTCCTCGAGGGCCTCCACGTTCTCGGCGCTGTTGAGCACACCGACCGCCGCGCCGTCCCGGATGAGCGTGCCGCCGTTGGACCACAGGACCGGGGAGGTGGTGAAGGTGCCCCACTCGGCGGCGAATCCGTTGGCCTCGCCCAGGTCGATCGCGTTGCCCGACGGGCTGACCTCCGCCAGCTTCTGCAGGTTCTGCTCGAACTCCTCCGCCGTCCACGCCTCGCCGGCGGTGGCCGGGGCGTCCACGCCCGCGGCATCGAGGAGCTGCTGGTTGCCCCACAGCCCGAGCCCGACGTCGAACATGCCGACGGCGTAGGTCCGGTCCTGGTACGTGCCGCTCTCCCGCACGCCCTCGATCCGGTTCTCGAGGGTCTCCTGCGACACCACGTCGTCGAGGGGCACGAGCTTGCGGTCGTAGACGAAGGACGCCATCGTCGGGGCGTCCATCTCCATCACGTCGGGCAGGTCCTCCGCGGCGGTCGCCTGGACGGTGCTGGTGTAGTCCGGCTCGGGGATGAGGGTCAGCTCGACGCTGACGTCCTCCTGCGAGTCGTTGTACTCGGCGACGAGGGCCTCGAGCGCCTCGGCCTCGGCCGCCTGGCCGCTGTGGGCCCAGACCTCGATCACGCCGTCGCCCTCCCCGCCGCCGCTCGCGCTCTCCCCGCCGCCGCAGGCGGCCAGCACCACGGCCATCGACAGGCTGGTCCCCAGCACCACGGCCCGGGACCGGCGCCTCGTTCGTGCACTCATGAGCAGTTCCCCTTCTCTCGGCCGCAGTGTTCGCGATCGTCACAGCTGTCGTTCCCCCAGCTTGGACTAGACCAATTTGTGTGTCAATGCTCACACGGCGGGAACCGGGGCCCGCAGGCCCGGGCGGCGCGGTCGATATGCTGGCCCCATGAGCGCGGAGCTGCGGGCCGTCCCGAAGTACTACCTGCTCAAGGAGCAGCTCCGGGCGCTCGTGCGGGACGCGACCCCCGGCGCGCTCATCCCCACGGAGCGGGCGCTCGCCGAGCAGTACGCCACCTCCCGAACCACGGTCCGCCAGGCCATCGGCGAGCTCGTGGCGGAAGGGGTGCTGGGCCGGGCCCAGGGCCGGGGGACCTTCGTGGCCCCGCCGCGGTTCACCTACGTCCGCCAGCTCACCTCGTTCAGCGACGACGCCGACGCCCAAGGCCTCGTGAGTTCCTCCACGGTCCTCGACGTGAGCCGCACGGCCGCCGACGACGACGCGGCGGCCCGGCTGCGCGTGCCCGTCGGCGCCGAGCTCGCGCGAGTGGAGCGGATCCGGCTCATCAACGGCGAGCCGCTGGCCCACGAGGTCGCCCTGCTCGCCGGAGCGCTGCCCGGCCTGGCGGCGCACCTGGACCGGACCGGCTCCCTGTACACCGCGCTGCGCCGGGACTACGGCATCGACATCGTGGCGGCCGAGGACACCGTGGAGACCCGGCTCGCCGGCCCGGACGACGTCCGGCTGCTGGGCATCGAGATGGGGGCTCCCCTGCTGCTGATCCACCGGCTCGGGTTCACGGCGGACGACTCCCCCGTGGAGTGGACCCGCTCGGTGTTCCGCGGGGACCGGTTCCGCTTCCTGGCCCGGATGAAGGGCCCGCAGCACTGACCCGCGGGCCCGCAACCCTGACCCGCGAGATTGCGGTTGTCGGCCACCGCGCGGGGTTACGTAGCCGTCAGCCGCAATCTCGGCGTCCTGGGCGGGCGGTCCGGGCGGCAGAATGGGGGCAGACCATCTGTCCTCGACCGACCCGGAGGCTCCCATGACCACGCTGCACGACTTCACCGCCACCACCCTGGACGGGCGCGAGCAGCCGCTGTCCGAGTACGCCGGGAAAGTGGTGCTCGTGGTCAACACCGCGAGCGAGTGCGGGTTCACGCCGCAGTACGAGGGACTCGAGCAGCTGTGGCGGGACTTCCGGCAGGACGGGCTCGTGGTCCTGGGCTTCCCCTGCAACCAGTTCGGGCACCAGGAGCCGGGCAGCGAGGAGGAGATCGCCGACTTCTGCAGCCGCAACTACGGCGTCACGTTCCCCATGTTCGAGAAGGTCGACGTCAACGGCCCCGGCGCCCACCCCCTGTGGTCGTGGCTGCGCGAGGAGCGGGGCGGGATCATGGGCGACGCCATCAAGTGGAACTTCACCAAGTTCCTCGTGGGCCGGGACGGGCAGGTGATCCGCCGCTTCGCCCCGAAGACCTCGCCGGCGCAGCTCGCCGGCAGCATCGAGTCGGCGCTGGCCCACGGGGAGGCGCCCGCCGGGACGGAGTCCGCCGGGACGGGCTGAGACGGGTCAGCGGCCGGCCATCTCCCGCAGCACGTCCGCGAGCGCGGTCAGGCCCCGCTCCAGCTCCCGGTCGGTGATCACCAGCGGCGGGCTCAGCCGGATGGTGGAGCCGTGGGTGTCCTTGGCGAGGATCCCGTGGGCCACCAGCCGCTCGCAGCACTCCCGGCCGGTGCCGAGCCGCGGATCGATGTCGATCCCGGCCCACAGCCCGCGCCCGCGCACCTCGGTCAGGCCCAGCGGCGCCAGCTCCGCCAGGCCGGCGTGCAGCTTCTCCCCCATGACCCGCGCCCGCTCCTGGGGCTCCCCGGTGGCGAGGAGGGCGACGACGGCGCGGCCGACGGCGCCGGCCAGCGGGTTCCCGCCGAACGTGCTGCCGTGCTGGCCGGGCCGCAGCACCGAGAGCACGTCCGCCCGGCCCACCACCGCGGACACCGGCAGGACTCCCCCGCCCAGGGCCTTGCCCAGCAGGTAGAGGTCCGCCTCCACGTCCTCGTGCTCGCACGCCAGCGTCCGGCCGGTGCGGCCCAGCCCGGACTGGATCTCGTCCGCGACGAGCAGGACGCCGCGCTCGGCCGTGCACCGCCGCACGCCCTGCAGGTACCCCGGCGGCGGCACGATCACCCCGGCCTCGCCCTGGATGGGCTCCAGCAGCACCGCGACGGTGTCCTCGGTGACGGCCGCCTCGAGGGCGGCGAGGTCCCCGAACGGGACGGTCACGAAGCCCGGCGTGTAGGGGCCGTAGTTGCGGTGCGCCTCGTCGTCGTCGGAGAAGCTGATGACCGTGGTGGTGCGGCCGTGGAAGTTCCCCGCCGCCACCACGATCTGCGCCCGGCCCGGGGCCACCCCCTTGCGCTCGTAGCCCCACTTGCGGGCGACCTTGATCGCCGACTCCACGGCCTCGGCGCCGGTGTTCATCGGCAGCATCATGTCCTGGCCGAGCAGCTCGCACAGCTCCCGGGCGAAGGGGCCGAGCTGGTCGTTGTGGAGGGCCCGGCTGGTCAGCGTCACGCGCTCCAGCTGGGTCCGGGCCGCCTCGAGGACCGCCGGGTGGCCGTGGCCGAAGTTCAGCGCCGAGTAGCCGGCGAGGAAGTCGAGGTACTCCCGGCCCTCCACGTCCGTGACGGTGGTGCCCTGGGCCCGGGCCGCCACCACGTCCAGCGGGGAGTACGTGCGCGCGGTGTACCGCTCGGCGGTCTCCACGAGCTCCCGCGTGCTCGTGCCGTGACCGGTGGGGGCCTCGGGGTCGACGAACTGCGTCGGGGCGTGGTTCATGGGGTTTCTCCCGGTTCCTCGCTGGTGTTGTCTGGAGCCTGTGCGGTCCAGCCCATCACGTACAACGCCGCCGGGCCCGCATTACAGTCCCGGCCCCGCGCCGCGCGGCCCGTCCCCGACCTGCAGGAGGAACCGTGTTCCCCGACTTCACCGCCCACGACGTCCCCGTGGCCGACGGCACGATCCACGCCCGCACGGGCGGCGACGGCCCGCCCGTGCTCCTGCTGCACGGCTTCCCGCAGACCCACGCCATGTGGCACCACCTCGCCCCCGTGCTGGCCGAGGAGTTCACCGTGGTCGCGGCCGACCTGCGCGGCTACGGCGGCTCGCGCACGAGCAGCGAGGACCACACCTTCCGGGCGATGGCCGCCGACCAGGTGCAGCTCATGCGGGCGCTGGGCCACGACCGGTTCTCCGTCGTCGGGCACGACCGCGGCGCCCGGACCGCCCACCGGATGGCGCTCGACGCCCCCGGCGCGGTGGCGTCCGTGGCCCTGCTGGACATCCTGCCCACCCTGGAGGTGTGGCGGTCGATGGACGCATGGATGGCCCTGCAGTACTACCACTGGGCCTTCCTCGCCCAGGGCGAGGGCCTGCCGCAGACCCTGATCGGCCACGACCCCGTGTACTTCGTGCGCCGGACGCTCCAGGGGCTCAGCGGCACGCAGGTCCCGTTCGACCCGGCGGCGCTCGCCGCCTACGAGGACGCGGCGCGGGATCCCGCCGTGGTCGACGCCTGGTGCCGCGACTACCGCGCGGCCGCCGGCCCGGACCGGGAGATCGACGAGGCGGACGAGCACGAGCAGCGGGACCTGCCCGCCCTCGTCCTGTGGGGCGCCCGGGGGCGGGTCGGCGCGCGGGAGGACCCGCTCGCGCTGTGGCGGCGGCAGTTCCCGCGGGCCACGGGTAGGGCCCTGGACGCGGGCCACTTCCTCGCCGAGGAGCGGCCGGAGGAGGTGGTGGCGGCCGTCCTGGCGCACCTGCGTGCTGCGCGGACGTAGTCGCGGTCCCCGGACGGACACGCGCCGGGCTCCGGCACGGTGTCCCGTGCCGGAGCCCGGCGGTGCCGGTGCCGAGGTGCGGTCAGCCGTTCTCGTAGCCGGTGATGGCCTCGACCTTGGCCGCCGAGGCGCTGGTGGTGTCGAAGGTGTAGCCCAGCCACTCCTTGGCCAGGCGCCGGGCCAGCTCCAGGCCGACGACCCGCTGGCCCATGCACAGCACCTGGGCGTTGTTGGAGAGCACCGAGCGCTCCACCGAGTAGGAGTCGTGGGCGGTCACCGCCCGGATCCCGGGGACCTTGTTCGCCGAGATCGCCACGCCCAGGCCCGTGCCGCAGATCAGCAGCGCCCGGTCGGCCTCCCCGGAGGCGACCTTCCGGGCGGCCTCGACGGCCACGTGCGGGTAGTCCGTGTTCTCGGTCTCCGAGACGCCGACGTCGACCACGCTCTCCACGCGGTCGTCGGCCTCGAGGTCCCGGCGCAGGGCCTCCTTGTAGTCGAACCCGGCGTCGTCGCCGCCGATCACGATCCGCAGCTTCTTCTCGCTCATCACTTCACCTTTTCCTTGTCGTCGTTCTCGTCGTTGATGGTCCTCGCGCGGGCCGCCTCAGCGCTCCGCGCGATCTCGAGCAGGCGCAGGTAGCCCTCCAGCCGCCAGGCCGTGCGGCCGACGAACAGGCCGTCCACGTGGTCGATGCCGAGCAGGTCCGCGGCGTTGTCCAGGTTGACCGATCCGCCGTAGAGCAGCCCCTGCACCCGGTGCCCCCAGGCCGCTCCGAGGGCGGCGAAGGGTTCGGCCAGCTCCGCGACGGTGGCCGGGCGGCCGTGCTCGCCGATCGCCCAGATCGGTTCGTAGGCGATCAGCACCCGGGACAGCTGCTCGGCCTCGAGGCCGGCCAGGGCGCGCTCGATCTGGCCGAGGATGTGCGCGCCGGACCCGCCGGCGGCCTGCACCTCCGCCGGTTCCCCGACGCACAGCAGCGGGACGAGCCCGTGGGCGAGGGTCGCGGCGACCTTGGCCCGGACGGTGTCGTCCGTCTCGCCGAAGTGCTCGCGGCGCTCGGAGTGGCCGATCTCCACGAGCCGGGCCCCGGCGTCGGCGACCTGGGGCACGGAGACCTCCCCGGTCCAGGCCCCGGCCGGCTCCCAGTGCGCGTTCTGCGCCCCGACCAGCACCCGGGGCTCCTCCGCCAGGGCCGCCGCCACCGCGGCGATCGCCGTGGCCGGCGGGATCACGAAGGGCTGCACGTCCCCGAGGTCCCGCCCGGCCAGGGCATCCGCCAGGCCGCGGGCCCAGTCCGTGGCCTCGGCCAGGGTCTTGTTCATCTTCCAGCTCGTGCCGATCCACACCGTCACGACAGCCTCCTACCGGGCGTCCGGGGTCCGGGCGAAGAGATCGCCCAGGGCGTCCATGAGCACGGAGAAGGACAGCGCCCCGGGGTCCGGGGTGCCCAGGCTCTTGTCGCCCAGCACCTTCGAGCGCCCGCGGCGGGCGGTGATGTCCGCGGTGGCCTCGGCGGCCTCCCGGGCCACGGCGGCGGCCTTCTTCGTGGCGCCCGCCAGGTTGGAGGAGGTCTCGAACTCGGCCAGCAGCGCCTCGCGGAACGGCAGGGCGGCGTCGACCATGGTCTTGTCCCCCGGCTCCGCACCGCCCAGCCGGACGACCGCGTCGATCCCGGCCACCAGGGCGGCCACCGCCTCGTCCGACCCGGCCCCGGCGGCGTCGTCGAAGACCCCGCCGGCCGCGGTCAGCGCCGCGCCCCACAGGGCACCGGAGGTGCCACCGGCCTCCTCGGCCCAGGCGTCCCCCGCACGCAGCAGCACGGTCCGCGCCCCGGCACCGGCCGCGGCCGCGTCCCGGGCGGCCGCCAGCGCGCCCCGGGTCCCGTAGGCCATGCCCTGGCCGTGGTCGCCGTCGCCGGCGATGGCGTCCAGCTTGCCGAAGTGCTCCTCGTGCTCGGCCGCGGTCGCCTCCAGCACCGCCAGGGCCGCCACGACCCGCTCGGCCGCCGACCGGGACTCCGCGGTGGCCTCGGGCACCTCCTCCGCGCCGGGGGTGTGCACCCCGGTCCGCGCCGGCCGCCCGGCCGTGTCCGGGGCACCCCGGCGGAACGCCGGGGTGTCGGCCGGGGCCAGCCAGTAGCGCTCGAGCTCCTCGTCGAGGAACACCACGGTCAGCGAGCACCCTGCCATGTCCAGGCTGGTGACGTGCTCCCCGACCTCCGGGGCCACCACGGTGAGTCCCTTCTCGGCCAGCCGCTCGGCCACCCGGGCGTAGACCACGAACAGCTCCTCGTACTTGACCGTGCCCAGACCGTTGACCAGCACCGCCACCCGCCCCTGGTAGCCGCCCTCGACCCGGGCGGGCTCCTCCTCCAGCACACCGTCCAGCAGCAGGTCGGCGATCTCGTCGGCCGTGCCCATCGGCACCTCCCGCACGCCGGGCTCGCCGTGGATCCCGAGCCCGATCGCCATCTCCCCGGCCGGCACGTGGAACAGCGCCTCACCGGCACCGGGCAGGGTGCAGCCCTCGAAGGCCACCCCGAAGGACCGGGTCGCGTCGTTGGCCTTCCACGCCACCCGCTCGGCCTCGTCCAGATCCGCCCCGGCCTCGATCGCCGCCCCGGCGATCTTGAACACCGGCAGGTCCCCGGCGATGCCGCGGCGCTCACGGTGGGCCTCGGCCCGGCCCGAGGCGATGTCGTCGGACACCCGGATGATCCGCACGTCCACGCCCTCGGCGCGCAGCTTCTCCGCGGCCTGCCCGAAGTGCAGCACGTCCCCGGCGTAGTTGCCGAAGCCCAGGACCACACCCCCGCCGTTCTCCGCCGAGCGCGCCACGGAGTACACCTGGGAGGCCGAGGGCGAGGAGAAGATGTTGCCGCACGGGGCGCCGTGGCCCATCCCCGGCCCGATCCACCCGGCGAACGCCGGGTAGTGCCCCGACCCCCCGCCGATCACCAGCGCCGGCTGACCCGCCGGCGTCTCGGAGGCGCGCACCACCCCGCCGTGGGCGGCCACCACGTGCTCGGGATGGGCGGCCACATATCCCCGCAGCGCGTCGGACGCGAACTCCGCAGGATCGTTCACAAGAAAAGTCATCGTTCCAGCCTCGGTGGTCTCGGAGGGTGGCCGGGCGGAGCGGCGATCGACGTCGAGCGCCGCTCCGCCCGGCGGGGTGTGCGGTGGCGCCGGCTCAGCCGGCGTGGGCGGACGCGCCGCCCTGCTGGGCGGTCTCCTCGTCGACCGGGCTGGGGCCCAGGTCGTTCAGGAGCTGCCCCATGGCCACGTACGCCTTGTTGCGGTACGCAACGAGGTCGTTCGAGCGCTCGGCGGGGATCTGAAGGAAGCCGGCGCCGGACTTGGTGCCGAGCTTCCCGGCGTCGACGAGGTCCTGGAGCGCCTTGGGCGTGGCGAAGCGCTCGGGGAAGGAGGTCTGCAGGGAGGCGTAGCAGAAGGAGTAGACGTCCAGTCCGGCCATGTCCGCGATCGCGAAGGGGCCGAAGAACGGCAGCCGGAAGCCGAAGGTGGTGCGCACCAGCGTGTCGACGTCCTCGGCGGTGGCGATGCCCTCCTCGACCAGCTGGGCGGCCTCGTGGAAGAGGGCGTACTGCAGGCGGTTGAGCACGAAGCCGGTGACGTCCTTGACCACGGCGGACTTCTTGCCGGTCAGCTCGACGATCTCCTGGGCCGCCGCGACCGTCTCGGGCGTGGTGGTCGCGTGCGGGATGACCTCGACGCCGGGGATGAACGGCGCGGGGTTGGAGAAGTGCACCCCGAGGAAACGGCCCGGGTTCTCGACGACCTCGGCGAGCTGGGCGATGGAGATGGTGGAGGTGTTGGAGCCGATCACGGCGTCCGCCGGAGCGGCGTCGCTGATCCGGCGCAGGGTGCCGTGCTTGATGTCGAGGATCTCCGGGACGGCCTCCTCCACGTAGGAGGCGTCCGCGACGGCCTCCTCGATGCTGGGAGCGGCCCACAGGTTCTCCCGCAGGCGCTCGACCGCGTCCGCAGGGAAGAGCCCGTCGGCGACGAACTGCTCCGCCTCCCCGAGCAGGCGCTCGAGGTTCTTCTCGGCGACCTCCTGCGAGATGTCGGCGAGCGCGACCCGCGCGCCGCCGAGGGCGAGCACCTGGGCGATGCCCCCGCCCATGTATCCCGAACCGACTACTGCTACCGAGCGCTGAGCCATGATCCCCATCTCCTCTGATGTGCACATGTTCTGTCTGTGGGACACGGCGGCATCGGAGCGCGGGTCGCGAGCGACCGCGGGAACCGGATCAGGTCTTCGCCGTGTTTCCTATAGGATCCACGGAGCGGAGTGTGGTGTCAACCACACCGGGAGGTGTCGAGGGGTGCGGGAGGGGCCTCAGGCGCTCTCGCTCCGGGCGTCCTGGTCGGCGCTCTCGTGCTCGTGGATCGCCCGCTCCCGCACGCCGCAGATGTGCCCGGCCATGGCGATCCGCGCGGCCGCGGGGTCGCCGCGGCGCAGCGCCTGGAGGATCCGCGCGTGCTCCTCGATGGCGCTCCGCGCGTCCTGCACCCCCAGTCCGCTGAAGAGCCGGAACCGGTGCACGTGCCCGCCGAGGGACTCGTAGGCGCCCAGGACGAACTTGTTGCCGGCCTGCTCCGCGATGAGCCGGTGGAAGCGCTCGTCCGCCTCCCAGTAGGAGCGGTAGTCGGAGAAGTGGGGCCCGTTCGGCGCCTCACGGAGGTCGTCGATGGACCGCTCCAGGGACTCCAGGAAGGTCGCATCCGCACGGCCGCACGCCAGTTCGGCGTTGTACGGCTCGATGAGCAGGCGCGCGTCCATGAGGTCCAGCAGCTCCTCGTGCGTGAGCAGGGGTGCCACGCGGTAGCCGCGCAGCGCGGCGCGGACCACCATGTTCGTGGACTCCAGCCGCGCCAGGGCCTCCCGGACCGGGGTCGGCGAGACACCCAGCGCGCGCGCCGTGCCGTCGATGCTGATGGGGTCCCCGGACTTCAGGTCACCGTCCATGAGACGCGCGAGGATCTCCTTGTAGACCTGGTCCGCGAGGATGCTGCGCTGCACCCACGTCCCGCCCGGAACAGTCGTGTCCATGCCGATTTCCTCACTCGCGTCCGCCGTAACAGGCATTGTCCCACGCAGGCGCGGGCGCGGAGGGCGGCCGGACCGCTCCTGCCGCCGCCCCACCCACTGGACAGCTCACCAATATCCTATAGGGTATTGGCCAATGGCCCGTCGAATGTGGTCCACGCCACAGCATTAGGGTGGCCCGCCCGCGTTCTGATCAAAGGTGACTCAGCTATGCACATCCTTCTGCCCGCCGCCACGGCGGACGCGCTCGTCCTGGCGGAGAGGCCCACGTGGGCCCTGCTCGCCATCGCGGTCGCGGCCATCGCCGCGCTGCTCTTCCTGATCATCAAGCTCCGCGTCCACGCGTTCTTTGCCCTGATCATCATCAGCCTGCTCACGGCGCTGGCCGCCGGCATCGGCGTGGCCGACGTCGTGGGCGTCGTGGTCGCAGGGTTCAGCACCACCGTGGGCAACGTGGCCCTGCTCGTGGGCTTCGGCGCGGTGCTCGGCCGCCTGGTCCAGGTCTCGGGCGGCGCCCAGGTGCTCGCCGACGCGATGCTGCGGCGGTTCGGGGAGAAGCGGGCCCCGCTCGCCCTGGCCGTCGCCTCCCTCTTCTACGCGTTCCCGATCTTCCTGGACGCCGGCTTCATCGTGATGCTGCCGATCATCTACACGGTGGCGCGGCGCCTGGGCGGTTCCTTCATGCTCTACGTGCTGCCCTCCATCGGCGCCTTCCTGATGATGCACGCCCTCACCCCGCCGCACCCGGGCCCCACCGCCGCCGCCACGGTGATGGGCGCCGACGTCGGCATGGTCGTGCTCGTCTCGCTCCTGGTCGGCCTGCCCACGTGGTACCTCGCCGGCTACCGGCTCAGCCTGGTCATCGCCAAGCGCTTCCCGGACATGCCCGTGCCGAACCTCCTGGGCGAGGTGGAGCTCGAGGACGACATGCCCCGGCCCGGCTTCTGGACGATCATCTTCGTCCTGCTGCTGCCCCTCGTGCTCATCTTCTTCAACACGCTGTTCACCACGCTGGAGGCCAGCGGGTCCGTGGGCGAGGACAACGTCCTGTTCCGGCTGTCCCGGCTCATCGGCAACACCCCGATCGCGCTGCTGATCGCCACGCTGTTCGCGATGTACCTGCTGTACCTGCGGCCGCGGCGCGGCCGCGGCTCGATCGGCGGCGCCCTGGAGGACCTGGTCGACCACGCCCTCGCCCCGGTCTGCTCGATCATCCTCATCACGGGAGCCGGCGGCGCCTTCGGCCGGGTGCTCACCGAGACCGGGATCGGCGGCACCATCGCCGGTGGCCTGGACGCGATGGGACTCCCGGTGATCCTGGCCGGCTTCCTCGTGGCGATCGCCTTCCGCGTGGCCCAGGGCTCGGCCACCGTGGCCGCGACCACGGCGGGCTCCATCATGGCGCCCGCCGTCGCGGAGCTGGGCCTGTCCGGCGTCGGGCTGGCCGCCATCGTCGTCGCCATCGCGGCGGGCTCCATCACCTTCTCCCACGTCAACGACTCGGGCTTCTGGCTCATCGGCAAGTTCTGCGGCTTCGACACCCTGACCACCCTGAAGACCTGGTCGGTGGTCGGCACCGCGATCGGCTTCATGGCCTTCGCCCTGGCCTGGGGCCTCTACGCCCTGACCGCGTGAGCCGGCCACCGGCACCACGCCCCGCCCCCCACCCCGCGCCCGATCGCCACGCACCTGATCGCCCCGAAGGAGTTCTCATGACCGACGGACAGTTCCCCGCGCACCGGACGGCGGTCGTCACCGGCGCCGGGGCCGAGCGCGGCATCGGCCGCCACGTGGCCCGCCGCCTGGCGCGGGAGGGGTGGGCCCTGGCGGTGCTGGACGTCGACGCCGACGGCGTCCGCTCCTTCGCCGCCGAGCTCGCCGGACGGACGGAGACCCCGGTGCGCGGCATCCCGGTCGACGTCGCCGACCCCGCCTCCGTGGACGCCGCGTTCGAGGAGATCGACGCCCACCTGCCCCCCGTGCTCGCCGAGGTGAACCTCGCCGGCATCGCCAGCCCCCACTCCTTCTTCGAGCTCACGAAGGACGTCTGGACCCGGGTCATGGACGTCAACGCCACGGGCACGCTGCTCATGATGCAGGCGGCGGCCCGGCGCATGGTCGACGGGGGCCACGGCGGCCGGATCGTCAACACGTCCTCGATCACCGCCTACGACGGCGGCGGGACGTTCTCGAAGACCGGGTACGCCGCGGCGAAGGCCGCGGTCCTCGGTCTGACCCGCGGTGGCGCCCGGGAACTGGGAGCGCACGGGATCACCTGCAACGCACTCGTCCCGGGTCCCATCGACACGGACATCATGGGCGGCGCGCTCACCGAGGACCGCAAGTCCGCGATGTCCGCGGGCATCCCCGCCGGCCGCGTCGGGCAGCCGGACGACGTGGCCGCCCTCGTCGCCTTCCTGACCAGCCACGAGGCCGGGTTCGTCAACGGCGCCTCGTACTTCATCGACGGCGGCAAGCACATGGTGTGAGCCCGCGCCGCCCCGAGCACCGGTGCCACCGCGCACCCCGGACACCACCCAGCACGGCGCCCGACGAGGCGCCCGACAAGGAGAGAACCATGCCGCACACCCCCGAGACCTGGCCGATCGGCGCCGCCCTGCTGAACTTCACCGGCACCACCGCCGACGGCCGCGACCGCACCACCGCCGGCCCCGAGGCCTGGAAGCAGACGCTGCGCGAGGTCCGCCTCGCGGGCTTCGACCACGTCGACCTCACCGACTCCTGGGTCCGGCCCGCCGACCTCGACACCGACGGCCGCCGCCGGCTGCTCGAGACGGCCCGCTCCTACGACCTCGCCTTCAGCGACATCGCCGTGACCCGCAAGAGCGTGATCACCCCGGACGAGGACCGGGCCCGGGAGAACATGGCCTACACGAAGCGGACCATCGACGCCGCGGCGGACCTCGAGGTGCCCATGGTGTGCCTGGGGCTGCACGACCCGTTCACCGAGCCGCAGAAGCAGGCCACCTGGTTCTGGCTCGCGGAGGGCGCCGAGGACGAGGAGACCCCGGAGAACCGGGAGAAGGCCGCCGCCCGCTTCCGCGAGCTCGGCGAGTACGCCGCCGAGCGGGGGGTCAGCGTGTCGCTGGAGATGTACGAGGGCACCTTCCTCGGCACCGCCGACAGCTCCGTGCAGCTCGTCACCGCCGTGGACCTGCCCAACGTGGGGCTGTGCCCCGACATCGGCAACATCGTCCGCCTGCACCGGGAGGTCGAGGACTGGCGGGAGATGCTGACCAAGATGCTCCCCCACACCAACTACTGGCAGCTCAAGAACTACTTCCGGGACCACGACCCCGCCACCGGTTCCTACGCCTCGGCGCCGGCGCCGCTGGCCCTCGGCTTCATCGACTACCGCGAGGCCATCGGCATGGCCCTGGAGGCCGGCTTCGACGGCCCCATGTGCGTGGAGCACTACGGCGGCGACGGCCTCACGGTGACGGCCATGAACCGGGACTACATCCGGGGGATCCTCGCGGCCAAGCTCCCGGAGGCATGATCCCCTGCAGGACGGACGGAACGGCTCCGGTGCGGCACCGGGGCCGTTCCGTCGTCGATGCCGGTGGCGGCGCCGGCGCCGGGTCCCCGGGACCGGGGGCGCGGGCCCCCGCCTAGGATGGTCCCACCGGGCGGCTCCTGGACGCCGCCCGGGTCCACGGCCACCTCTGGAGACGGGCGCCGAGCATGACCTCCGACCCGCAGCAGCTGTTCCCGGGCAAGCAGTTCATCAGCACCGTCCTCGCGGCGCTGGAGACCAAGACGACCATGTCCGGCGAGCTGGCGCGGCGCTACCTGCAGCGCGCCGGGATGGCCGGGATGATCATCGGTGTCCTGTTCGCCGCGAACTTCGCCGTCGTCGCCGCGTTCGACGCCGTGCCCGCCGGGGACGCGACGCTGCGCCCCCTGGGACGCCTGCTGGGTGCCGTGACCTTCGGCTGGGCGCTGGTCTTCATCTACTACTCGAAGTCCGAGCTCCTGACGTCCAACATGATGATCGTCTCCATCGGCGCCTACTACCGCCGCACCTCGTGGTTCAAAGCGGTGCGGCTGCTCGGGCTGTGCTATCTGGGCAACTTCCTGGGCGGGCTGCTCGTGGCCGTGGTGCTGCGCTTCAGCACGATCACGGACGGGCCCGCGCACGCGGAGATGGAGGCCGCCGTGGCGCACAAGCTCGAGTTCGTCACCAGCGGCGCCACCGGGTGGACGGACCTGTTCCTGCGCGCGGTGCTGTGCAACTTCCTCATCAACCTGGCGATGCTGCTCGTCTACAACGGCCTGGTGAAGGACGACCTGATGAAGAGCCTGATCATGATCGTGGCCGTCTTCCTCTTCGCGTTCCTGGGTCTCGAGCACTCCGTGGCCAACACGGTCCTGTTCACCGTGGTGGGCCTGGAGGACGGCCTCGACGTGGGGGCCGCGGGCGCCAACGTGGGGATCGCCCTCCTGGGCAACTTCCTGGGCGGCGGGGTCCTGATCGGCTTCTACTACGCGTACGTCAACGACGACGCCGGGTACCGCCCCCGCACCCGCTGACGCGGGGGCCCCCGGCGCGCTCGCTCTCGGCCGAAAACTCTTCAGCTCACTTACCTTTTGCCGGGACACCCCGTAGCGTGGACCGGGCACGTCATCCGAGCACCACCCCAGCGAGAAGAAGGAGCACCAGCATGCGAAGGATCCTGTTCATGGTCGGCACCGCGATCTTCGGCCGCATCATGGCGAAGCGGCGCGAGAACAAGGCCGGCGGCCGCTAGTACCGGAAGCGCCACTCGGTGCGGGAGCGGTAGGTCTGCCCCGGGCGCAGCACCGGGTCGGAGAGCTCCGGCCGGTTCGGCGAGTCCGGGTGGTACTGGGGCTCCAGGGCGATCCCCGCTCTCCGCGGATAGGCGCGCCCGCCGGTGCCGGTGATGGCGCCGTCCAGGGCGTTGCCCGTGTACACCTGCAGGGCCGGCTGGTCGGTCCACAGCTCCACGGACCGCCCGCTCGCCGGGTGCTCCAGCCGGGCGGCGGCGCGCAGCCCGGTGCCGCGCAGGTGGAAGGAGTGGTCGATCCCGCCCACGGCCGCGACCTGCGGGTGCTCCGCCCGCACCCGGTCCCCGAGCCAGGCGGGGGCGGTGAGGTCCAGCGGCGTCCCGCGCACGGCGGCGAGGCCGCCCAGCGGCACCCCGTCCCGGCCGACCGGCAGGTACCGGTCGGCCTCGACGGTGAGCGTGTGGTCGTCGACCGTCCCCGATCCCTCCCCGGCGAGGTTGAGGTAGACGTGGCTCGCGGGCCCGACCACGGTCGGGGCGTCGGTGCGGGCCTCCAGGTCCAGGGCGAGGACGTCGTCCGTGACGGCGTACCGGGCCCGGAGGACCACTTCGCCGGGAAAGCCCTGGTCCCCGTGCGGGCTGACCAGCTCCAGCACCAGGACGTCGCGGCTGGCGGAGACCGTCCGCCAGGTGCGGCGGTGGAAGCCGTCGGGGCCGCCGTGCAGGGTGTTGCCGCCCTCGTTGGCCGCCAGTTCCACGGTGGTCCCGTCGAGGTCGAAGCGGGCCCCGGCGATCCGGTTGGCGCAGCGGCCGACCACCGCTCCCAGGAAGGCCTCCGGGGGTGCCGCGCAGCCGGCGGCGTCCGGGTGCCCCAGCACCACGTTGGTGCCGGGGCCCCCGGCCCGGCCGGGCAGGTGCAGGGCCTGGACCGCGGCGCCGAGGTCGAGCACCCGCAGGCTCAGCCCGCCCGGGGCGGTGAGGGTGTGCGCGGTGACCTCCCGCCCGTCGGGCAGCGTCCCGAAGGACTGCGGGGCGGGCGCGGTCATTTGAGGGCGTTCGAGGCGCGGCGCTTGTTGAACACGTCGAACCCGACCGCCAGCAGCAGCACCAGGCCCTTGATGAACTGCTGGTAGTCGATGCCCACGCCCATGAGGGACATGCCGTTGTTGAGCACGCCCATGATCAGACCGCCGGTGATGGCTCCGATGATGGTGCCCACGCCACCGGTCACGGCGGCGCCGCCGATGAAGGCCGCGGCGATCGCGTCCAGCTCGAACAGGTTTCCGGCGCCCGGCCCGGCGGAGTTGAGCCGGCCGGTGAACACCAGCCCGGCCAGCGCGGCCAGCACGCCCATGTTGACGAAGAGCAGGAAGTCGACGCGCTTGGTGTTCACACCGGACAGCTGGGCCGCCTGGAGGTTGCCGCCGCGGGCGTACACGTGGCGGCCGAACACCGTCCGGTTCATGACGGCGCTGTAGGCGACCACCAGCACGCCGAGGACCACGAGCACGATCGGCGTCCCGCCGCGCGAGCTGGCCAGCAGGAAGGTGAGCGCGAGGATGACGACGACGCCGAAGACCAGCCGCGTGAGGAACCAGGCGCGCGGCTCGTCCTCGAGGTGGAGCTTCGCGCGGTTGGCCCGGCCCCGGAGCTGGCTCAGCACGAGCATGGCCGTGGCGATCAGGCCGATGCCCACCGTGGTCCAGTCCAGGATGTTGGTCGCCGGCGGGAACAGCCCCGGGAAGAGGGAGCCGCCGCCGAGCTGGCGGTACTCCGGCGGGAAGCCGGTGATCCGCTGGTTCTCGAGCACGATCTGCGTCAGCCCGCGGAAGACGAGCATGCCGGCGAGGGTCACGATGAAGGCGGGGATCCCGATGTAGGCCACCCAGAAGCCCTGCCAGGCGCCCACGAGCGCGCCGACCGCGAGGGCGGCGACGAGGGCCACCCACCACGGCAGACTCCAGTCCCGGATCATGATCCCGGACATGGCGCCCACGAACGCGGCCACCGAGCCGACCGAGAGGTCGATGTGCCCGGCCACGATGATCATGACCATGCCGATCGCCAGCAGCAGGATGTAGCTGTTCTGGACGATGATGTTGTAGACGTTGTCCGGCTGCAGCAGCGCGCCGCCGGTCAGGGCCTGGAACAGCGTCACGATCACCAGCAGGGCCAGGAAGATGCCGATCTGGCGGAGCCGGCTCATGAGGAACCGGCCGGCACCGGCCACGGTGGAGGCCTTCTGCGGGCCCCGGCTGTCGAGAGCCCGGTCCTCGTCGACGAGGGTGGAAGCCATGGGTCAGTCCTTTTCCTTGGTCATGTGCTGCATGAGTCGTTCGGGGGTGGCCTCGGCGATGGGCACCTCGGCGGTGATCCGGCCCTCGGCGAGCGTGTAGATCCGGTCGCAGATCCCCAGCAGCTCCGGCAGCTCGGAGGAGATGACCAGCACCGCCTTCCCCTGCGCGGCCAGCCTGTTGATGATCGTGTAGATCTCGTACTTCGCCCCCACGTCGATGCCGCGGGTGGGCTCGTCGAGGATGAGCACGTCGGGGTCGGCGAACATCCACTTGGACAGGACGACCTTCTGCTGGTTGCCGCCGGAGAGCTTGCCGGTGATCGAGGACACCGAGGGCGCCTTGATGTTCATGCTGGTGCGGTAGTCCTGCGCCACGAGCGTCTCGCGCCCGCCGTCGACCCAGCCCGCGGACGTGAGCTTGCCCAGCGCCGCCGAGGAGATGTTCCGCTTGATGTCGTCGATCAGGTTGAGCCCGTAGCGCTTGCGGTCCTCCGTGGCGTAGGCGATGCCGTGCCGGATGGCCTCGCTGACGGTCCGCGCCGTGATCTCCTCGCCGTTCTTGTACATCCGCCCGGTGATGTTGGACCCGTAGCTGCGCCCGAAGATGCTCATGGCCAGCTCCGTGCGCCCGGCGCCCATCAGCCCGGCGATGCCCACGATCTCGCCCGCCCGCACGGACAGGTGAGCGTTGTCCACCACCACCCTCGAGTGCTCCTGCGGGTGGTGCACGGTCCAGTCCTCGACGCGGAGCACCTCCGCGCCGATGTCGGGGACCCGTTCCGGGTACCGGTTCTTGAGCTCGCGGCCCACCATGCCCTTGATGATCCGGTCCTCGGTGACCGACCCGTCGTGCAGGCTGAGGGTCTCGATGGTCTGCCCGTCGCGCAGGATCGTCACGGAGTCGGCGATCGCCCGGATCTCGTTGAGCTTGTGGCTGATGATGATGCAGGTGATCCCGTCCTCGCGCAGCCCGCGGACCAGGCCCAGCAGGTGCGCGGAGTCCTCGTCGTTGAGGGCGGCCGTGGGCTCGTCGAGGATGAGCAGCCTCACGTCCTTGGAGAGCGCCTTGGCGATCTCCACGAGCTGCTGCTTGCCCACCCCGATGTCCCCGGCCGGGACGCTGGGGTTCACGTCGAGGCCCACGCGCCGGAGCAGGTCGGCGGCCCTGGCGTTGGTCTCGTTCCAGTTGATGAACCCGCGGGTGGCGCGCTCGTTGCCGAGGAAGATGTTCTCCGCGACGGACAGGAACGGGGACAGGGCCAGCTCCTGGTGGATGATGACCACCCCGCTGCGCTCGCTGTCCTTGATGTCCCGGAAGGAGACGGTCTCGCCCTCCAGGACGATGTCCCCCTCGTAGGTGCCGTGCGGGTACACGCCGGACAGGACCTTCATGAGGGTGGACTTGCCGGCGCCGTTCTCCCCGCAGATCGCGTGGACCTCGCCGCGGGCGACGGCCAGGTTGACGTCCTGCAGCGCCTTGACGCCGGGGAAGGACTTGCTGATCCGGCGCATCTCCAGAACGTGCTCGCTCATGCGGGCCTCCTCGTCTCGAGCTGGTGGGTGGGTGGAGGGGACTGACCGGCCGGGCGGCGGAGGGCCGCCCGGCCGGTCGCGATCACTCGAGCTCGGACGCCTCGTAGTAGCCGCTGTCCACGAGGACCTCCTGGTAGTTGTCCTTCGTGACGATCTGCGACTCGAGCAGGTAGGCGGGGACCACCTTCACGCCGTTGTCGTAGGTCTCCTCGTCGTTGACCTCGGGCTCCTCGCCCTTCATCAGGGAGTCCACCATGAGCACCGCGCGCTCGCCGAGCTCGCGGACGTCCTTGAAGATCGTGGAGTACTGCTCGTCGTTGACGATCGACTTCACGGATCCGACCTCGGCGTCCTGGCCGGTCACCACGGGCAGCTCGTCCTGGGAGTAGCCGCCGGAGCGCAGCGCGGAGATGATGCCGATCGAGAGGCCGTCGTACGGGGAGAGCACGCCGTCGAGCTGGTCGCCGCCGCCCACCGTGATGAGGTCCTCCATCCGGTCCTGGGCGGTGTCCGGCAGCCAGCGCAGGATGGCGGCCTGCTCGAACTCCGTCTGGCCGCTGGGGACGTTGAGCGTGCCGTCGTCCAGGTAGGGCTGGAGGGTGTCCATCGCGCCGTCCCAGAAGAAGGTCGCGTTGTTGTCGTCGGGGCTGCCGGCGAAGAGCTCCACGTTGAAGGGGCCCTTCTCGCCGGTGGGCTCGCCGTTCTCGTCGAGGACCCCGAGGCCGGTGAGCAGCGACGTGCCCTGCTGCACGCCCACCTCGTAGTTGTCGAAGGTGGTGTAGTAGTCCACGGTGTCCGACTCGTTGATGAGGCGGTCGTAGGCGATCACGGGGATCTCCTGGGTCTCGGCCGTGTCGAGCACGCTGGTCAGCGTGGTGCCGTCGATCGAGGCGATCACCAGGGCCTTGGCCCCGCCGTTGATCATGTTCTCGATCTGGGAGATCTGGGTGGGGATGTCGTCGTTGGCGTACTGGAGGTCCACCTCGTAGCCGAGCTCCTCGAGCTGCGCCTTGACGTTCTCGCCGTCGGCGATCCAGCGCTCGGACTGCTGCGTGGGCATCGCCACGCCGATCTTGGCGCCCTCGTTGGAGCCCGCCTCCGCGCCGCCGCCGCGGTTGCCGCCGCAGGCCGTGAGGCCCAGCGCGAGGGTCAGGGCGGTCACCCCGGTGAGGGTCTTCTTCAGGTCGATCTTCGGGGTCATGGTCGTGCCTTTCGTCGGTCCGGGCCGCACTGCCCGGTGGTGGGAGTGTTCGAGCGAGGTCGGTGCTGGTGAGATCTCGTGGTGGTCGTCAGGGGTCCTGGTCATCATGGTCGTTCCGGCCGTCCCGGTCGTCCCGCTTAGAGCTTCTGGGCGAGCCGGTAGTAGGCCGCGTTCCACCGCACCTCGCGCTGGAACTCCCGCAGGGTGGTGGTGTCGTCGATGACGAGCAGCTCGGTCCGGGTCATGTCGGCGAAGTCCCGGATCACGTCGGCGCCCACCGCGGTGCTGAGGACCGTGTGGTGGGCGGCGCCGGCGGTGAGCCAGGCCGCGGCCGAGGTCGCGAGGTCGGGGTGCGGCCGCCAGACGGCGCGGGCCACCGGCAGGTTCGGGAGCGGGGCGTCCGGGGGCACGACGTCCACGGTGTTGGCGGTGAGCCGGAAGCGGTCCCGCATGTCGGACATCGCCACGACCACGCCGGGGCCGGCGTCGGTGTCGAAGACCAGGCGCACGGGGTCCTCTCGTCCGCCGATGCCCAGGGGGTGCACCTCGAGGGAGGGGCGCGCCGTGGTGAGGCTCGGGCAGACCTCCAGCATGTGGGCGCCGAGGATCTTCTCCTCCCCCGGCACCAGGTGGTACGTGTAGTCCTCCATGAGGGACGCGCCCCCGGGCAGCCCGGCGCCCATGACCTTGGCCGCCCGCACCAGCAGGGCCGTCTTCCAGTCGCCCTCCGCCCCGAACCCGTAGCCGCGGGCCATGAGCCGCTGCACGGCGAGGCCCGGCAGCTGGCGCAGCCCGCCGAGGTCCTCGAAGTTCGTGGTGAAGGCGCCGAAGCCGCCCTCCTCCAGGAACTGGAGCATCCCGAGCTCCTGCCGGGCCCCGTAGCGCAGGGACTCGTGGCGCTCGCCGCCGCGGCGCAGCTCGGGGGCCACGTCGTAGAGCCCCTCGTACTCGGCGACGAGCTCGTCCACGCGGTCCTCGGACTGGGCGTCCACCACGGCCACGAGGTCGTTGACGCCCCAGGTGTTCACGGAGACCCCGAACTGCAGCTCGGCCTCCGTCTTGTCGCCCTCGGTCACGGCGACGTTGCGCATGTTGTCGCCGAACCGGGCCACCCTGAGCCCCTGGACCGCCGCGCGGCCGGCGCACGCGCGCTGCCAGGAGGCGATCTGCGCGGTGACGCCGGGGGTCGAGACGTGGCCCACCACGGTCTTGCGCGGGACGTCGAGCCGGGTCTGGATGTAGCCGAACTCGCGGTCGCCGTGCGCGGCCTGGTTGAGGTTCATGAAGTCGAAGTCGATCTCGCCCCACGGCAGCTCGACGTTGATCTGGGTGTGCAGGTGGAGCAGCGGCTTGCGCAGGGCGTCGAGGCCGGTGATCCACATCTTGGCGGGGCTGAAGGTGTGCATCCAGGCGATCGCCCCGATCACGCCGTCCGCGGCGTTGAGCTCCAGGGCCGTGCGGCGGATCGAGTCCGCGTCCTTCAGCGTGGGCTTCCAGACCACCTCGACGGGCAGCCCGGCCTCGCCCAGCACGCGGACGATCTCGCGGGACTGCTCGGCCACCTGGCGCAGGGTGTCCTCGCCGTAGAGGTCCTGGCTGCCGGTGAGGAACCAGACCTCGTAGTGGTCAAGGGCGGTGGGCAGAGGATTCACGGGTGAGCGCTCCTGGGGTGGTGGGGACGGCCGCGGGCTGCTGGCCGTAGATGTTCTGGTAGCGGTCGAACAGGGAGTCGACGTGCGCGGGGTCGATGGGCAGCGGCTCGCCCAGCTGGCGGGAGAGGTGCACGGTGCGGGCCACGTCCTCGAGCATGGCCGCGGCCTTGACGGCGTCCCGGGCGTCCTTGCCGATGGTGAACGGTCCGTGGCTGAGCATGAGGACCGCGCGGGAGCGGTGGCCGGAGAGGGTCTCCACGATGCCGCGGCCGATCGAGTCGTCGCCGATGATCGCGAAGGGCCCCACGGGGATCTCCCCGCCGAACTCGTCCGCCATGGCCGTCAGGACGCAGGGGATGGCCTCGCCGCGGGCCGCCCAGGCCGTGGCGTAGGGGGAGTGGGTGTGGACCACTCCCCCGACCTCCGGCATGTGCCGGTAGACGTAGGCGTGGGCGGCGGTGTCGCTGGACGGCGAGCGCTCCGCGCCGGGGGTGCCGGGGACCGGCCGGCCGTCCAGGTCGCACAGGATCTGGTTCTCCGGGCCGAGGTCGTCGTAGCTCACCCCGCTGGGCTTGATCACGAAGAGGTCCGTGCCGGGGACCCGCCCGGACACGTTGCCCGCCGTCCAGACCACCAGCCCGTAGCGGACCAGTTCGGCGTGCAGGTCCGCGACCTCGCGCCGCACGCGGGCGATCCGCTCGTCAAGCTCGGGCGTCAGGGCGTTCACGCGGAGACCTCCTGGGTGGAGCGGGCGTTGCGCCGGAGCGCCTTGAGCCGGCGCATGACGTCGCTGCCGCCGCGGCCGAAGTGGTCGTGCAGCGCGGTGTAGTCCTCGTAGAGGACGGAGTAGGCCTCCGTGTGGGCGGGCTTCGGGGTGTAGGCGTTGCGCTCGAGCCGGCCCATAGCCGCGGCCGCCGCCCGGACGTCCGGGTAGGCGCCGGCGGCCACGGCCGCGTGGATGGCGGAGCCCAGGGCCGGGCCCTGGTCGCTGCCGATCACCGAGATCGGCATGCCGAGCACGTCGGCGTAGATCTGCATGAGGAACGCGTTCTTGATCAGCCCGCCGGCCGCCACGAACTCGGTGACGGGGATCCCGGAGGCGGCGAAGGCCTCCACGATCGTGCGGGTCCCGAAGGCGGTGGCCTCCAGCAGGGCGCGGTAGACCTCGTGCGGGCGGGTGGCCAGGGTGAGGCCGACGAGCAGCCCGGAGAGCTCGTGATCCACGAGCACGGACCGGTTGCCGGACTGCCAGTCCAGGGCCAGGAGCCCGTGCGCGCCCACCGGTTCGCGGCTCGCCTGCTCGGTGAGCAGCTCGTGCACGCTCAGCCCGCGCTCGGCGGCCTCCTCCTGGAGCCGCCCCGGCACGAAGTGGGCCGTGAACCAGCCGAAGATGTCGCCCACCCCGGACTGCCCGGCCTCGTAGCCGTAGAGCCCGTCGATGATCCCGCCGTCCACCACGCCGCACATCCCGGGGACCTCGCGCAGGGTGTCGGAGCTCATGACGTGACAGGTGGACGTGCCCATGATCGCCACCATCTGACCCGGCGCGGTGGCCCGGGCGGCGGGGGCGCTCACGTGCGCGTCGACGTTGCCCACCGCCACGGCGATGCCGGCGGGCAGGCCCGTCCACTCCGCGGCCTGCGCGCTGAGCGTGCCCGCGGCGGTGCCGAGGGCCCCTATCGGGTGGTCGACCTTGTCCTGCGCGAAGCCGGCGAACCCGGGGTTCAGGGCGCCGAGGAACTCGCGGTCGGGGTACTCGCCGTCCTGCAGGATGCCCTTGTACCCGGCGGAGCACGCGTTGCGCACGTAGCTGCCCGTCAGCTGCCAGACGATCCAGTCGGCGGCCTCCACCCAGTGGTCCATGAGGTGGTACAGCTCGGGGTCCTCCTCGAGCAGCTGCAGGCCCTTGGCGAACTCCCACTCGCTCGAGATGAGACCGCCGTAGCGGGGCAGCCAGCGCTCTCCGCGCCGGGCCGCGAGATCGTTGATGCGGTCCGCCTGGCCCTGCGCGGCGTGGTGGCGCCACAGCTTCACGTAGGCGTGCGGGCGGCCCGCCAGGCCGGGCAGCTCGTTGAGGGGCGTGCCGTCGGCCCGGACGGGGACCATGGTGCACGCGGTGAAGTCGGTGCCCACGCCCACCACGGCGCTCGGGTCCACGCCGGCGGCGCGGACGGCGGCGGGCACCGCGTGCCGCAGGACGTCCACGTAGTCGGCGGGGACCTGGAGCGCCCACTCGGGCGGCAGGGCCTCCCCCGTGGCGGCGAGCACGGTGTCCATCACGCCGTGCTCGTACTCGTGTACCGCGGAGCCCATCTCGGCGCCGTCGTGCACCCGCACGACGACGGCCCGCCCCGACAGGGTGCCGTAGTCGACGCCGATGACGTACGTGGGATCTGGGCTGGGCTGGCTCACGGAGGACCTCGTTGTCGTTCGAGCCGCACGTTCCGAAAGGGGCGGCCGCCAGCCGGCCCCCCTCGGAATGTGAACGGTCACATCTGATGTTCGGGCCAACCTACCGCAGCGTGGAAGCACGTGTCCCACATCACTTGGTAACCGTTTGGTAACGGCGTGACCGGGGGTCCATCAGCCCTGGTCGGAGGCGGGCGCGGCCGTGGACTCGCGGACCACGAGCACGGGCTCCACGTCCCCCGGCCGGACCGGCTGCTCCCCCCGCAGCTCCGCGAGCAGCACAGCCATGCAGCGCCGGCCCAGCTCGGGGAAGTCCTGGCGCACCGTGGTCAGCGGCGGCCGGAAGTGCGCGGCCTCCGGGACGTCGTCGAAGCCCACCACGCTGACGTCCCCGGGCACGTCCAGCCCGGCCTCGGCGAACGCGTGCACGAGGCCGAGCGCGATGTGGTCGTTGCCGCAGAAGACCGCGCTGAGCTCCCGGCTCCCGCGCAGTCCGAGCCCCGCGCGGTAGCCGGAGTCCGCGGTCCACGCCCCGGCGGGGACCACCACGGGCTCGAAACCCCAGGCGGTCATCTCCTCGCGGTAGCCCTGGCGGCGGGCGTCCGTCTCGACCCACCCCTCGGGGCCGGGGACGTGGACCACGCGGTGGTGCCCCAGCTCCAGCAGGTGACGGGTGGCCAGCCGGGCCCCGGCCAACTGGTCGACCGACATCCGGTGGTCCTCGCTGTGCAGGGAGTGCACGGTGACGAACGGGATCCGGATGGACAGCTGCTCGATCACCTCCAGCGTGCGCGACTGCGGCGCGAGGATCACCAGCCCCTCCACCGCGTGGCCGACCATCCGGTCCAGGGCCGACTCGATGGAGGCGCGGTCCGCGTGGTCGATGTGGGCGGTGTCCACGACGTAGCCGGCCTCGTCGGCCGCCGTCTCGACCGCCCGGAGACTGGCCGACGGGCCGTACTCGGCGCCCGAGGAGACGAGGGCGCCGATGGTCCGCGACTCGCTCGTGACCAGGGCGCGGGCGGCCCGGTTGGGCCGGAAGCGCAGCTCCTCCATGGCCTGCAGCACCCGCTGCCGGGTCGAGTCGCGCAGCGCGGGGTGCCCGTTGATCACCCGGGAGACCGTCTGGTGGGAGACCCCGGCCGCGCGGGCCACGTCCCGGATGTTGGGGGCGCGCGGAGGCCGTGCGGAGTTCGCACCACCCTCGACGGTCATGGCCAGAACGGTACTGCACGGCCCCGGACGGACCCAGTGGAGGGGTCCCCTGGAGCGATGTCCCTCCCCCCGGTGCTTGCGCGGCGGACACGTCGCACCGCATGGTGGTCCCCGGCGCCCCCGGAACCCGGGCCGCCGTCCCCCGGGCACCCGGGAGACCCTCCACCGATCGCGGAACGGGATTCTACGCATGGAGCAACGCACACTCGGCAGGACCGGACGGAAGGTCTCCACCGTGGGCCTGGGCACGTGGCAGCTGGGCGCGGACTGGGGGGACGTCGACCCCGCCGAGGCCACCGCCGTCCTGGAGGCCGCCGTGGAGTCGGGGGTCACGTTCTTCGACACCGCCGACGTCTACGGCGACGGCCGCAGCGAGCAGACCATCGGCGCGTTCCTGCGCGAGCGCCCCGACCTGGACATCACCGTGGCCACGAAGATGGGCCGCCGCGCGGACCAGGTCCCGGAGAACTACACCCTCGCGAACTTCCGGCAGTGGGTGGACCGCTCGCGCCGGAACCTGGGCACCGACACCCTCGACCTGGTCCAGCTGCACTGCCCGCCCACGCCGGTCTACAGCGACCAGGAGGTCTACGACGCCCTGGACACCCTGGTCCAGGAGGGCGCGATCCGCCACTACGGCGTCAGCGTGGAGCGCACCGACGAGGCGCTGGCGGCCATCGCCCGTGGGAGCACCGCCACCGTCCAGATCATCCTCAACGCCTTCCGGCTCAAGCCGCTGGACGCCGTGCTGCCGGCGGCGAAGGAGGCCGGGGTGGGGATCATCGCCCGGGTGCCGCTGGCCTCGGGGCTGCTGTCCGGGAAGTACACGGCGGACACCCGGTTCGCGGCCGACGACCACCGCAACTACAACCGCGGCGGCGAGGCCTTCGACGTCGGCGAGACGTTCTCCGGGGTGGACTTCCAGCGCGGCCTCGAGGCCGTCCGCGAGTTCGCCGGGCTGCTCCCGGACGGGGTGACCACGGCGCAGGCCGCGATCGCGTGGATCATCGCCCAGGACGGCGTCAGCACCGTGATCCCCGGGGCGCGCAGCGTGGAGCAGGTCCGCGGCAACGCCTCGGCGGCGGACACCGGGGACCTGGGCCGGGAGATCGACGCCGGGGTCCGCAGGATCTACGACGCGTACTTCCGGGCGGACATCCACCCCCGCTGGTGAGCCCCCCCGGCACCTCCCCGGAAGAGCGCCGGGAAGGTGCCGGGGCGGTGCCGCCCGGGGCGGCTCCAGCTCGTAGGATGGTCCGGATCCACCCGTGAAAGCGAGCCGCCCCGATGTCCCCCACCCCCGCCGCGGACCACCCCGGCCCCGCACCCGACGGTTTCGCACGACTGACGGAGATCGACCTCGCCTCGGAGCCGATCTTCCTCATGGCCCGGGCTGCGGCGCTGGGCTCGTCGACGGCCAACCAGGGGCTCGCCCCGCTCGGGCTGAAGGTCCGCAGCTACTCCCTCCTGGCGGCGGCCTGCAGCGGCACGGGGCCGACGCAGCGGGAGCTCGGCGACCTGCTGCGGATGAAGCCCAGCCAGACCGTGGCCCTCCTCGACGAGCTGGAGCAGCGCGGCCTGGTGGAGCGGCGGGTCGACCCCCGGGATCGCCGCTCCAAGATTGTGGCCCCCACCGGTGCGGGGCGGGAGCTCTACGCCAGCGCCAAGGCGGCGGTGGACCTCGCCGCCGAGAGGTCGCTCGGGGACCTCCGGCCCCAGGACCGGGAGGACCTGGCACGCCTGCTGCGACAGGTCGCCTTCTGACGTCCGGAAGGACGTGCACCGCGCACCCCCACGGACTGTGACCCTTGACACACCCGGTCGGCGGGCGCAGGATCAGTTCACTAACTGAACTGTTCACTTCTGGAGGTATCTCGTGGTCCGCTCCCCCCGGTTCCGTCGCACCACCCTCGTCCCGGCGGCCGCCCTGGCCACCGCACTCGCCACCACCGCCGGCACCCTCCCCGCCGTGGCCACCCCGGGCGCCTCCGTCGTCGCCTCCCCCGGCACGGCCGCCTCGGCGGCCCCGACCGTGGCCACCGGAACCCTGGACAACGGTGCCGCCTGGCGGGCGGAGGTGCCGGCGGACTGGAACGGCAAGGTGGTTCTGTTCGCCCACGGCTTCCGCCCCGGGCCCTCCAATCCCGCCTGGGACGCCGGGTTCGACCCGACGGCGCAGGAACTGATCCGCCGGGGCTACGCCGTCGCGTCGTCGTCCTACGCCGCGACCGGTTGGGCCCTGGAGACGGCCGTCCAGGACCAGCTGGACACCCTCGCGGCCTTCGAGCAGCGCTTCGGCGAGGCCGACCGGGTCATCGCCATGGGCCGCTCCATGGGCGGGCTCGTCACGAGTCTGATGGCGGAGGTGCCGGGGGCCGGCATCGACGGCGCCGTCAGCACCTGCGGGCTGGTGGGCGGCGGCGTGGCCCTGAACAACTACCAGCTGGACGCCGCCCACGCCGCGGCGGAGCTGCTGCTGCCGGGTCAGGACGTGCAACTGACCGGCTTCACCGCCCCGGGCCAGTCCGACGCGACGATCGCCGCGCTGCGCGAGGCCCTGGAGGAGGCCCGCGGCTCCGCGGAGGGCCGGGCCCGCATCGCCCTGGTGGCGGCCCTGCTGCACACCCCCACGGAACTGGACGGCGTGGACGCCGAGGACCCCGAGGTGCTGGCGGCCGCCCAGGCCGAACTGGTGCTGCAGACCCTGCCGACCGTCATCGAGCGCCGCCACACCATCGTCGAGGCCGCCGGCGGCGACAGCGGCTGGACCGCCGGGGTCGACTACGCCCGGCTGCTGCGCTCCTCCGACCAGCGGCACCAGGTCCGGCACCTGTACCGGCTCGCCGGCCTCGATCTCGCCGCGGACCTCGGGACGCTGAGCCGCAGTGCCGACATCACCCCGGACGAGGACGGCCTGGAGTGGATGCGGCGGACCTCGACGCCCACCGGCGAGCTGCAGGTCCCCGTGCTGGCCACCCACACGCTGGTCGACCTGCTGGCCCCGGTCGAGTACCAGGAGGAGTACGCCGAGACGGTCCGCCGGGCCGGCGAGCAGTCCCTGTTCCGGCAGGCCTTCGTGGACCGGGAGGGTCACTGCACCTTCACCGTCGCCGAGAACGTCGCCGCCGTCGAGGCCATGGACGAACGCCTGGAGACGGGCCGCTGGGGATCCCTCGCCAGGACGTCCTCGCTCCAGCGCAGCGCCGAGTCCCTCGGCCTCGACGGCGCCGCTTTCGTCGACCACCGACCGGACGAGTTCGTCGGCGACCGCAGCTGGTACGCCGCGCCCTGATCCGGGGCCCTGCAGGATGCGGACCGGGCGGGATCCCCAGGGTTCCCGCCCGGTGTCCGCGGTCCGGCTAGGAGATCTGCAGCCCCCCGTTGATGTCGTATGTCGCCGCGGTGATGAATCCGGCGTCCTGCCCCACGAGGAACGCGAGCAGGGCCGCCATGTCCCGCACGGTGCCCACGCGGCCCACCAGGATGTCCTTGGACATGTCCGCCTTGCGCTCGTCGCTCAGCGTGCCGCCCATGATGTCGGTGTCCACGGGACCGGGGGCGATGCAGTTCACGGTGATCCCGTGCTCGCCCATCTCGCGCGCCACGGCCCGGGTGAAGCCGATGATCGCGGCCTTGGACGCGCTGTAGGCCACCTTGGAGTAGGTCCCGCCGCCGCGCTGGGCGGAGATCGAGGAGACGCTGACCACGCGGCCGACCTTGCGCTCGATCATTCCGGCCAGCACGCGCTGGGTCACCATGAACGTGCCGGTCATGTTGATCGCGAAGACCCGGTCCCAGGCCTCCCGGGTCTCCTGCATGAACTCCGTGGGCGAGCTGATGCCCGCGAGGTTGACGAGGGCCACGATCGGCGGGAGCTCCGCCTCGACCCGTGCGACGGACTCGTCCACGGAGGCCTGGTCGGACACGTCCGTGCGCAGCCCGAGGGCCTGCACCCCGTGCCGTCCGGCGATGTCCTGGGCGGCCTCCGCGGCGGCCTCGCCGTCGATGTCGAGGACGGCGACGTTCCAGCCCTGGCTCGCGAGCAGGTCGGCGGTGGCGCGGCCGATGCCGCGCGGGGAGGCGGCGCCGGTGAGCACGGCGGTGCGCTCGGCGGGAAAGGGAATGGTCTCGGTCATGTCAGTCGTCTCCTGTGCTGTGGGAAAAGGGTCCGGTTGCCGGGTCGGGACCGCCGGGTGCGGCCCCGCGGCCGATGTAGTGCTCGTAGTCGGCGTAGGTCTGGTCGATGTGGGCCTCCATGGCCTTGCGCGCCGTCTCGGGGTCACGGGTGCCGATGGCCTCCAGGACGAGCCGGTGGTGCTCGATGGCGTGCCGCTGCACCTCGGGGAAGGCGGAGGTCGCCCGCCGCTCGGCGTAGAGCAGCTGGGAGAGCTGGGCCAGCAGGACGGGCACGAACGGATTGCCCGAGGCCCGGAGCACCGCGTCGTGGAAGGCCATGTCGGCGCGGGTGACCTCGTCCAGGTCCTGCGCCTCGTGCGCGCGCTCGAGGTCCCGGACCGCGGCCTCCATCGCGGCGAGGTCCTCCGGGGTGACGTGCACGGCGGCCAGCTCCGCGGAGCCGGTCTCGACCATGCGCCGCACCTCCAGCAGGCGCAGCGCCACCTGGTGGGAGGTCGCCCCCCGGGAGGCGGCCTTCAGGATCGCCTCGAGACCGGTCCACGCGTCGGGCGGGTTCACGTAGGTCCCGAGGCCGCGCCGCACGTAGACGATGTTCTGCGCCTGGAGCGCCTTGAGGGCCTCGCGCACGGTGAGCCGGCTGACGTCGGACTCCCGGGCGATCTCGGCCTCGGGAGGCAGGGCCTCGTGCGCGCCCACCTCGCCCTCGAGGATGCGCTCGAGCAGGTCCTCGGCGACGGCCTCGACCAGCGACTTCCTAGCCATCGGCTCGCCGGTGCGCTGCGGCCCTCGCGGGGGGAGCGGTGCGCACGTCGGGATCGGGATTCACGGCGCGTACCTGCCTCTTGTCAGACGTCATATGTGTGACTAGCCTCACATGGAGCGACGATCTCGTCAATTCCCGCGACCGGGCAGCAGCCCGGTCGCCCCACGTCCCCGAGGAGCCGATCACCGTGGATCTGCAACTACTCCTGGCACTCGTGCTGGGCATCGCCACCATCATCGTCCTGGTGCTGCGCACGCGCCTGGACGCGTTCGTGGCGCTGCTCATCGCCGCCCTCGTCACCGGTCTGGTCGCGGGCCAGCCGGTGCTCGACATCGTCTCGGCCATCACCACCGGATTCGGCAACACCCTGGCCTCGATCGGCATCGTGATCGGCCTCGGCGTGGGCATCGGCAAGATCCTCGAGGTGTCGGGGGCCGCCAACGCGCTCGCGCTCGCGTTCCTCCGCGTCTTCGGCCACGGCCGCGAGCCGTGGGCGATGGGCAGCGTGGGCGCCCTGGTCTCGATCCCCGTGTTCTGCGACTCCGGCTACGTGATCATGAACCCGCTCGCCCGGTCCATCGCCCGGGTGAAGCGCGCCGGCTACGTGACCCTCGCCCTGGCGCTGGGCTGCGGCATGACGCTCACCCACCACCTCGTGCCGCCCACCCCGGGCCCCCTGGCCGTGGCCGGCATCCTCGGCGCGGACATCGGAGCGATCATCCTCGTCGGCCTGGCCTTCACCGTGCTCCTGCTGCCCGTCGTGGTCTTCTACGCCAAGTGGATCGGCCCGCAGCTGGAGTCCAGGATCGAGGAGCACGTGCGCGAGGCCGTCTACGGCACCGTTGCCACGGCCGGCGCCGGGGGCAGCTCCCATGTCGGGAGCACGGACCTGGAGGAGGGTCCCCGGGACGGTCTCGACGACGAGGCTGCCCAGGCGCCCGCCGCGGAGCCGTCCCACGACCTCGGCGAGCCGCCGGCCGGCGCCGAGCCGCACCGGATCGGCGCGTTCGTCGGATCCCTGCCGCTGGTCATCCCACTGCTGCTGATCATCCTCAACACGGTCACCGGCGCGATCGACCAGAACGCCCAGGGGGTCGTGGGCGGCGACGGGTACGAGCCCTCCGCCTGGGCGGTCCCGTTCGCCTTCATCGGCAACCCGGTGGTCGCGCTGATCATCGGCATGGTCCTGGCCCTCTACGTGCTCCTGCCCCGGTGGACGCCCCGGAACAAGGCGCACGGCTGGTTCGCCGAGGCCGCGGCCTCGGCCGGTCTGATCCTGCTCATCACGGGCGCCGGCGGCGCGCTGGGCCAGGTGCTCCGCAGCTCCGGCGTGGGCGACGCCCTGGCCGAGGCCATCGCCTCCACCCCGTTGCCCGCGTTCCTCGTGCCGTTCCTCATCGCCACCCTCGTGCGCATCGCCCAGGGCTCCGGCACGGTGGCCATGATCACCGCGGCCTCCGTCTCGGCGCCGCTGGTGACCACCCTGGGCATCGACCCCGTCGTCGCCGCCGTGGCCTGCACGGCGGGCTCCATGGTGTTCAGCTACTTCAACGACTCCTACTTCTGGGTGGTCACCCGCTTCACCGGGCTGGAGGGCACGGACGCGCTGAAGGGCTGGTCCGGGATCACCACCGCCGTCTGGGCCGGGTCCATCCCGCTGCTGTTCGTCCTCAACCTCATCCTGGGCTGAACCCGGCCGGACCATGGCCCGACCCGGCGGGATAGCCGGGCTCCGACCGGGACGGGGCGGCGTGCCGGGGCACGCCGCCCCGTCTACGCTGTCCGGCGATCCTCCCTCCCGCTTCCTGAAAGGGTGTGCCGTGCTCACCAACGCGTCATCGGCCACGGGCCGGCGGGCCCGCCTCGGCTTCGGCTTCCTCGGCGTGGTGCTGATCGCGGTCAACCTGCGCGTCGGCTTCGTGACCGTGGGCCCGCTGCTCGAGGAGATCAGCCGCGACCTCGGCATCTCGGCGGGCCAGGCCGGGCTGCTGACCGGGCTGCCGCTGGCCATGTTCGCCCTGTTCTCCCCCGTGGCCCCGGCGGTGGCCGCCCGGACGGGCCTGGACCGGGCCCTGTGGCTGTCGCTGCTGCTGCTCGCGGCCGGGATCGCCGGCCGCTCCGCCCCGGTGGAGGGCGCCGTGTGGGTGGGCACGGCGGTGATCGGCATCGGCATCGCGTTCCTCAACGTGCTGCTGCCCTCGCTGGTGAAGCGGGAGTTCCCGCTGCGCGTGAGCCAGGTGACCGGCGTGTACACGTCGATCCAGGGCGCAGTGGCCGCGGCCGGCTCGGCGCTGGTGGTCCCGATCGCCCACGCCGGGCCGGCGGGCTGGCGCCTGGCCCTGGCGGTGTGGGCGGTGCTGGCCGTCGTGGCGCTGGTGGTGCTCTCCCCCGGGCTGCGGACCGGGAGCTCCGGGCCGGAGGCTCCCGCGGCGGAGCCGGGCCCCTACCGGTCCCCGTGGCGGTCGGCGCTGGGCTGGCAGGTCACCCTGTTCATGGGCCTGCAGTCGGTGGCGTTCTACGTGCTCATGGCGTGGCTGCCGAGCATCGAGCGCAGCCACGGCGTCTCGGCGACCGCCGCGGGCACGCACATGGCGCTGTTCCTGCTGATCGGGATGGGCGCCAGCCTGGGCACCGGGGCGCTCATGCACCGGCTGGGCGACCAGCGGCCCGTGGCCTTCGCGGGCAGCGCCCTGGCCCTGGCCACCTTCGCGGGGCTGGCCGCCGCGCCGGAGCTGACGCTGCTGTGGATCGTGCTCGGATCGATCGGCTGCGGCAGTCTCATCGTCGTCGCGCTGTCCCTGTTCAGCCTCCGGTCCACTGACCACCGCCAGGCGGCGGCCCTGTCCGGGATGGCCCAGTCCGTGGGCTACGCGCTGGCCGCGATCGCCCCCGCCGTCTTCGGCGCCCTCTACGACGCCGGAGGGCGGTGGGAGCCGCCGCTGCTGCTCATGGCGGGTCTCATGGCGGTGCTGTGCGTCGTGGCCCTCTTCGCCGGTCGCGACCGCGTCATCGGGCCGGGCCGCTGAGCGGTCCGCACCGCCTGTCACGGCGGAACGCCGCCCGGCCACGGGGGCCGGGCGGCGTTCCGGTGGGGACTGCCGTGCGCCCGAGGGACGCCGGAGCGGATCAGACCATGCGGCGCGGGGCGAACCACTCCTTGACCGGGGCCTTGAACGCGGTGACCAGCCACAGGACGTTCACCACGACCAGCACCAGCCCGAGGACCAGCAGGACGACTCCCAGCCCGCCGTAGGCCATCGCGCCGAGAAGGCCGATCAGCGTCCCGACCACGCTGAGGATGGACAGGACGATGCCCAGGACGCGGGCCCAGTTCTTGCCCTTCTTCAGGAACACGTAGACGAGGGCGTACAGGCCCAGGGCGATCACCAGCATCACGATGCCGGTGACCGTCGCGACGCCCGAGGTCTGGTCGGCCGCCGCGATCTGGTCGGCGGACAGGCCCATCTCCCGGTACATCTCGGTGGTGTCCACGGTGGTCGCGGCGATCAGCCCCACGATGTCGTTGAGCAGGTAGATCGCCGCCGAGACGAGGGTCAGGGTCAGGAGCCGCTTGACCTCGGGGGGCGCGGCGCCGGGGTGCCCGCCCTGGCGGGCTCCGTACTGGTCGCCGCCGGCCTGGTACTGCGGCGGGCCGCCGCGGGCGCCCTCGGGCTGCTGGGGATAGGGGTTGCTCATGAGGATCTCCTTCGGTGGAACGGCAACGGCACAGGATGCGCTCTTCCATCCTCCCCCGCGGTGTGCGATCGCACCTCCGTCTTCAGGACGAGGCGTGTCCCCCACCCCGGGCCCTGGGTCCTGCGCCCTGGGTCCGCGAGATCACTGGTGTCGGCGACGGCGGCGCCCCCGGTCGCCGGCAGATGCCATCTCGCGGGAGGAGGGAGGGGTCAGGCGGCGAGGGTCGCGTAGACCACGTAGTTGTCGTCGAACAGGCCGGTGGCGGGGTCGTAGCCGTCGCACGTGATCAGGCGCAGCTCCGCTCCGGCCGTGTTGCCGTAGACGGCGCGCGTGGGGAAGGCGTCCTTGGCGTGCTGCTCCCCACGGTCGACGACGAACACCGCCGTGCTGCCGTCCGCCCGCTCGATCTCCACGGTGTCGCCGGGGGCCAGGCCGCGCAGTCCCGCGAAGACACCGGGCCCGCCGTCGGTCGCGTTGACGTGGCCGAGCAGGACGGCCGGCCCCCGCTCCCCCGGCGTGGGGGAGGACGTGTACCAGGAGGCCGGGGCCCCGGGACCGGTCGGCGGCACCTCCAGCGACCCGTCCGGGCGCAGGCCCAGGTGCAGCAGCTCGGACGAGGCCCCCACCGCGGGGATCCGCACCGCCACGGGCGCGGACTCCGGCAGCACCGGCGGCAGCGCCTCGGGCGCCGGGGCGGCGGACGGTGCGGGAGCCGGTGTGGTGGGCGCAGCCGTCGCAGCAGGCGCCGTCGTCCGCGCCGGCGCGGCGGACACCGCCGACGACGACGGGGCAGCGGGCTGCGCGGGGGACCCGCCCGCGCAGCCGCTGAGCAGCAGGAGGACGACCGCCGCAGGGACCAGGTGGCCCCTGCGGCGGTCGGCGGTCGGATCCGGCACGGGGATCGACCCCTTCGCTCGGCCCGGCCTACGCCCGGCCGGCACCGCGCCGGCGCACCGCCACCGCGGCGGCCACCGCCGCCACGGCCAGACCGCCGGCGAGGACCGGGGCGCCGGAACCGGCGTCCACGGCGGCACCGGTGTCGGCGCCGCCCACGGGCACCTCGTCCACCTGGGTGTACGGGTCCTCCCCGGCCACTTCCCCGGGCACCTCGCCGGGCTGGGCGTCCGGCCCGGGGCCGGCGCCGGGGACCCAGTCGATGACGGTGTGGCTCCAGCCCCCCGAGGCGTTCTCCACGGGGATGCGGGTGGGGTCGTAGGACCACTCGTCGCTCTCGCACACGACGCCGTCGCCGTCGTCGTCGACGAGACTCGTGCTGTAGCTGACGGAGCCCACCGGGATGTTGTGGACGCCGTACCCGGCGGCCGTGGCGCAGTCGGTGAAGACCATCGCGTCACCGGGCGCGGCCGTCGCCGGTCCCGCCGTCAGGACCGCGAGCCCGATCGCCGCCGCCGCCACGCCCGCTGCACTGTTCCTCATGGTGTTCCCTCGCTTCTGGGAGTGCTGATGTGCAAGCGCATCGTAGGAGGTTCACCACTGCAACGTCACGGGTCGGATAGTGATGCCGGCGTCCGCGCGGCGCGGCGGGCCCCGTTTCCGGCGGAGATCCGCCATTTCCGCTCTGACTGGTTGCATCGCGGTGCATCCTGTGCGTTTTATGACGCGGGCGCGGAACCGTCAGATCCTTGCCCATCCCCCTGGTCCGGGACAGGGCTGTGGCCGTCCCCGAGCGTCAGCCCGCTCGCGGCGGCTTCGTCGAGGACCAGCGTGGTCCGGGGGTGGAACTGCAGCACCGACGCCGGGCACCGGGCGGCCACTGGACCCTCCACGGCCGCGGCGACGGCCGCCGCCTTCCGCTCCCCCTGCGCGACCAGGAGCACCTGGCGTGCCTCGAGGATCGTGCCCAGCCCCTGGGTGAGGCAGTGGGTGGGGACGTCGTCGGGCCGGTCGAAGAAGCGGGCGTTGTCGGCGCGCGTCTGCGCGGATAGGGCCGCGACGCGGGTGCGGGAGGACAGCGACGAGATCGGTTCGTTGAAGCCGATGTGGCCGTTCGTGCCGATCCCCAGGACCTGGAGGTCGATGCCGCCGGCCGCGGCGATCGTCCGCTCGTACTCCTCGGCGGCCCCGCCCAGATCGGCGCGGGAGGCGTCGGGCACCCGGACCTGCTCCGGGGCCAGGCCGAAGGGCCGGACGACCTCCCGGTCCAGGTACGCGGCGTAGCTGCGCGGGTGCTCCGGCGGGAGACCGACGTACTCGTCGAGGGCGAAGCACGTGAGGTGCGAGAGGTCGAGCGAGCCCTCGGCCCGGCGCCGGGCCAGCTCCCGGTAGATCCCGACCGGCGACGACCCGGTGGCCACCCCCAGCACGGTGTCCGGCTCTTCGGCGATCCGGCCGGCGACGACGTCGGCCGCGTGCGTGGCGACGTCCGCGGCGGTCGGCACGATGACGATGTCCATGAGCTGCCCCTCCCCGTGCACTGGGAGGCCCATTGTCCTCGGACCGGTGGCAGGCGCTCCAGCGGGGTTCAGGAGCACGGGTCCAGCTGCGCGGCCGCGTGCCGGAGCACGGGACCGAAGTCCGGGCCGGCGCCGGGGCTCGCCGCCAGCGCCGCCACGTACAGGGCGGCCCAGGCGGCGGCGCGGCGCCACACATCGTCGTCGTACCGGCCGGTGCTGTCGACGACGGCGCGGAACCCGGAGCGCTGGTCCGCGTCGAAGGCCAGCCACGCGCCGGCGAGGTCGGATGCGGGGTCCCCGGCACAGACGTCCCCGAAGTCGACGAGACCGGCCAGCCGCCCGTCCCGGTGCACGAGGTTCCAGGGGTGCGGGTCCCCGTGCAGCCAGACCGCCGGCCGTGACCACGGGGCGGCGCGCAGGCCGTCGTCGACGACGCCGCGGAGCCGCTCGGTGCGCCGCCCCCCGAGCAGCGCGGCCGCGGCCGGCCAGGACGGGGGCGCCGCGCGGAGCCGCGCGTCGAGCGGGACGCCCCGGTAGGGGTTGCGCGGGGCCTCCCCGGGTGCCGGCCGGTGCAGCGAGCACAGGGCCCGCGCCAGGTCCTCCGCGAGCCGCCCGCGCCGGGCGGGCGGCAGGGTCGCGACGGCCTCGCCCTCGATCCACCGGACCACCGCCCAGGGCCACGGGTACCCGGCGCCGGGGCCGCCGCGGAACACGGGCCGGGGCACGGCGATCCCCAGCGCGCCCAGCGGTGCGCCGGCCACAGCCGTCCACCGCACCTCGTGGAGGAGGCACGGGACGGCGGCGCGGCGCACCGGCAGGCGCACCGCGTGGGCGGGGCCGAGCCGGAACAGCACGTTGTCCCAGCCCTGCGCCACCGGGGCCGGCGTCAGGTCCAGGAGCCCGCGGAGCTCCCGCGGCAGCTGCGCCTCCAGCAGGCGGCGCACCTGGGCGGCCGTCGGCTGCACCTCGACCTCGGGCATCGTCCGCCCCTCCTCCCGGCTGCGTCGGCTCGGGCGCACCCCGATCCGGGTGCCGGACCCGGGACCCGGTGCGGGGGTCCGGCAGAGAAAGACATCGCCACCCGGCCGGAGCCGGGTGGCGATGTCAGGTCGACGCCGGGGCGTTCAGCCCCGCGCCGGAGATCTCACGAGGAGATCAGAGCGTGATCACGCAAGCACGGTGATGTTCGCGGCCTGGGGGCCCTTGGGGCCGTCCTGGGTCTCGAACTCGACGCGCTGGTTCTCCTCGAGGGAGCGGAACCCGCCGGAGTTGATCGCGGAGAAGTGCGCGAACACGTCCTTGGAGCCGTCCTCGGGGGTGATGAAGCCGAAGCCCTTGTCGGCGTTGAACCACTTCACGGTGCCAGTAGTCATGGGGAACCTGTCTTTCTGAAGAAACGGAGCGTCCCCGGCGATCGGGGTGCTCGGGCGTTGCGATGCCTGCCAAAACGTCTTCTCAGAAAAACTGCTGCGCCCGATGTCCGGGCGAACTGCTTGAACTGCAAGAACGAAACTTCAACAACTGGTGATGACTCTACAGGTGTTCGGGGAAAAGCACAGTGACGGGCCCCACTGCCCCCGCGGACACCTCGAGATCGCCGGGGGATCGCCCCGGGGCCGTTCCCACGGGCGCGTCGCGTCCATAGGCTGTGACCATGGCCACACCTGAGACCCGCACCCGGCCCACCGTCAACTCGGACATGGGCGAAGGGATCGGCCTGCACCGCTTCGGCAACGACCCGGAGCTGCTGCAGGTCGTGGACCTCGCCAACGTCGCCTGCGGCTTCCACGCCGGGGACCCGGACATCATGTCCGCCACCGTGGCCGCCGCCGTGGCCCACGACGTCGCGATCGGCGCCCACCCCTCCCTGCCCGACCAGTGGGGCTTCGGCCGCCGCGCCATGGTGCTCACCCCGGAGGAGGTCGAGTCCCTGGTCCGCTACCAGGTGGGCGCCCTCACCGGTTTCCTGCTCCAGCACGGGGCGGATCTGCACCACCTCAAGCCGCACGGCTCGCTCTACGGGATGGTCGCCAAGGACCCGGCGCTCATGGAGGCGGTGGCGGCGGTGGCCGCCGACTACCGCGTGCCCGTGCTCGGCATGGCCGGCACCGCCCACGAGTCCGTGTGCGCCGAGCGCGGCGTGCCGTTCGTGGCCGAGCTCTACGTGGACCTCGACTACAACGCCGAGGGCGGGCTGATCATCCAGCGCACGCCCCACGCCACCGACCCGCGCGCCGCCGCGGACCGGGTGGCGCAGGCCCTGGCCGAGGGGGTCGTGCGGGCCGAGGACGGCACGGAGCTGCCGATGCGCTTCGAGTCGGTCTGCGTGCACTCCGACGCCCCGGGGGCGCCCGCGGTGGCCCGCGCCGTCCGCGCGGCGATCGACGCCCACGCGGCGACGGGCACCTGACCCGCCCGGCCGCCGTCGTCGTCCCGGCCTTCCGACCCGGACCCGGAGCTCCCCGGCCCGGTGCCCGCCGACCCCACGTCTTCCCACCCGACCGAAAGGACCCGCACCATGACCGAGATCCAGTCCCCGCTCCCCGGTGTCTTCTACCGCCGCCCCTCCCCCGACAAGGACCCGTTCGTCCGGGACGGCGACCCGGTCGAGGCCGGTCAGGTCATCGGTCTCATCGAGGTGATGAAGCAGTTCTCGGAGGTCCAGTCGGACGCCGCCGGCACGATCCAGGCCTTCGAGGTGGAGGAGGGCGACATGGTCAACCCGGGGGACGTCATCGCCGTCGTCGCGGAGAGCTGAGCCGTGCCGATCTCCACGCTCCTGGTGGCAAACCGGGGCGAGATCGCGGTCCGGATCCTGCGCTCGGCGCAGCAGATGGGCCTGCGCACCGTGCTGGCCGTGAGCGAGGTGGACCAGGACTCCATGGCGGCGGAGCTCGCCGACGCCGTGGCCGTGGTGGGCCCCGCCCCGGCCCAGAAGTCCTACCTGAACGCGGAGGCGCTCGTGGCCGCGGCCCTGGAGCACGGGGGCGACGCCGTGCACCCCGGCTACGGCTTCCTCTCCGAGAACGCCGCGTTCGCCCGGCGCGTCCAGGAGGCGGGTCTGACGTGGGTGGGCCCCGCCCCCGACGTCATCGACCTCATGGGCCACAAGACCCGGGCGCTGGAGGCCGCGATCGCGGCCGGGGTGCCCGTCCTCGCCGGGTCCAACGGGCCCCTGGAGGGCGACGACGACGCCGTCCTGGCGCTGGCCCGGGAGGTCGGCTACCCGCTCGTAATCAAGGCCTCGGCCGGTGGCGGCGGGCGCGGCATCCGCCTGGTCCGCGCCGAGGAGGATCTGCTGCGGACCGTCGACACCGCCCGGTCCGAGGCCGGGGCGAGCTTCGGGGACCCCACGGTGTACCTGGAGCGGTTCGTGGAGCGGGCCCGGCACGTGGAGGTTCAGGTCCTCGGCGACGGGCAGACCTTCCTGCACCTGGGCGACCGCGACTGCTCCCTGCAGCGCCGCTCCCAGAAGATCGTGGAGGAGGCCCCCGCCCCGGACCTGCCGGACGAGGTCCGCGAGCGCATCCGGGACTCCGCCGTGAACCTGGCCCGGCTGTGCTCCTACACCGGGGTGGGCACGGTCGAGTACCTCTACGACCCCGTCCGGCACGAGGCGGCGTTCATCGAGATGAACACCCGCCTGCAGGTGGAGCACCCGGTCACGGAGTTCGTCACGGGCGTGGACCTGGTCGCCGAGCAGCTCACGATCGCCTCGACCGGGCGCACGGAGCTGCGGCAGGAGGACATCTCCTTCGCCGGGCACTCCGTGGAGTGCCGGATCAACGCCGAGGACCCGGAGAAGGGGTTCATGCCGAGCCCGGGCACGATCAGCCGCCTCGACTGGCCGGAGGGCTCCGAGTACCGCGTGGACTCCGGCGTGCGCAGCGGCGACACCGTGGCACCGTACTACGACTCGCTGCTGGCCAAGCTGATCGTGCACGCCGAGGACCGGGAGACGGCCGTGCAGCGGATGGGCGCGGCCCTGGCCGCCACGCACGTGGAGGGGATCAGGACCACGGTGCCGCTGCTGCGGCGGCTCGTGCTGGACCCGGAGTTCGCGGCCGTGGCGCACCACACCACCTGGATCGAGACCGAGCTGCTGACCGGCCGGGCCGGCGGCACACCCGGCGACAAGCCCGGCAACATTCCCAGTGAGGGGAGCGCACCATGACCGAGACCCTGTACCTGCCCACCGCCCGGTACACGTGGGGCGGTGACGAGTTCCTGTTCGTGGAGTTCGACGAGGGCATGAACCTCACCGCCAACTACCTGGCCACCACCGTGGCGCACGGCCTCTCCGCCCTGGACCTGCCCGGCGTGGTGGACGTCTGCCCCGCCAACGCGTCCCTGCTGGTGCGCTTCGACCCGGACGTCATCAGGGCCGAGGACCTCAAGCGCCGCACCCAGGAGCTCGAGGGGCAGGCCCGCGAGTCCACGCAGTACACCGCGGAGACCCGGATCATCGAGGTCCCGGTCTGGTACCAGGACCCCTACACCGCCGAGGTCGTGGCCCGCTTCCGCGAGGGCTACCACCAGGACCCCTCCGGCACCGACCTCGACTACGCCGCGAAGGTCAACGGCCTCGCGGACGCCGCCGAGTTCATCCGCCGCCACCACGAGTCCCCGTGGCTGGTGTCCATGGTGGGCTTCGTGGCCGGACTGCCGTTCATGTACCAGCTCGTCCCGAGGGACCGGCAGCTCGAGGTGCCCAAGTACCTCAGCCCCCGCACCGACACTCCCCCGCTCACCGTGGGCCACGGCGGGTGCTTCGCCTGCATCTACTCGGTGCGCGGCGCCGGCGGCTACCAGATGTTCGGCATCGCCGCCGCCCCCATCTACGACCCCGAGCAGCACCTGCGCGACTTCCGGGACTTCCTCATCCTGTTCCGGCCCGGGGACCTCGTGAAGTTCCGGCCGGTCGACGAGACCGAGTACCGCTCCATCCAGCAGCAGGTCGAGGACGGCACCTGGCGGTACCGGCAGGCGCCCGTGACCCTCGACGTCGAAGCCGCGCTCGCCGATCCCGACAGCTACAACCGCACCCTTCTGGAGGCCCTCGATGGCTCTGACGATTGAGCAGCCCGGACTGCTGACCACCGTCCAGGACCAGGGACGGATCGGGTACTACCACGTGGGCATCCCCCAGGGCGGGGCCATGGACCAGGAGTCCGCGCAGGCGGCGAACAAGCTGGTCGGCAACACCGCCGTGGAGGCCGTGCTCGAGTGCACCTACACGGGCCCCGCCTTCACCGTGGACGCCCCGACGACGATCGCCGTGACCGGCGCGGACCTGCCCGTGCTGGTCAACGGCGAGGAGCGCCCGTCGTGGCGGCGGATCGAGCTGACGGCGGGGGACGCCGTGAAGTTCGGCGTGCTCCGCGGCGGCGCCCGGTTCTACCTGGCCGTCCGCGGCGGCATCTCCGTGCCGGAGGTGCTCGGCTCGCGCTCCACCTACGCGATCGGGCGGCTGGGCGGGCTGGACGGCCGGAAGCTGGAGGCCGGGGACGTGGTGCCGGTGGGCGAGCCCACGGGCCTGCTGCCCGAGGTCGAGGAGATCCCGGAGCGCCTGCGACCGGGCTTCGGGAGGTCGCTGGAGCTGCGGATCATGTGGGGTCTCTACGACCACCTGCTCACCGACGAGGGCCGGCGCCGGCTGGTCGAGGAGGAGTGGAAGCTCACTCCCGTGGCGGACCGGATGGGCCTGCGCTTCGAGGGCCCCGGCGTGGAGTGGCTCCAGCGCCGGCAGCCGTTCGGGGCGGGCTCGGACCCCTCCAACATCGTGGACGCCGGCTACGCCGTGGGCTCCATCCAGGTCCCCGGCGGCACCCAGCCGATCGTGCTGCACCGGGACGCGGTCTCGGGCGGGGGTTACGCCATGGTGGGCACCGTGATCTCCGCGGACATGGACCTGCTGGCCCGCGCCGCCCCGGGCACGGCCACCCGGTTCCGCGCGGTGTCCATGGAGGAGGCGCTGCAGGCGCGCCACGAGCGGGCCGAGCGGCTGGAGGAGATCCGGGCGCTGTGACCGACCGCTGAGGCGGTCGAGAAGCCGCGCTCAGCCGTACACGCGCACCCGGTCCAGCTCCACCTCGACCGGGTCACCGATCTGCGGGACCCAGCCGGCCACGTGCGCCCGGAGGTCCGTGCCGTGCCAGCGGATCTGCAGGTCGTGGCCGTGGGGACCGAACAGGGCCGAGGTGACGGTCCCGGCGCCACCCTGATGCCCGTCCGGCGCGGGGCGCACCCGCACGTCCTGGGCCAGCACCGCCGCCACCGCCCGCCCCGTCTCCGGCGCGCCCGGGCTCGCCAGCACCCGCGCCGGAGCGACCGCCGGCGCGGTGTTGTCGGGGCGGAACGCGGGGCCGCCGGGGCCGGGCTCGAGGACGCCGTCCAGCAGGGTCGCGTCGGTCAGGAACCCGGCCACGAACGGGGTGGCGGGGGCGTCCAGCAGCTCGCGGGGCGTGCCCACCTGCTCGATCCGGCCGTCCCGCAGCACGGCCACCCGATCGGCCAGGGCCAGGGCCTCGGCGCGGTCGTGGGTGACGTGCACGGTGGTCAGCCCACGCGTCCGGGTCAGCGCCTTGAGCTCCACCCGCAGCCGGGCCCGGAGCGGCTCGTCGAGCGAGGACAGGGCCTCGTCCAGCAGCAGCGCCTCGGGCTGGGCCGCCACCGCACGGGCGAGAGAGACCCGTTGCCGCTGCCCGCCCGAGAGCGTGGCGGGCGAGCGGTCCGCACAGCCCTCGAGCCCCACGAGCTCCAGCACCTCGGCGGTCCGGGTCCGGCGCTCCCGCCGGGGCAGCCCCTGGATCTTGAGCGGATAGCCGACGTTGTCGCCGACCGACAGGTGCGGCCACACGGCGTGGTCCTGGAACACCATGCCGAGACCACGGCGCTCGGCCGGCACCCAGGTCACCGAGGAGGCGACCTCCGACCCGTCGATCGCGATGCTCCCGTTCTCGGGCCGCAGGAACCCGGCCACCGTGCGCAGCAGGGTCGTCTTGCCCGAGCCGGACGGACCGATGAGGGCCAGGAACTCGCCCTCCGCGACCGCCAGGTCGATGCCGTCGAGGCTCGTGCGGCCGTCGTCGTACCGGTGCCGCAGTCCTCGGATCTCGATGCGTCCCATCAGTGCTCCTTCCGTGGTGCGGTTCCGCGGACCGGGGTCACCGCGCGCCGGTGCCGTCCACCGGCCCACGCGGCGAGCGAGAGACCAGCAATGCCTGCGAGCGCGACGAGCAGGGCCAGCGCGGAGGCCGTGTTGTAGTCCCCGGCCTGCTGCAGGCTGTAGATGACCACGCCGAGCGTCTGGGAGCCCGGGGCCACGAGGAGGATGGAGATCGTCAGTTCCCGCACCGCGGTGAGCGCGACGACGACGCCCCCGATCACCGCCGGCGGCAGGCCCATCCGCCAGACGACGTCCACGAGGGCCCGCAGCGGCGAGGCCCCGGCGAGGCGCGCGGCGTCCTCGAGGGACCGGGGCGTGGACGCCAGCGGGGCGCGGACGGCCTGGACCACCAGCGCCAGGAACGCCATGACGTAGGCACCGAGAATGATCCACGGGGTGTTGAAGATTCCCAGGGTCGGCCCTATCAGCAGCCAGGCCACGGCGATCACCAGTCCGGGGAGGGCCTGGGGCAGGATCGCGACGGCGTCCATGGCCTGCCCCTGGCTGTCCCGGCGGCGCACCACCAGGGAGGCGACGGCGAGTCCTAGGGCCGCGCAGATCGCCCCGGCGCCCACGGCGAGACCGGCCGAGGTCCGCACGCCGCTGAGCGCGAGGTCCGAGGTGGCCGCCCGGACGAGGACGGACGGCGTGATGTTCTCGGCGGTGAACGGCACGCCGGGGGCGGGGAGCAGCGCCTGGGCGGCGAGTGCCAGCAGCGGCACCACGCACACCACCAGGGCGCCCAGCAGCACGAGCGCGGCGAGCGGCCACCGGGCCCGGCCCAGCCGGATGGGACGCGCGGTCCCCGCGGAGCTCAGCTCCGTGCCGCCGGGCAGACGGCGCTGCAGCAGCACCACGGCCAGGGCCGCGAGCAGCAGGACCACGCCGATGGCCGAGACCATGGGCAGCGGATTGGCCACCGCCCCGGAGGCGAGGTAGCGGTAGGCCAGGGTGGTCAGGGTGGTGTAGCGCTCGGGCAGACCCAGGAGGGCAGGGATGCCGAAGTCCGACATGTTGGCGACCACGGTCAGCAGGAAGGCGGCCGCCACCCCGGGGCGCATCAGCGGCAGCGTGACGTCCCGCAGCACGCGCACGGTCGAGGCCCCGGAGACGCGCGCGGCGTCCTCCAGGTCCGGCGACACCCGGCGCAGCGCTACCGCGATCACCAGGTAGGCCAGCGGGTAGGAGTGCACGGAGAGCACCAGCACAACCCCGTGCGCGCCGAAGACCGTCCAGTCCTGCCCCACGCCGAGCAGCGCCTCCCGCAGGGAGTTGACGATCCCGCCGGGCGCGAGCAGCGCCATCCACGCCATGGCCCCGATGAACGGCGGAACGAGGAACGGCAGCAGGAGCACCGCTCGCAGCCAGTTCCGGCCCGGGAGGTCCGTGCGGTCCAGCAGGACGGCGAGCACGGTGCCGGCGGCCGTGGCCAGCACTGCGGAGAGCACGGAGGAGAACAGGGTGTTGATCCCTGCCTCGAGGACCTCGGGCCGGAGGACGCCGGCGAGGTTCCCCGGCCGCAGCCCCTGCTCGAGCACCGCTGCCAGTGGCAGCAGGACGAGCAGCGCCAGGACCGCCCAGATGACGGCCCGGAACGCGCCCAGGCCGTCCGGGACCCGGGGGACACGTCGTCGTCCGGCCGGGACGGGAGCGGTGACGGGGACGGCCGGGACCGCCGGAGCGGCGGGGACGACGGTAGAGGCGGCGCGCTCAGCCAAGGAGGTCGTTGAACCGGGTGACCGCTGCGTCCTGGTTCTCGGCGACCTCGGTGAGGTCCGGCTCGAGCAGCTTGATCTCGGACATCTCGGGCGCGCCCTCCGGCACGCCGACGTCCTCCCGGACGGGCAGGTAGGACTGCTCGACCGCAACCTGCTGCCCCTCTGCGGAGACGAGGAAGTCGATGAAGGCGTTGGCTGCCTCGGCGTTGTCCGAGTCGGCGAACACTCCGGCCGGCTGGGAGACATAGGGCACGCCGTCGTCGGGGTACTGGACGGCGATCGGGGAGCCCTTCTGGCCCAGCTCGCGGGCGACGTAGTCGACGACGACCCCCAGGTCCGAGGTGCCCGCGGCGACGGCCTGGCCGACCGGGCCGTTGCTCTCCAGCACGATGGGCTGGTTGGCCACGAGGTCCCCGATCCACTCCTGGCCCAGGCCCTCCGTGAGCTCCCAGACGGCCAGGTTGAACGCGGCCGCCCCGGAGACGTCCGGGTTGGGCATCGCGACCCGCCCCTGCCACTGCTCATCGGTCAGCTCGGCCCAGGAGGCGGGCGGAGTCTCGACCGCCTCGGTGTTGTGGGCGATCACGGTGGGGATCACGCGGGTGCCGACGTAGAAGCCCTCGGGATCGACGACCGAGGGCAGCACCCCGTCGGTCTCCACGCCGTCGAGCACCTGGAGGTCGCCGTCCTCGGAGTAGCCCTCGAACGTGGGGACGTCCGCCGCGAGCAGGACGTCGGCCTGGATCTCGCCGCTCTCCTTCTCGGTGGCGATGCGGGTCTTCAGCTCGCCGGTGCCGGCGCGGTAGACCTCGACCTCCACATCGGGACGGACCTCCTGGAACGCGGCGACGACCTCGTCGATCTTGGCCTGCGGCTCGGAGGTGTAGACCGTCAGCGTGGTGGCCTCCGCGTCCCCGGAGGCCTCCCCGCCCTGCTCCGCGGAGCTCGAACCACCGCAGGCGGCGAGCGTGAGGGCGGCGAGAACGCCCAGGGGGACGAGGGCGGAACGGGAGCGCATGGTGGAACCTCTCGGAACGTGGCCGGTGGACTGCGGGGAGGGGCCCTGACGACCCCCTCCCCGCAGTCGACCGGTCGAAAATGAGCCGCAGGTGAACCGGTGGTGGCCGCCGGCCGACCACCGGACGTCCCTCGCGAACGCCGGCCCACTTCCGGTTCCCTAAGAGAGCTCCAGCTCCCAGTCCTTGACGTCGGCCAGGGGCGCGAGCAGGTTGCCGTCGAGCTCGGCGAGCGGGCGGCCGTGTCGCACCCGCTGCGGCCAGTCCCGGTTGGCCAGCGCCGCCTTGCCCAGGGCGACCACGTCGGCCGTGCCGTCCGCCAGCATGGACACGGCCGTCTCCGGGTCGTCCAGGTGCCCGTTGGCGATCACGGGCAGACCCGAGTGCTGCTTGGCCAGCGCCGCGAGCGACGGACCCTCGTCGCCGAACGCCGGAGCGGTCGCTCGGTACTCGGTGGTGTGGACGAAGTCGATCCCGGTGGCGCCCAGGGTCGAGAAGATCACCTCCGCCTCGTCGGGCCCGCCGCCCCACCGGTGGTCGTGGTCGCTGACCTTGGCCTGGGAGATGCGGATGCCCACCGCCAGGTCCGGCCCCACGGCGTCGCGCACGGCCCGGCAGACCTCGGCGGCGAACCGCACCCGGTTCTCCGGCGATCCGCCGTACTCGTCGGTCCGGAGATTGAGGTAGTCGGTGAGGAACTGGTCGAGCAGGTACCCGTTGGCGCCGTGGATCTCGACGCCGTCGAAACCGGCGTCACGGGCGCGCAGCGCGGCGTCCACGAACGCCTGCCGGACCTCCGCCATCTGCTCCGCCGTGATCTCCGCGGGCACGGGGTACGGGCCCTCACCGCGGTAGAAGCCCAGCTGCTCGCCCTTGGGGGCCACCGCGGAGGGGCCGATCGTGGAGTCGACGAACCGGTTGCCCTGGGCCTGGGACCCCGCGTGCATGAGCTGGGCGAAGATCTTCGCGCCGGCGGCGTGGACGGCGCCGACCACCTCGGCCCACGCCCGGGCCTGGTCGTCGGTGGCGATCCCGGGCTGATACAGGTAGCCCTGCCCGTGGGCGGCGTCGGGGTAGATCCCCTCCGTGATCAGCAGCCCGAAGCCGCCCTGGGCGAAGGCCTCGTAGTAGGAGACCATGCGCTCGGTGGCGTGGCCCTCCTCCGTGGCGCTGATCCGGGTCATCGGAGCCAGCGCCACGCGGTTCTCCAGTGCGGCGGGACCGATCTGCAGGGGGGACCAGAGCGGGTCGAGATCCGGCATGTGCATCTCCTTCGACAGTCGTTCAGGGGTTGTTCGGTCAGCGGGTGCCTCTGAGAAGGCTCACACGGTGTCGGCGCTGAGAAGAAGCGCCCGCACGAGCCGCCCCGCGTCCATGGGCGGAGCGCTGTGGTGGGTCCCGGCGGCGAGGATCCGCTCGAACTCCGCGCCGCCGTCGTCCGGCAGCAGGCGCCGGTCGACCAGGTGCTGGTCGACCAGGTGCTGGTCGACCAGGGCATCCGCCAGCGTCTCGACGTCGGGGAAGACCTGCTGGGCGCCCGTCCGGGAGCCCAGCACCCACCGGTCGCCGAGCACGGTGATCCTCGCGCGGCGCCCCACGCTGCGCCGCAGCTCCGCGAGGACGGCCTGCTTCATCCCGTTGAGATTGATGTAGGCGGTCACCTTCGAGACCGCACGCCCTCCGGGGCATCCTGCGCACATCGTGACATCTCCTCCCGGGCCGGCTACGGCATCACGTCGCCGCTGTTGGGGCCCAGCGTCTGGCCGGTGTAGAGGTCGCCGCCGGGCGAGGAGGCCAGCAGCAGCGCGGTGGGCGCCACCTCGTGGGCCTGGCCGAAGCGCCCGATGGGCAGCTCCGCCTGCTTGGCGGCCTTCCACTCCTCGGACAGTCCCTCGATCAGCGGTGTCACGACGGGACCGGGCGCGATCGAGTTGACGAGGATGCGGTGCTCGGCGAGCTCCAGCGCCATGGCCTTCGTCATGCCGATCACCCCGGCCTTGGCCGCCACGTAGTGCGTCAGGCCGGTCCCTCCCTTGATGCCCAGCTGGGAGGCGATGTTGATGATCCGCCCGCCGCCGCGCTCCACCATGTGGGGCGCGGCCCAGCGCGCGGCCAGGAAGACGCCCTTGAGGTCCACGGCCAGGACCTTGTCGAACGTCGCCTCGGTCATCTCCAGCAGCGGCGTCTCGTCGAGGATGCCGGCGGCGCTGACGAGGACGTCGATCCCGCCGAGCTCCTCGACGACCTGTGCCATCGCCTGCTGCACCGCCTCGCCGTCGGTGACGTCCACCGCGATCGCCGTGGTGCGCCCGCCGAAGCTGCCGCTCTCCTCCGAGACGGCCGCCGCGTGCTGCTCGTCGCGGTCCAGCACGGCCACGTCCGCGCCCTCCCGGGCGAAGAGCATCGCGATCGCCGCCCCGATGCCGCTGCCGCCGCCGGTGACGACGGCGACCTTTCCGGTCAGTTGCTGTTCCATGTCTGCCTTTCCTGGTGGGCTCAGCTCGGCCAGCGGACGGTGAGCCCGCCGTCGACGATCAGCTGCTGGCCCGTGACGTAGGCCGAGTCGTCGCCGGTGAGGAAGCGGATGGTGCGCGCGGCCTCGTCGACGTTGCCCACGCGGCCCCACGGGATGATCGAGCCCGCGGCGTCGAGGCCCTCGCGGCCCAGCGAGTTCACCGGGTCCAAGGACTGGGGGCTCTCGATCAGCCCCGGGATGACGGCGTTGACCCGGATCCTCCGGGGGCGAGCTCCACGGCCAGCGAGCGGCACAGGCCGATGAGCCCGGATTTCGCCGCCGCGTAGTGGCTGTGTTCCTCCCACCCGTAGACGCCACCGGCGATCGACGACGTCGCCACCATGGCCCCCCCGTGGGCCATCCGCGTGCTGCAGGAGCGGAAGACGCGCATCACCCCGGAGAGGTCGACGGCCATCATGTCGTCCCACGCCTGGTCAGTCATGTCCGCGAGTGCGGCACGGCGCAGGATGCCGGCCGCGGCCACCGAGATGTCCAGCCGGCCGAACTCGTCGAGCGCGGTCTGGGCGAGCTTCTCGGTGTCCTCGAAGCTGCGCACGTCCATGGGGACGGCCGTGCAGCGCCCGCCCGCGGCCTCCACGGCGCGGACGGTGTCCGTCGCGTCGTGGGGGTCCGAGGGGAGGTAGCCGATGACGCTGTGGGCACCGGCCCGGGCGTAGGCCACCGCCAGCGCCCGGCCGATCCCGCTGCCGCCGCCGGAGATCACGGCGACCTTTCCCTCGAGTCCGTCGTCGCGGATCATGCGATCACCGTGGTCCTCAGGTGGGCGTCCTTCAGGGTGCGGGTCCCTGCCATGCACAGCGCCGAGAGGATCAGCCCGCCGGAGCCGGTGATGATCGCCGCCGTAGCCGTGTCCACCCCTGCGGTCAGCAGGATGGTGAGCAGCCCGGAGCCGGCGATGCCGCCGAGCGGCGCCATCACGTGGGCCACGTTCGCCCCCATGCCGCGCACCTGGGGCGGGAAGGACTCGCCCATGTAGAAGAGCAGCGCCGCGTACGGGCCGGTGAGGAAGAACAGCGTCATGGCGTACAGCGGGATGATGTAGCCGGAGGTGCCCGGGCCCAGCAGCATCACGAGGCTCACCACGCCGCCGGCGACCCAGCCGAGGACCACGGTCGGCTTGCGGCCGATCTTGTCGCCCAGCCAGCCGTGGAACACGTAGCCCACGAAGCCCACCGCATTGGAGAGCACGAGGATGATGAGGGCGTTGTCGAAGGAGACGCCCTTGGCCTCGACCAGGATGGTGGTGCCCAGGACGGAGAACACCTGGATCGCGAACCAGTTGAAGAACCACGCCAGGGACAGGCAGGTAGTGTGCCGGCGCAGCGCCGGGGTGAAGACGTCCTTCACGCCGGTGGCGTGGTGGGCCGCCTCCTCGAGGTCGTGCTCGTCGGCCAGCGCGTGGGCACCGGCGGTGTCACCGGCGGCCCGGCGCCGCCGGACCTCCTTCATGGCGGCGAAGGTCGGGGACTCCGGCAGGCGCAATGCCAGGCCGACGACGATCAGGGACAGCACCGCGGCGACCACGAAGCTCCAGCGCCAGCCGATGAGCGGGAGCGTCAGGGCCGACAGTCCCGCGGAGACCAGCGCGCCGACCGGCCAGCCGCCCTGCACGAGCGAGTACATGAGGCCGCGGCTCTTGGCCTCCTTGTACATCTCGTTGAGGTAGACCGCGTTGACGACCTCCTCGGACATGGAGAAGCCGGAGAAGGAGCGGATGATGACCAGGCTCGCGGCGCCGACGGCGGCGCCGGTGAGACCGGACGCCACGGCGCCGCCGAGCATGAGCACGATGAGCGCCTTCTTGCGGCCCATCTTGTCGATGATCGTGCCCACGGCCAGGGCCACGATGAACACGCCGATCGTGGCGTAGGTGTTGATCGCGGTGGACTCGGCCACCGACCAGCCGAAGTCCTCGGCGATCACGGGGAGCAGCGTGCCGAAGAGGGTGAAGTCGTAGACGGAGGCCACCCAGGCGATGAAGCAGACGATCGAGACCTGCTTGACCACCTTCGGGGTGATGGGCACGTTCCAGGGCTCGACGCCGGAGGGCGTCGGGTTCGAGCGCAGAGCGGACATGGCGATGTTCCTTCGTGCCGGTGGGATCAGGCGGAGGTGCGGGGACTGCGGGCGGCGAAGTCGCGGGCGACGTCCTCCATGAACGCGAACTCCACGCCGTCGTGACCCTGGATGTGGTCGAAGAGGCGCTCGAGCATCAGCAGGTTCTGCGGGCGGCCGCAGACGTCGGGGTGGATCGTGAGGGGGAAGACCGCGTAGTCCATCTCCCGGTAGACCCAGTCGAACTGGTCCTTCCACAGCTGCTCGATGTCCCGCGGGGACACGAAGCCGTGGCTGTTCGGGCTGGACTTGATGAACATCATCGGCGGGAGGTCGTCCAGGTACCACGAGGCGGGGATCTCGATGAGGTCGGTCTCCTCGCCGCGCACCAGCGGCTTCATCCACTCCTTGGCCGAGGCCGCGTCGTAGTCGATCTTGGTCCAGGTGTCCCCGACGCGCACGTAGTACGGGGTGTGGTCGTCGTGCATGAGCGAGTGGTCGTAGAGGAAGCCGCGATCGAGCAGGATCTCGTTGGTCACCCCGGAGAACTCCCACCAGGGCGCCACGTAGCCGACGGGCTTCTTCCCGGAGCGCCGCTCGATGAGGTCGGTGCAGTAGTCGAGGATCTCGGTCTCCTGCTCGCGGGTCATCGCGATGGGGTTCTCGTGGCTGTAGCCGTGGACGCCGATCTCGTGGCCGGCGGCGACGACCGCGTCGAACTCCTTCGGGAACGTCTCGACGGAGTGGCCGGGCCAGAACCAGGTGACGGGCATCTCGCGGCGCTGGGCGAGCTGGAGCAGCCGCGGCACGCCGACCTCGCCGGCGAAGAGGCCGCGGGAGATGTCGCCCGGGGAGTCCTCGCCGCCGTAGGAGCCGAGCCAGCCGCCGACGGCGTCGACGTCGATGCCGACGGACACGTAGATCTTCTTGGACATGATGTCTCCTCTGGTGGTGGGTGGTGTTCTAGAGGTGGGCGGTGAAGGCCCCGGGGAACTCGGTGGCCGAGGTCCCCAGGGAGAGCAGGAGGGCGGCGAGGATGCGCGCCTGGAGCGGGTTGAGGTCCCCGGAGGGGACGGCGCCGGCCGCCACGAGGTCGGTGCCCCCGCCGTTGCCGTAGAGCGGGACGACGGGTCCCCACGGGGCACGGGTGCTGAGCACCACCGCGCAGCCGGCCTCGACCGCACGGGCCACCGACTCCGCGAAGCCGGGGCCCGCGTTGCCGACGCCCGATCCGGCGAGGACCACGGCCTGCGCGCCGGAGCGCACGGCGAAGTCGAAGAGGTCCGGGGTGGCGCCGGTGTGGGCCGTGATGATCTCGACCCTGGTGCTGTCGAAGGCCGCCGGCGGCAGCGGCAGCGGCTCCCGGCGGACCGGCCTGGCCGTGACGACGAGCCCGGACCCGGCCATGTGCGCCACCTCGGCGCCTCCCTGGAAGGGGCTGCTCGCGGTGGTGTGCGCCTTCCGGGCGCCGCGGGCGGAGCGGACCGTCCCGTCGAAGGAGATCAGCACGCCGCTGCCCCGCAGCTCGGGCGAGGCGGCCGCCAGCACCGCCTCCTCGACGTTGCGGGGGCCGTCCGGGGCCGGGCTGTCGGCCGGCTGCTGGGCGCCGGTGAGCACCACGCTCTTCGGGGAGCCGTGCACCAGGTCCAGCAGGAACGCCGTCTCCTCCAGGGTGTCGGTCCCGTGGGTGACCACCACACCGTCGTTGGCAGGATCGGCCAGCGCGTCCCGGGCCGCCTCGGCGATCGCCCGCAGCTCCCCGAGGGTGAGCCGGTAGCTGCCCGTGGTGAGGACGTCCCGGGTGGAGACGGTGAGCTCGCCGTACCGGTTCCGGGACAGGTCGGCCGCCGTGTCCGTGGCCACGGAGCCCGTGGACCCGCCGCCCCGGGACGCGATGGTGCCCCCCGTGCCGAGCAGCTGGATGTGTGTCACGTGCCGCCTCCCTTCTGTAGTTTCGTCCCGCTCCTCCGGAGCGCAAGCACTCTATGCAAACGAATGCCGCAATCGATTGCGTACGATGTTGGGACTGACCATAGAGCGCATCTAGAGTGATGCGCAACACATTCACGAGAATTTAACGTCCGTTACTGTGTGGAAACAGCCGCGAGGAGGTGGACATGGACGCACGACCGGCGGTCACCCTGAAGGCCCTGGCGGCCGAGCTGGGCCTCAACCCCTCCACGGTCTCCCGGGTGCTCAACGACCCCAAGGGCCTCGGCTCCAAGTGGGCCGCGCCGGACACCACGGAGCGGATCTTCGCGCTCGCGGAGGAGCGCGGCTACCGCAAGAATCCGTACGCCGCGTCGCTGCGCACGGCCAAGTCGCACATGATCGGGGTCGTCGTGCCCCGCCTGCAGGACTACGTCCTGGCCACGATGTACGAGGGCATCGACGAGGCCGCCTCCGAGCACGGCTACTTCACCGTGGTCTCCAACTCCCTGGACGACCCCGCGGCCCACCGTGCCAAGGCGGAGAAGCTGCTGGACCGCCGTGCCGACGGCCTGATCTTCGGCGACGCCCTGTTCGAGGACCCCTTCCTGGACGAGCTCGCCGAGCGCGGAGTGGCCTTCACGCTGGTGAGCCGGCGGTCCCCGGGGCACCGGTCGGTGACCTGCGACGACTACGCCGGGGGACGCATGGTCGCGGAGCACCTCGTCGCGTCCGGCCGGAGGACCTTCGGGCTCATCGCGGGCAATCCGCGGGCCTCGACCTCGATCGACCGCTGCGCCGGCTTCCTGGACGCGCTCGCCGGGCACGGCCTCGGGGTGGACCCGGCGCGGGTGGTCCCCGGCGGCTTCGACGCCCCGGCCGGCAGCGTGGCCGCCGCCCGGATCCTGGCCGCCGGGCCGCTGCCCGAGGCGGTGTTCGCGGTCAACGACTTCGCGGCGATCGGCGCGCTCGGCGTGTTCGCCCGGGAGGGGATCACGGTCCCGGAGGACCTGGCACTCGTCGGGTTCAACGACACGCCGCTGGCCGGCAGCGTGGGGCTCACCACCGTGCGCTCCCCCATGCACAGCATCGGCCGGCAGGGCTTCGAGATGCTGATGGACGTTCTCGACGGCCGGGACGTGGAGAGCGTCCGGCTCCCCCCGGAGCTCGTGGTGCGCACGAGCGCCTGAGCACCGGACGCCCCACCGCAGGACCGCAGGACCAGCACGCCGTCGGGTGCGGGGTAGAGCTCCGAGGCAAGTCGGCGCAACTGTGGACAGAATGCGAATCGATCAGGTAATAAGCCAGTGTTAGTGTTGATGCATCACGCAGGTGATCAGCCGGGGGGCTGAGCCGCCGCGTGAGGATCTCGTCGGAACGACCGGCCGCAAGGCCGCCGGCACGACGACGATCATGATGCCGCCGTCCTGGTGGCAGCGGGCCTCGGACCATCTGGTCAGTCGTCGGGGGGCGACTCCCCTGCCACCGGGACGCGCAGGCCCCCTTTCGCTCTCAGCAGCCGCTCCGCGGTGCGAACGCGGAGCCCGCCGGTCAGGCGAAGGCGAAGACCAGCGGGAAGACCACCACCACGACCGCGGCCCACACGCCGTAGACCGGCAGGTAGCGCGTCTGCCAGCGCTCGAGCTCCGCGAACGGCCGGCGTCCCCGCAGGCACCCGGCGCTCAGCCACGCGGCCCGCACCAGATGCACCAGCAGCAGCAGGTTCAGCCCGAGCGCGGCGATCTTATTGGGGCTGGAGCCGAACTCGGCGATCCTGGTCAGCATCGCGGTCAGCATCACCGCGTCCACCGTCAGGGCCGCGACGACGAGCACCAACTGCAGGCCGTCGAAGAGGCCGGGCGGCTCGAGCGGGTCCCGGGCGGAGATCGAGTAGAGCAGCAGCGCCAGGACCAGCACGAGGATCGCGTCCATCAGGATCAGCAGCCCGCGGTCGACGTCGACGAGCCCCCCGGCCGCCGTGAGCACCACCAGGAGGGCCAGCAGCATCAGGATCGTTAAGGGAGTGAACACCCGTGTGAGGACCGGGGCGATGTTCTCGACGACGTTCTGCTTGGCCTCGACCAGCCACGCGGCCACCACGAGGGCGCCGGGCACGGCGAACGGCAGGATCCAGTCCTCCAGCACCGGCTCCAGGTCGATCCCGAGGACCTGGAGGGCCCCGAACGTGAGCCCGACCAGCACCGCCCCGCCCAGGGCCAGGAGCGTGTAGTAGATCACGAGTTCGCCGGTGAAGCGAACGAAGTCCATCCGCCGGCTGTCGGAGCGCCACCTCCCGCCCGTGTAGGCGATCCCGGCCAGCAGCCACAGGACCACCGGCGCGTGCAGGACGGCGAGCAGCTCGGTGGACCCGCCGGGGACGAACGGATAGACGTTGAGCACGATCGCCAGCACCGCGAACGGGACGAGCAGCGCCGCCACCACGCGCGCGGTGAGCCGGCGCTTCCACGCGAAGTACCCGGCGAGGAAGGGCAGCACGAGCAGGCCGAGGTTGCGCGCCAGCACCGCCTCGTCGCCGAGCCAGGCGGTGCCGGCCTTGACCGCCAGCCCGGCCCCGACCGCGAGCGCCAGGACGATGCCCAGCTCCCGCCACGGCGGTGCGCCGGTCTCCTCGGCGTCCTCCGGGAGGAGCACGAGCTGCTTCCACAGCCGCTCGGAGTGCTCGCGGGCGAACTCGTGCGAGACGGCGTCGAGGTTGCCCATGCGCTTGATCGCGACGAGGAAGGCCTCGTCGTCGTCGAGCCCGGTGGCCCGCAGGTCCGCGACCTGTTCGCGCAGGTGGTCCTCGAGCTCGTCGACGTCGGCCGGGGAGATCGCCTGGCGGCGCTGGACCCAGCCGCGCCACCGCCCGATCTGGGCCTCCTGCTCCGCGTGCAGCTCCATCACGCCCACCGCTCGGTCGTGGCGGGCGGCTGCTGCGCGGCCTGCCACACCTGCCGCAGCGCGTCGGCCACGACCGCCCACTGCTCCTGCCGGTCGGCGAGCGCGGCCCGGCCCGAGGTCGTGATCGCGTAGTGCTTGCGCCGGCGCCCGGCCTCGGACGTGCCCCACGAGGAGGAGACGTAGCCGAGGCGCTCGAGCCGGTGCAGCAGCGGGTAGAGCATGCCGTCGGTCCACTGCATGGAGCCGCCGGAGAGCTCGCTGACGCGCTTGAGGATCGCGTAGCCGTACAGGTCGCCGTCCGCCAGGATCCCCAGCACGAGCGGGGTGGCCGAGGCGGCGACCAGGTCCTTGTCGATGCGCACTGCGCCTCCTGATACCTAGGTGTGCTACGCATTGAACCCTAGCAGCGCTAGGTATGGCAAGTGCGGCGCCGGACATTGCGGCGCGGGCCGGGCGGGCTGGGCACCGCCGCGTCCTGCGCCTACAGTCGAAGCAGAGTTGCAGAAGAGAACGCCCCGGAGAGGTGGTGATCCATGAGCACGCAGCCCGGCCTCGCCGCGCTCCCGCTCCGCACGCCGCTGGAGGCGGAGGTCCGCCCCTCCCGCGGCGTCTACGCCTGGTGGCTGGACACCGCCCGCTCCCCCACCCCGGAGGCGGCCGGGCTGCACCTGCCCGCGGTGCCGCGGCTCCGCCACTCCTCAGGGACGGCCGAGCTGCTCTACGTGGGCCGCGCCCGGCGCGACCTCCACCGGCGGATCAGCGGCCAGCACCTGCGGCGGACCCGCTCCTCCGCGCTGCGGCGCACGCTGCTCGCGGTCCTCCTGGCCGGGGACCCGTCCTGGCGGGACGGCGCCGCCGTGGACGGGCGGGGCCGCGTGGTCCTCGACGAGGTGCACGAGCAGCGGCTCACGGCGTGGATGCAGGAGCACCTGCTCCTCGGCTGGGCGGAGTGCGGGACGAAGGACGACGTCGACGCCCTCGAGCAGCACTGGGTCGCGGCGCACCAGCCGGCGCTCAACACCGAGGGCACCGGGCACGGCCCGGAGCTGACCGAGCTCAAGCGGGTCTTCCGCGAGGGCCTGCCCCAGCGGTCCTGAGCTCCCGGGGCCGCTGTGGCCGCGGCGGTAGAATGGGTGCCCAGCACGCACGTGGTCGTCGGGGGCCGTCATGAACAACACCGGGAGCAGCAGCGGAGCCACCGTCTGGGTGGTGGTCCTGGTCGCCGCGGTGGTCGCCGTCGGCCTGTTCCGGTTCGTGCTCCTCGGCGGGGTGGCCCTCCTCGGCCTGGTCCTGGTCGGCCTGCTGATCTGGTTCAGCGCCGGCGTCATCACGAGCTTGAGCCGCGCCGCCGGTCAGGACGCACCCGAGGACGACGACGCCGGGCCGCCGCTCGCCGCCTCGCAGACCGGGCGGACGTCGGTGGAGGAGGCCCGGGCGGCCGGGGCGTCCAACATGCGCACGGCCTGGATCTCGTGGCACCTCCGCTCCCTGCCCCCGCCGGAGGACTCCCGGGATCCCCGGCTCCTCACGGGCACCCTGTCCGTGGTGCCGCAGGCGGACTGGGACGTGGACCGGCTCCGCACGCACGGCCGCGCGCTGTGGTCCCTGCGCCGCAGCGCCCGGCGGCACGACCTGCTCGACCAGCTCGACGCTCGACTGGACCGGGTGGTCGCCATGATCTCCGACCTGACCGACGCCGAGTTCGACACCGCCCTCGGGCAGGTCAACGACCAGTACCTGTACCACCCGGACCGGCAGGTCCGCACCGCCTACCTGGAGGGCGGCGCCCTGGGGGTGGACCTCATCATGGACGCCGTGACCGCCGCCCGGGCCCAGGCCCGCGAGGACGCCGCCACGAGGGCCGCCGCGGAGGCCCTGGCCCAGCAGCGCACCGCCGCGCTGCGCGCCCTGCGGGAGACCCACCACCCCACCGCGGGCCGGGACGCCCGCGCCGCCTGGGACGAACAGGCGAAGAAGCTCGAGGGGTGAGCGGCCGGCGATCGGGCATCCTGGCGCTGGAGGCGGGGCTGCGGTGTCGCTGGGCGCTGACAGACTCACCTCATGGACGAAGCCGCACTGCCGTTGTGGATGGAGGTCGTCCGTGCGCTCGGCGCCGGCCTGGGCCCCCTTCTGTTGTTCCTCTCGGCGGTCATCGCCGCAGTCATCGCCTGGAAGGCCTACCGGCAGCGCAAGGCGGCGGACGAGCTGTCATACCGACAACGCAAACAGGCCGACGACCGCGCCGAATGGTGGCGCCGAACCCAGTGGGCCATCGACTACGCCTCCGACCGTGACGACGAGCGCACGCGGATCGGCATCCGGGCCCTGGACTACCTCATGGTTTCCGAACTGGCGACGGAGGAGGACATCGCGCTCGTCCGGGGGATCCTCGATGCGGTCATCGAAGGGAGCCGGGCCCGCGACTACAATGGATCCACAGGACAGGGAGAACCCACAGCATTCGACCCATGGTGGTGTCCCTGGAAACGCAGAGGCGAGTGACTCCTATGGACAAGAAGACGCCCCGGTACAAGGTGGGCCTCACCCATGCCTTCGACGAACTGGTGACGCCGAATTCCGATGGGACCTACAGCATCCGCATTCCCAGCGAAGGGGATCGCGTCATCGTGGTGCCCTCGAAGTCGAAGGCCGAGATCATCGCCGAGGCCGAAGCGTTGCGCATCAAGCTCTCTGCCGCCTGACAGCGCCCAGCGACTCATGACGGGGCGCCGGAACGGTCGATCCGTTCCGGCGCCCCGCCGTCGCTCCCGGGTCGGCATCACCGGGGGTGGTGGGACTCCTCGAGCTCGAACACCGGGGTGGGAAGGCCCTCCATCCGGGCCTTGAGCTGCAGGGCGAGGTACTTGGAGTAGTGCCTGCTCTGATGCAGGTTCCCGCCGTGGATCCAGAGGTTCTCCACGTTGGTGGGCTTCCACATGTTCCGCAGCTCGCCCTCCCAGGGCCCGGGGTCCCGGGTGGTGTCGGAGCCGTAGCCCCAGCACTTGCCCACCCGGTCGGCGACCTCCGGGGAGATCAGGTCCGCGAGCCACTCGTTCATGGACCCGTAGCCGGTGGCGTGGACGACGAGGTCGGCCGGCAGCTCGGTCCCGTCGTCGAGCACCACCGCGTCCTCCGTGAGCCGGTCGACCTGGCCGGTGGCCAGCTGGACCCGCCCGTCGATGATCAGCTGCGAGGCGCCCACGTCGATGTAGTACCCGGAGCCGCGGCGCAGGTACTTCAGGAACAGCCCGGAGCCGTCCTCCCCGAAGTCGAGGTCGAAGCCGGCCGCCTCGAGCGCGTCGTAGAACTCCCGGTCCCGCTCGGCCATCGCCTCGAACGCGGGCCGCTGGACGTCCGGCAGGACCCGGTACGGCCAGGACGCGAAGAGCATGTCCGCCTTCTCCGTGGTGATGCCGGCCTCCAGCGCCTCCTCGGAGTAGAGCGGCTTCAGGACGAGGTCCATGAGCGACTCGCTGCGGGAGATGTGGGTGGAGGAGCGCTGGACCATGGTGACCTCGGCCCCGTGCTCCCAGAGGTCCGCGCAGATGTCGTGGGCGGAGTTGTTGGAGCCGATCACCACGGCCCGCTTGCCCGCCCAGTCGTCGCCGCCGGCGTGCGCGGAGGAGTGGTGCTGCGCGCCCCGGAAGACGTCGGCGCCCGGGAAGTCAGGGATTCTCGGGTACCCGGAGACGCCCAGCGCGAAGACCAGCTGCGTGGGGTGCAGCACGACCTCCTCGCCGTCGCGGTCGACGACGACGGTCCAGGTCCCGGACTGCTCGTCCCACTCGGCCGACCGGCACTCGGTCCTCGCCCAGTAGTTGAGCTCCATGATGTCGGCGTAGTGCATCAGCCAGTCGGCGACCTTGTCCTTGGCGGGGAACACCGGCCAGTCGTCCGGGAACGGCAGGTAAGGCATGTGGTCGTACCAGACGGGGTCGTGCAGGTGCAGGGACTTGTAGCGGTTGCGCCAGGCGTCCCCGGCCTTCTCGTGCTTGTCCACCACGATCGTGGGGATGCCGAGGCGCTGCAGCCGCGCGGCCAGGCCGATCCCGCCCTGACCGCCGCCGACGACGAGGCAGTACGGCTGCTCCGTCCGGCCGAGGGCCTCCTCCCGCGCCCGGCGCCGCTCCAGCCAGGTGGTGCGCTCGCGGGTGATCTCGTGGACCACCCCGCGGTCGCGGCGCGGCCCCTTCTGCTCCTCGAAGCCGCGCAGGTCCTGCAGCGTGGTCAGCAGGGTCCACGCCTTCCCGTCGCGCAGCCGCAGGTAGCCCCACCCGGATCCGGCGGAGGTCTCGAAGCGCACCCAGCACTCCGTCACCCCGTCCGCCTCGGTGGGCTCGCCCTCGACCTCCCACCCGGAGGGCCGGACGTGCGACAGGGTCTGCGCGAGCATCCGGCAGATCTGCTCGCGGCCCTCCAGCGTCTTCAGGTTCCAGGTGAACGCCAGGAAGTCGCGCCAGAAGCTCTCCTCCGCGAACAAATCCGCCGCCGCGTCCGCGTTGCCGGCTGCGAGGGCGTCCTCCAGGGCGGCCAGCCAGGAGCGGGCGGTGTCCGTGCCGGCTCCCACGCCGGTGTCGATCGTGGTCATGGTTCCTCCTCGGTGTACGCCGGACGCCCAGTGGCATAGGGTCCGATGTGATGCGTGTCACCACTGTGGGGCCGAGGGGGTTTCCCCGGCGTTGCATCAGGACGGACGCCGTGACGTCGGGGCGCACCCCGTGGCATCAGCACAGACCCCGTGACATCGGGACGGGCGCAGAGGACGGAGGAGCGCGCTGTGGACAGCTGCGGATCGGCGAGGACACCGGAACGGGTGCGTTCGGCGTGGGAGCGGTGCGCCGCCCGGGGCATGTCCCGCGACCTGGACGGCCCACGGGAGGTGCTCCCGGACCACGAGGTCGAGCAGCTGCGCGCACTCTCCCCGCTGGGGTCGCACGTCGACGTCGTCGCCGATCTCCTGGGCGTCGTCCGTGACGCCGCCGAGGCCAGGGTCGCCGTCCTCACGGGCCCCGACGGCACCGTGCTGTGGCGGCGCGGGGGACGTTCGCCGCTGGGACGCGCCGACGGGCTCGGCTTCGTCGAGGGCGCCGGCTGGGACGAGCACGGCGTGGGCACCAACGCGATCGCCCAGGCGCTGCGCAGCGGGGCCGCGGAGGAGCTGCGGGGCACGGAGCACTTCGCCCGGTCCCACAGCGCCTGGGACTGCACGTCCGCCCCGGTGCGCCACCCGGGCAGCGGGGAGGTGCTCGGCGTCATCGACCTGTCCGGGCCGCGGGGCACCGCCACCCCGGACACCAGGGCACTGGTCCGCTCGGCCGCGCGCGTCGTCGAGACGCTGCTCGCCGCCCAGACGGCCTCACGACACCCCGCTGGCACGACCGGCACGCCGTCCCTGGAGCTGCGCCTGCTCGCCGAGCCGGCCGCGGCCCGAGTGCGCGGCGGGGACTGGTTCCCCCTGCCGACGCGGTCGGCGGAGATCCTCGCGCTGCTCAGCCTGCGCGAGCGCGGGTGGAGCGCCGAGGAGATGGCCTACGAGCTCTACGGCGAGCACGGCACCCCCGGCACGGTCCGCACGGAGATCCACCGGGTCCGCCGCCGGCTCGGGGCGGTGATCACCACCGGCCCCTACCGCTTCGCCGACCCGGCCGCCGTCACCAGCGACGTCCTGCAGCTGCGGACCGCTCTCGAGCAGGGCGAGGTGACCCGGGCCCTGAACATCTACCGGCAGCCGCTGCTGCGGTCCTCGGACCTGCTCACCATCGAGGAGTGGCGCTCCGAGCTGGACCGGGAGACCGCCGAGGCCGTGCGGCGCAGCGGCGACGCCCGGATCGAGACCCGCTGGTCCCACACCGAGATGGGCCACGCCTACCGGCGCGGATGAGCCGGGGCGGGGGCACGACGGCGCCAGGCGGACCGGCCGGATGCCGGCGCTCCCCCGCACCGTTCACGACCCCTGTGAACGTCGGTGAATCCTGTGAATCCGGTGAATCCCGCTCCGGGACGGGGCTCCCGCCTCAGCCTTCCGGCCGCGGTGCGTCCGGGCTCTTCGTCCGGACCGCGCCTCATTCCCGGGTCCCCACGATCGGGTCCGCCCACACGATGTTCCACCGGTGGCCGTCCGGGTCGGCGAACACCCGGTGGCTCGTGTAGCTGTCATCCTTCCGGTGCCCCGCGGTGGCGCCGGCGGCGACCGCCCGCTCAACCAGGGCGTCGACCTCCTCGGGGATGTCGACGAGCAGGGCGAAGCTGCCGCTCACCGTGCGGCGGGGGTCGGCGAGCTCCTGGTCCTCGCCGATCGCCTGCTGCATGAACCGCCGCTCGACGAGCGTGACCCCGAAGTCCTCCCCGAGATCCAGGATCAGGCTGCGACCCTCGGCCATGCCGGGGGCCGTCCGCCAGCCCAGGGCCTGGTAGAAGGACCGCGAACGCTCCAGGTCGGCGACGGGGATGTGGGGGAAGAACTTGTACGCCACGGGAACTCCTGGAGCTTCGGCGGGCCGGGACTCCATGCTCCTCCCGGCTCGGGGACGGCACAACGGTGTGAACGCCCCGTTGCGGGCCCGCAGGCCCCGGGGCCCCGCCGGGCTGCGGAGACCCCGCGGTGCTCACTCGGGCCAGGCGTTCTCCCGGATGATGCGCACGAAGTCCTCCCGGTGGAAGTCGGGGTCGAAGTGGGCGAGCACGTCGTCGTTCATGGTGCCGAAGGTGGTCTCGGGCCGGTCGGCCATGCCGTCGTAGAACGCGCGGAGGATCTTGTTCTTGAAGTCCGGGCGGGGGTGCGCGGCGACGACCTCGGCGCGGTGCTCCTCGGAGATCTGGTCCAGGTCCAGGCCCAGCACGTCGGTCTCGACGCCGAGGGTGACCACGGCGACCTCGGGCTCCAGGTGCAGCGGGATGGCCGGCGTGGTGTGCAGGGCGATCGCCAGCCACACGTTGCGCGCCTCCTCGGCGGAGCGGCCGTGGTCGCGCAGGAACGCCTGCGCCGCCGCGGCTCCGTCGATCTCGAAGCGCTGGTCCTGGGTGCGGTACTCGTCGGTGAGGCCGAGGTCGTGGAACATCGCCCCCACGTAGGCGAGCTCCGGGTCCACCTCGAGCCCGCGCGCTGCGGACTTGAGCATGCCGAAGAGGAAGACCCTGCGGGAGTGGTTGAACAGGCTCTCGTCGGCGGCCCGCCGGACCAGCTCGGTGGTCTCGCGGACGAGGGCGGAGTCCGGAACGGTGATGCCGGCGATGGTCTCGGCCAAGGTGTCTCCTCTGCTCGGGTGCGTGGTGTTGTGCGGGACCGGCACGCGGCCGGTCCTCTCCTCACTCTCTCAGGCAGCTCGCTCAGGCGGGCGAGCAGCGGGACCGCAGGATCGAGATGCCCTCGCCGGTCAGGTCGTCGCAGTACGCCGCGCGGCCGGCCAGCGCCATGACGATCGCCAGCGTGGTCCCCCTGACCAGGGGCCCGGAGCCGGACTCGAACGGACCGTCGGACGCCACCAGGTGGAGGCCCTGGGCGGCGCTGCGGCTGGGCACCGCGAAGTCCTTGCCCACGTAGAACCGTGCCACCGCGGTCACGTTCCCGACCGGCGGCGTGCGCGGCAGCCCCAGCGGCCGGCGGATGTCCTGGCCGTGGACCACGACCTCCCCCAGCCACGCCGCGGTGTCCTTGGAGGGCGCCGCGGTGCTGCCGGCCACGGCCCGGAACCGCTGGAGCGTCTCGGCCGGGGTGGTGCCCCGGTGCTCCTCGAGGCGGCGCTGGTTGTGCAGGTCGAAGTCGAAGCGGGCGCCCAGCACGCTCCGGAGCCAGCGGAGCCGGCCGATGCTCGCGGCCGCGGTCAGGTGCGCGACGACGTCCTCCACGGTCCACCGCCCGCACAGGGACGGCGCCGCCCACTGCGTCTCGTCCAGGCCCGCCAGGTCCGCGGCCAGGCGTGCGCGCTCGGCGTGGACGACCGCCCACAGGTCGTTCCGGTTGCTCGGCTCCATGAGCCCCATCGAAGCACACGCCGGGGTGCCGGGGCCTCTGGTGTCCGTCAATCCCGATAGCGTGGCACTGGACCCACCTCCTGGGAGAGCACCCCCGACCGCACGAGGAGCCTCGATGACGAGCATCCGATTCCTCCACACGAGCGACTGGCAGCTCGGCATGACCCGGCACTACCTCGAGGGCGAGGCCCAGTCCCGCTACACCGGCGACCGGGTCGAGACGATCCGCCGCATCGGGGAGCTGGCCCGCGCCCGGGGATGCGCGTTCGTGGTGGTGGCCGGCGACGTCTTCGAGCACGCCAACCTCAGCCGCCGGGACGTCGGGCGCGCCCTGGACGCCATGGGCTCGGTGCGGCTGCCGGTGTACCTGCTGCCCGGCAACCACGACCCGCTCGGTCCGGGGTCGATCTACGCCCAGGACGCGTTCGTCGGCGCGAGGCCGGACAACGTCGTGCTCCTGGACGAGGTGGGCCCCTGGCCGGTCGCCGAGGGCGTCGAGCTCGTGGCCGCGCCCTGGCGCAGCAAGCGGCCCGACGCGGACCCGGTCGCCCCGGCCCTGGAAGGGCTGGAACCGGACGGGACGCTGCGCGTCGTCGTCGGCCACGGGATGCTCGATGAGCTGGACCCGGACCGCACCTCCCAGGTGACCGTGCGGCGCGCGCCCCTGGACGAGGCGCTGGTCCGTGGGGCGATCCACTACGTGGCGCTGGGCGACCGGCACATCCGCTGGCCCGAGGACGACCGCGGCGCCATCCACTACTCCGGCACCCACGAGTCCACGGGCTTCCGGGAGCACGGCCGCGGCCACGTCCTCGAGGTGGCGCTGGATGGGAGCACCGTGGACGTGACCTCCCACGAGGTGGGCCAGTGGGAGCACCGCGTCCTCCAGCGGCAGCTCGACGGCGCCGACGACGTCGGGACGCTGCGGGCCGAGCTCGCCGCCCTCACCCCGAAGGAGCGGATCATCCTCAAGACCGTCTTCACCGGCACCCTGAACCTCTCCGAGTCCGCGCTGCTGGACGGTCTGCTCGAGGAGCAGGCGGAGATCTTCGCGAGCCTCAACGCGTGGGAGCGGCACACCGACCTCGCGGTCGTCCCGGACGAGGACGAGTTCGAGAACCTCGACGTCGGCGGGTACGCCGCCGACGCCGTGACCGATCTGCGCGAACTGGCCGCCTCGGAGTCCGAGGACGCGCCCGCCGCCGGGGACGCACTCCGGCTCCTGTACCGCCTCGTGGGAGGAGCGACCCGATGAAGCTGCACCGTCTCAAGCTGGAGAACTTCCGCGGCGTGACCGCCCGTGAGGTCGAGTTCCCCGACGCCGGGGTCGTGGTGCTGACCGGCCGCAACGAGATCGGCAAGACCTCGATGATCGACGCCCTGGACGCGCTGATCGAGCTCCCGGACAGCAGCCGGCACAAGAAGATCGCCGAGGCCAAGCCCGCCGGCCGGGACGTGCCCGTCCTCGTGGAGGCGGAGTTCTCGATCGGGACCACCCGCGTGGCCTACACCAAGCAGTGGCTGAAGCGGCCGTCCACGACCCTCCGCCACGTGGGCGGGGCCGGGGACGGCCGCACGCTCACCGGCCGCGAGGCCCACGACGCCGCCGAGCAGCTGTGGGGCGGGGCCGACACCGCGCTGTGGAAGGCCCTGCGCTTCATGCAGGCCGGCGGGCTGACCCAGAACGCCCTCACCGACAGCGCGGCGCTGCGCCGGGCCCTGGAGTGCCACGCCGGCCAGGCCCAGGGCGACGACCGCGAGGTCGCCTCCCTCCTGGAGCGCGTGAGCGCCGAGTGCGACAGGTACTGGACCTCGACGCGGAAGAAGAACGCCAAGTACCTCCAGGCCGAGACCGACTGCCGTGCGGCCGGGACCGCGGCCGCGGAGGCCGCCGAGGAGCTGCGGGGCATCGCGGTGGTCGAGGAGGAGCTCGCCGAGCTCACCGAGGAGATCGCCGCCACCGGCCGGAAGCTCGGGACGGCCCGCGCGGAGAAGGCGGATTTGGACCGTGCCGCCCAGGAGATCGAGGCCGTCCAGCGGCAGCGGCAGGAGGCCCAGCGCCGCCGGGACGCCGCCCAGGGAGAGCTCGACCGCGCCCGGGAGCGCTCGGCCCGCCGCGCGGAGCTCGTGGCCGCACTGACCGCCGACGAGGAGCGCAGCGCCGCGCTCGCGGAGCACCTCCAGGCGCGCGAGCAGGAGCTCGCCCCGGTGCGCGAGCACGCCGAAGAGGCCGAGGAGCGCCGGACCGCGGCCCAGGCCGCCGTGCAGGAGGCCCGGGCGGCCCACCGCTCCGCCCGGGAGGACCGGAAGCACCTCGACGACGTCGAGCGCCACCGCCGTGTGCTCGAGATCCTGGACTCGCTCGAGGCGGTCCGGGCGCAGCTGGCCGATCTGCGGTCCCGTCCCGGCACGGAGATCGACGAGGGCGTCCTGGACGAGCTGGAGCGGGCCGAGCGGGTTGCGGAGAAGGCCGAGGCGGAGCTGGCGGCCGGCAGCGCCCGGGTGGAGCTGACCGCGTTGGGCCGCGCGCGCCCGATCACTCGCGGCGACAGCACCGAGGAGATCGCCCCGGAGGAGACGTGGTCCGTCCCGGTGACGGACGAGATCGAGGTCGAGATCCCGGGCGAGTGGCGGCTGCGAGTCTTCCCGGAGCAGGGCATCGCGGCCCGCCGGGACGCCGCCCGCACGGCCCGCGAGAGGTTCACCGCGCTGCTGGCGCGGCACGGGGTCGCATCGGTCGCCGCGGCCCGCACCGAGTGGCGTGCCGCCCAGGAGCTGGCGCAGCAGGTGCGCGAGGCCGTGGCCCAGCGCGACCGCCTGCTCGACGGCGAGGACGAGAGCCGCCTGCGCGACGACCGGGACCGCCTCGCCGCCGCGATCGAGCAGTACGGCGACCGGCGGGACGACGACGCTCCGCTGCCGGAGACCGCCGGCGCCGCCCAGGAGACGGTCGAGGCCGCCGAGGCCGCCCTCAATGACGCCGAGGACGCCGCGCTCCGTGCCGAGGCCGCCGCCCAGGCGGCCCGGTCCGCCCTGCAGTCCGCCGAGACGACGCTGCACTCCCTCCAGGGCGCCGCGCTCGAGCAGGAGCGCGGCCTCGCCGGCTCCCGGGCCCGGCTCGAGGACGCCCGCCGCGAGGCGCCGGACGAGGACCTCGACCGTGCCGTCACCGCGGCGTTCGACGCGCTGGCCACGGTCCAAGAGGAGATCGACGGGCACGAGGCGGCCCTCGCCGGCCTCGACGCCGACCGGGTGCTCGCCGACCAGCAGCACGTCGCGGACGAGATCAAGGGGCTCGATTCCCTGCTGGGCGAGCGGCGGGGCCGCCACCAGTCCCTGGCGGGCCGGCTCGAGGGCATGGGCCGGGACCGGGTCCAGCTGGCCCACGACCAGGCCGAGACGCGGCTCGAGGCCGCCGGGCGCCACCTCGCCGGGATCGAGCGGCGCGCCGAGGCCGCCCTGCTCCTGGAGCGGACGCTGCTGGAGCACCGCGAGCGCGCCCACGCCCAGTACGTCCAGCCGTTCCGCACCGAGGTGGAGCACCTCGGCAGGTCGGTCTACGGCCCGGACTTCGAGGTCCAGGTGAGCGGGTCCCTGGAGGTGGAGCAGCGCAAGCTCGACGGTGACTGGCTGCCCTTCGCCGCCCTCTCCACGGGCGCCAAGGAGCAGCTGGTGATCCTCATCCGGCTCGCCACCGCGCTGCTCGTGGACCCGGAGGACGGGGTGCCGGTGCTGCTCGACGACGCCCTGGGCCACTCCGACCCGCAGCGGCTCCGCCGGCTGGCCTCGGCCATCACCACCGCCGGGGAACGGACCCAGGTGATCGTGCTGACCTCGAACCCCGAGCGCTTCGTGAACCTGCGGGAGGCGCACCGCATTGAGATGTGAGCCGGGCCCGACCTCAGGAGGCAGATTCTGTTCCCGAGGGCGCCAGCGGGCCCACCACGTCGTAGGTCGCGCAGACGAACGCGCGGTTGCGGGCCACGTCCTTCAGCTCCAGGTCGAACCGGCGGGGGAACAGGGGGCGGCCCGCCCCGAGCGTGACCGGCGCGATGGAGACCATCAGCTGGTCCAGCAGTCCCGCCTCGGCGAACTGGGCGGCCAGGTCGCCGCCGCCGACCACCCAGATGTCCTTCCCGCCGGCGGCCTCCGCGAGGGCGGCGTGGATCGGTGCCACCTCCCCCTGGGCGAAGCGGAGGTCGGCCCCGGTGATGCCCGGCAGCTCGGCGTGGGAGACCACCCAGGTGGGCATGGCGTAGGGCCAGTCCTCGCCGGAGGCCTGCAGGTGCGCGCGGACCCACTCGTAGGTGGTGCGGCCCATCACGACCGCCCCGGTCTCGGCGATGAACTCGTCGTAGCGGAACGGGCCCTCGGGATCGGAGTCCTGCCGGAACAGCCACTCCAGGGAGTCCTGCTCGTCGGCGAGGTAGCCGTCCAGGGTGGTGGCGGTGTAGAAGACGGTGCGGGTCATCGGAGACCTCCTGTACGTCGCTGCAACCCGTCGATCGGATCGCCGGAACCGGGGGTGACTCCAGCATGGCGCAGCACCAGCCGGGCCGGAAGTCACGGGGATCCGCTGACCGCCCGCGTGAGGTGGACCACATAGAATTGTGGTCACCGACGCAAGGAGGCGGCATGAGCATCGAGGACGAGCGGCGTACCCGCGCTACCGCCCGGGCACCGCACGAGCCGAAGCCGCGCCGCCGCACCCCGCACGGCCGCGGTGCACGCGAGGCCGGCCTGGAACGGGCCCTGGACGAGGTGCGGAAGGTTGGGGTCGAGGCGAGCGAGCTGCTGCGCAGAGAGGGCCTGAAGCCGGCCAAGCTCGTGCACGTCCCCCACGGCGCCCTGTCCTACCCGCTGGTCGGCCACGCGTTCTCCCGGGTCGCGTGCGGCTACGGGTGGCACGTCATCCGCGGCCTGGTCGTCGGCACGGACGGCCGGCTGTGGACCCGCACGCCGCTCCACGACCCCACACCGCAGAAGGACCTGGACGCGTGGCGGCTGGACGTGGAGCCTCCCGGCGGGCGGGGCGAGCTGCCCCACCCCGTGCAGTACGACGGGACCTCCCTGCACACCGTGCGCCGGATCTCGGAGCACGAGTACCTGAAGGTTGACCTCATCGACCACCTCACGGACGGCTACGCGCGATTGCTCGTCCTGCACCACCGCCGGAGGTCATGAGCGGCGTGGGCGGTTCCGCAGGAGGCCGAGGAGCACGAACACGGCCAGCGCCATGACCAGGCCGGCGTAGCCGACGGCCGTGGGCACCAGACCGATCTCACCGGCGACGGCACCGGCCGCCACCGCCGGGATGCTGTGCGAGAGATAGCTGACCACGTAGATCGCCGAGAGCAGCCCCGCCCGCTCGTGCGGTGCCGCCTGCGGCAGCAGCGTGCGCAGCACCCCGAGGAAACCGGCGCCGAAGCCGACGCCGGCCACCACCGTCGCGGCGAAGTACAGCCCCACGGACCCGACGACGAGCGCGGCGATCGTGGCGGCCATGCCCACCACCAGGACGCTCATGCCCACGGCGAGCACCCGCTCCGGCGCCGTCGCGCCGAAGAGCAGGATCGCGATCCCACCGGTGCCCGTCAGCGCCGCGACCACCAGTCCGGTGAGGACCACGGAGTCCGCGCCGGTCAGGGAGCGGACCAGGTTGGGCCCCAGGGAGATGATCAGACCGCCCAGGGACCAGCACGCGGCCGTGGCGGGCAGCACCCACACCGCCGAGCGGCGCACCTGCGGCGGGAAGGAGACGCGCGGACGCAGCGAGGCCAGCGCCCCGGGAGCGCGCGCCACGGTCTCGGGGCCGAGCGCCGTGCCCACGGCCTGCAGCACGAGCAGTCCCAGCAGCACGAGGAAGATGAGGTCGATCATCTCCGGGGCGGCCGCGACGATGAGGCTCGAGGCCACCGCTCCGCCGGCCAGGCCGAGGACCGGCCCCGCCCCGGTGATCACGGTCCCCAGCCCCCGGCGCTCCTCCGGTTCGAGCTCGATGACGTAGGCGCCCAGTGCCCCGGTCGCGGTGCCCGTCGCCACGCCCTGGACCAGCCGGGCCACCACCAGGGTCGCCTCACTGTCCGCGAGCACGAACACGGCCATCGCGGCGATCTCCAGGACCAGCGCGACCAGCAGCACCGGGCGGCGCCCCAGGTGGTCGGACAGCGCCCCCACCGTGAGCAGCGCGGCGAGCAGGGACACCACGTAGGCGGCGAAGATGACGGTCAGCACGACCGGCGGGAAGCCCCACAGGTCCTGGTACAGCGGGTACAGCGGACTGGGCGCACTGGAGGCGGCCATGACCACCACCAGCACGGACGCCTGCACCCAGAACGCCGCCTTCGCGGACAGCACGGGACGACGGCGGGGCGCGGCGCCGGAGCGGAGGAACATGCAGGGCCTTTCACGGCGGGACTGGTGAGCGCGGCATGACCGCGCTCACCTCACGCTAGCCCCACCGCGGGTCCGGTGCTGCGCCTCGTCGTCGTCGGGATGCCGACCAGGAACCACCCCGTGCGGCCCCGGACGACCGCCGGAGACCACGGCACGCCCTCGAGCGCGTGCTGCTACGGAGTGTCCTGCCGGCGCACCATCTCGGCGATCCAGGCGGGCGCGAACGGCGACGTGCAGTTCGGTGGCGTCGGGTAGTCCTTGAGCACCTCCAGGCGCTCCCCGATCTCGAGGGCACGGGCCCGGTGCTCGGGGTGCTCGATCCCGATCTGCGCCAGGCAGGAGTTCATCGCCCACTGCAGGCGGTCCGGTGCGTCCTGCATCTGCGCCTCGATGACGTCGAGCAGTCCGGACAGGTCCAGGCCCTCGGGCTTCTTCGCCACGCGCTCGGTGGTCAGCGCCCAGCCGGCGCTCGCGACCGCGGGATCCGGATCGGCGAACCACGCCACGCGCAGCTCCTCGGCGTGCGGGCTCTTCTTCACCACGTAGTTCACGAACCAGTCGTGCACCTTGGGGATGCGCGCCTCACGCACCATGGCGTCCAGCTCGTCCCGCTCGAACGCCTTCGGGCGGCAGATCAGCAGCGCCAGCAGTCTCGCCGCCGTGTCACCGGTTCCCCAGAGCCGGCGCGCGAGGTCCTGCTGCGTCTTCAAGCGCTTCGCGACTGCCCGCAGCTTGGTGAGGTTCACCCCGTGGTCGTCGCCGTGCCGCTCGTTCACCGCGCGCACCCTGGGGTCCTCGAGCGCGGCCAGCTCGGCCAGCACGTCGTCCACCGTTGTCTCGGCCACCTCGGCCTCCTGTCCGTCTCGGGTGCGATCCAGCCTACGAGGGACGCGACGCCGGCGAGCGCTCCCGTCGTCGTCGGCCGTCCCGGACGTGGCGTGCGGTCCGCGAAACCGACGGGCCCGGCCGTCCCCGTTAACGAACGGGAAGGAATCCGCCACGCCCTCGACGCACGGCATTCACGGCGTGCTGGTCCGCTGTTCGGATTCCCCTGGTGGGCTCGGTCGACGGAAACACCCCCCGACCCCCGTGAGGACAGCACCGAGATGACGACAGCACAGACCCAGGCCATGACCCCGGTAGGGCGCCGCGGACTCCTCAAGGCCGGCGGGGCGATGAGCGCCGCCGCCGCCCTGTCCGCGCTGATGGGCAACACCGCGCACGCCGCCCAGGGGCGTGCGCGCGGTGACGACACGATGCAGGCGCCGGACAACGGCGGCTACGGGCCGTTGCGGCCGGCACCGGGCGGCGAGCTGCTGCTGCCGGCCGGCTTCTCCTACGTGGCCTTCGGCCACACCGGCACCCCGATGAGCGACGGCACGCCGACGCCCGGCAAGCACGACGGCATGGCCGCCTTCCAGGGTGAGAACGGCATGATCAACCTGGTGCGCAACCACGAGCAGGCCGAGGGACCGGCCTTCGGCGCCCGCAGCTACAACCCGAACGCCGCCGGCGGCACCACCAACATGGTCTTCGACCCCGCCACCATGGCGCTGGTCAGCACCTACCCGTCCCTGACCGGCACCATCCGCAACTGCGCCGGCGGCCCCACCCCGGCCGGGACGTGGCTGACCTGCGAGGAGACCTTCACCGGCCTGGACGTGGCGCATCCGCACGGCTATGTGTTCGAGGTCCCCGCGGACGCGACCGCGCCGGTGGACCCGGTGCCGCTGAAGGCGATGGGCCGGTTCACCCACGAGGCCGTCGCGATCGATCCGAGGACCGGCATCGTCTACGAGACGGAGGACCGCGGCACCTCGGGGTTCTACCGGTTCCTTCCGAACGACCGCGACCGGCTGGCCGCCGGCGGGCGGCTGCAGATGCTGGCCGTGAAGGACCAGCCCCAGTACGACACCCGCTACAGCCAGCGCGTCGGCAAGCCGCTGCCGGTCGAGTGGGTCGACATCGCGGACCCGGACCCGGACAGCACCGACACCCTGGCCGTTTTCAAGCAGGGCCACCAGCAGGGCGGCGCGGTCTTCGCCCGGCTCGAGGGCGCCTGGTACGGCGACGGCTCGATCTACATCAACTCCACCAGCGGCGGCGACGCCGGCCTCGGCCAGGTGTGGGAGTACCGCCCCCGCGGCAACTCCGGCGGCCAGCTCGTGCTGGTCTACGAGTCGACCGACCCGGAGGTGCTGCAGGCCCCGGACAACCTCTGCGTATCCCCGAACACCGGCGGCCTGGTGCTGTGCGAGGACGGCGGCGGCAAGGACCTGCTGCGCGGGGTCACCACCGAAGGCCGGATCTTCGACGTCGCGGAGCTGAACTCCCCCAACACCAGTGAGCTGGCCGGCGCCACGTTCAGCCCGGACGGCCGGATCCTGTTCTTCAACGTGCAGAGCCCCGGCATCACCTACGCCGTCACCGGCCCGTGGGAGAACGGCGCGCTGTAGGACGTCCGGGGCGCTCCGGCACCCGAAAGAACCGGAGGGACGCCGCCCGGAGGACACCGGGCGGCGCTCCTACGAGATGCCGGCCGGACCCGGGAACGGGCGCGAGCTGAGCTCCTCGGCGGCGTGCCGAGCGCGGTCGAGGACCTCGGTGCGCGGGAGCAGCCGGGCGAGCGTGGCGATCCGGTGCGCGCGCTCCGCACCGAGCCCCTCCCGCACGGTGGCCCGCAGCGCCCGGTAGCGCTCGACGTCGGGGCCGGCCAGCCCGGGGGCCGACTCGGCCGTCTCGGCGGCGGCGAGGACCAGCTCGGCCGCGTCCGGGCGCCCGGCGGCGGCGAACAGCTCGGCGAGGATCCGCAGCGTGGTCCACAGCTGGGGCCAGTGGCCGGCGCGCCGCTGGAGCTCGAGCAGCGTGCGCGCCAGCTCCAGGGCCTCCGCCGCCCGCCCGGTCCGGGTGAGCGCGGAGAGCAGCGCCACCCGGGCGACCGCCGAGACCTGCTCGGCGCGCACGCCGTCGGCCAGCTGCGCGGCCTCCCGCAGGACGTCGGCCGCCGCCTCCGGGTCGGTGGGCAGCAGCACCTCCCCGCTCGCGTAGAGGGCGAACGCGACCCGGGACGCCGCGCCGCTGCGCTCGGCCGCCCGGCGGGCCGCGGCCGCGTGCTCCTCGGCCTCCGGCCCCGCCCCGTCCGCCGCGTGCGCCAGCGCCCGCACCGCGTGGGCGTCGACCGCGTACGCGTCCGGCAGCTCGGGGATCGCCAGGACGTCCCCCCAGCAGCGCGCCGCCTCGCCCCGGTCCCCGGCATACATGGCCGCGATGCCCCGGGCCGCCAGCGCCAGGTACCGCTCGGCCGGCGTCGAGGCCGCCCGGAGCGCGCGGGCCCCGAACCGGCGCGCCCGGGCCGGCTCACCGCGCTCGTCGGCGGCGAGCGCGGCGGCCCCGAGGGCGAGGGCGGCGGCCGCGGTCCCGTCGAGACCGGGGTGCTCCCCGACCCGCAGGGCCAGCTCGGACAGCACCGGGCCCGGGACCCAGTGCACGCACAGACCGAGGGCGCCGACGGTGCGGGCGGCCGGTTCGAGGCGCCCGGTCGCGAGGGCACCGGCGACGGCGGAGGCCAGGTCCCCGCGAGCGAGCTCGAGCCCGCGCAGCGCCGCGCCGCATGCGGGACCGGCCGCCTCGCGGGCGCACCGCTCGGCGTGCCCGGCCGCCCATGCCCAGAAGGCCACGGCCGTGCCGTCGTCGGCGCGCTCGGCGGCGAAGGCCCGGATGATCCCGAGCAGCCGGTACCGCGTGGCCGCGCCGTCCTCCACGGGCAGCACCAGCGAGGCCTGGACGAGCCGTGCGAGCCCCACCCGGGCCTCGCCCAGTTCCGGGGCGACCTGCTCGACAGCGTCGAGGTCGAAGGTGCCGGTGAACGCGGACAGCCGGCCGAGCAGCGCGCGGTCGGACGGGCCGAGCAGGGCGTATGACCGGGCGACGACGGCCCGCAGCGGCCCGTGCGCTTCGTCGTCGAGCTGCAGCCCCGACCCGATCCCCTCGAGGACGGGCCGGACGCCGAGCGTGGCCGCCTGCACGGCGGCCAGTTCCAGGGCCAGTGGGAGGCCGTCGAGGCGGCGGCACAGCTCGCCGATGTCCCGCAGGACCGGCGCGGGAAGCGGGGCGGTCGGCCGGACGCGGCGCAGCCGGTCGAGGGACAGCCGCACGGAGGCGGTGAGCGCGGCCCGGTCCGGGGCGTCCGCCGGGTCCGGCAGGAGCAGCGGCGCCAGCGGGAGGACCTGCTCGGCGGGCAGCTCCAGCCGGTGCCGGCTCGTCGCCAGGACGTGGACCCGCGGCGCCGCCCGGCCCACGGCCTCGGCCAGGTCGCGGACCTCGCCGAGAACCCGCTCGCAGCCATCGAGAACGAGGACGAGCGAGGAGGCCGCGAGGTACTCGAGCACCGCCGTCCGCAGCTCCCCGGCCGCGCCCAGGCCCAGGGCCGCCGCGACGCGGGCGTCCGCCTGCGCGGGGGCGGCGTCGTCGAGCTCGACCACCACGGCCGGGCGGGCGAGCCGCCGGGACAGTTCGGGCAGGGCCTCGGCGACGAGCCGGGACTTGCCGATCCCGCCGGGACCGGTGACGCACACCAGGCGGTGCGCGCCCACGGCCCTCAGCAGCTGCTCGACGTCGTCCTCCCGCCCGACGAAGGCGTCCGCGGCCGGCCGCCAGGCGGGCGGCACCGGCGTGGCGGACGGCACCGGCCGGACCGGTGGCGCCGGCCGCGCGGGCGACGAGGACGGCCCCTCCGGCAGGTCGTGGCCGAGGATCCGCAGCTGCAGCTCCCGCAGGGCCGGTGCGGGGTCCAGGCCCAGCTCGCCGGTGAGGGTGCGGCGCAGCGCGGAGAACCGGTCGAGGGCCTCCGCCGCCCGGCCGGCGCGGTAGAGGGCGGTCATGAGCAGCCCGTGGGCCCGCTCCCGCAGCGGCTGCTCGGCGACGAGCTCCTCGAGCGCGGACACGGCGTCGTCGACGGCCCCCGCCTGCAGGGCCAGCACGGCCCGGTCCTCCACGGTCCGCAGCCGCAGCTCCTCCAGCCGCGCGGCCTCGGCCACCGCGAAGCCGCGGTCGGCGAACTCGGCGTAGGCGGGGCCGCGCCACAGCGCCAGCGCCTCGTCGAGCGTCCCGGCCGCCTGGTCCGGCGGCCATCCGGCGGCCCGGCGGCGGAGCGCCTCGAAGCGGCTGGCGTCGACCGCCCCGTCCGGCAGCGCCAGGCAGTAGCCCGCCGGCCCCGCCTGCACGGCCTCCCTACCCAGGACCGCGCGCAGCCGGGACACCACGGTGTGCACGGCACCGCGCGGCCGGGCCGGCACCGCGTCATCGCCCCACACCGCCGCGACGAGCGCGTCCACGGAGACCGGGTGCGGGGCGTGCACGATGAGCGCGGCGAGGGCCGCCCGCGGCCGCGCACCGGGCAGCGCGGCGAGCGTCCCGGCGCGCCGGACCTCGAGCGCCCCCAGGACGCCGATCTCCACCGGGTCCTGTGCCATGTCTCCCATTGTCCGCCGATGACCGCGCGATGAAAGGCGTGTGACAGGGCCAGGGAGCATCGTGGGACACGACCCGACGACGAAAGGAGCCCGTGATGACCACCACCGACGCCGAGAACCTCGTGGAGCAGCGCGCCCAGGAGTACTTCGGTCTCGTCAGCGCGGCCGCGACCACGGCGATGATCCTCGTCGGCGACCGTCTCGGCCTCTACACGGCCCTGGCCGGCGGCGGCCCGATGACGTCGGCGCAGCTGGCCGAGAGCACCGGCACGCACGAACGGTACGTCCGGGAGTGGCTGGCCCAGCAGGCCGCCGTGGGAATCCTCGGACACGACGCGGCTGACGGGACCTTCACCCTGTCCGCGGAGTGGGCCGCCGTCCTCACCGACGACGGGATGGTGGCCGCGTGCCTGCTCCCGGCGGGAATGTTCCGGGACGTCGATCCCCTGCTGGAGACCTTCCGCACGGGTGAGGGGATCGCCTGGGGGGAGCACGACCCGATGGTCTTCGAGCAGACGGAGCGCTTCTGGTCGGCGCAGTACCGGCGCAGCCTGGTGACGGAGTGGGTGCCGGCGCTCGACGGCGTCGCCGAACGGCTCGCCGCGGGGGCGACGGTCGCGGACGTGGGCACCGGCCATGGGGCGCCGCTGATCCTGCTCGCGCAGGCCTTTCCGCGTTCCCGCTTCATCGGGTTCGACCCCCACGGACCGTCGGTCGAGATCGCCCGCGCCCGCGCCGCGGCGGCCGGCGTGGCGGACCGGGTCGCTTTCGAGGTCGCCCACTGCCACGAGTACCCGGGCCACGACTACGACCTCGTGATCTTCGTCGACGCCTTCCACGACCTCGGTGACCCCGTGGGGGCGGCCGCCTACGCCCGCCGCGCCCTCGCCCCCGGCGGCTCGCTCGTGCTCGTCGAGCTCCAGGCCGGCGACGACCTCGCGGCGAACCTCGCCAACCCGGCGGCACCGCTCGGCTACGCGGCGTCCACGTTCCTGTGCACCCCGAACTCCCTGTCCCAGCCGGTGGGGCTCGCGCTCGGCGGCCAGGCGGGCGAGCCGGCGCTGCGGGACGTCCTCACCGAGGCCGGCTTCCAGGACGTGCGCCGGGTGGCGGACACCCCGTTCAACATGGTCCTCCAGGCCCGGCCCTGAGCCCCGGCTCCTGGCCGGTCGGACACGAGAAGGCACTCATCCGAAGGAGAGCACCATGGACACCGTTCCCCGCGTCCTGGTCGTCGGCGCCGGCCCGGCCGGCCTGGCCACCGCCGCGGAGCTGCGCGCCCGGGACGTGCCGGCCACCGTGCTCGAGCGCGGCCCGCAGCCCGGTGCCGCCTGGACGGGGCGCTACGACGCCCTGCGGTTCAACACCTCCCGACGCCACTCCGCGCTGCCCGGCGCACCGTTCCCGCGCGAGTACGGCCAGTTCCCCACCCGCGACCAGTACATCGCCTACCTGCAGCGCTACGCCGCCGACCGGGGCCTGGCGGTCGAGACCGGCGTGGAGGTCACCCGGATCCGCCCCGACGACGGCGGCTGGTGCGTCAGCACCCCGGCCGGCGAGCGGCACGCCGGGCACGTGGTCGTCGCCACCGGCGCCCTCAACCGGCCGAAGCTGCCGGGCTGGGCCACCGGGGACGCGTTCTCCGGCGAGGTCGTGCACTCCTCGGCCTACCGCAACCCCGCCCCCTTCGCGGGCCGCACGGTCGTCGTCGCCGGTGCCGCCACCAGCGGGATGGAGATCGCCCACCAGCTCGCGGCCGGCGGCGCCGGACGGGTGCTGCTGGCGGTGCGCACGCCGCCCAACATCCTCCTGCGGGAGCTCCACGGCGTGCCGGGCGACCTGCCGGTCCCGCTGCTCCTGCACCTGCCGGACGCGCTCGTGGACCGCCTGCTCTCCGCCCTCCAGCGCAGGACGGTCGGCGACCTCAGCGCCTACGGGCTGCCCCGCCCCACCGAGGGCGTGATGGCCGCGATCCGGGCCCGCGGGGCCACACCCGCGGTCGTCGACCCGGAGGTCCTCCATGACATCCGCGGCGGGGCGATCGAGTGCGTTCCCGCGGTGGTCGGGCTCGACGGCGACAGCGTGCTCCTGGCCGGCGGCCGGCGCGAGCCCGCCGACGCCGTCATCGCCGCCACGGGGTACCGGACCGGCCTGGAGGACTTCGTCGGCGACCTCGGGGCATTGGACGAGCATGGCATGCCCCGCGACGGCACCGGCCGCGAGCTCACGCCGGGCCTGCGGTTCGTCGGCTACGTCCACCGCCCGGGCCTGACCGGGTACGTCGGGAAGATCGCGAAACGGGTGGCGCGGGAGATCGCGGCCGCGGCCTCCTGACCGGATCGCCCACCGCGGCGGGCGGACCGGCGCGGAGCATCTCTCCCGCCGTCGTCGCGGAGCGGCTGGCCGAGCTGGAGGCGCAGCCGCACCGGTTGGGACGGCCGGGGGCCGGCGCCCGGATCATGGAGACCTTCGCCCACGGCCAGGACATCCGCGACGCCCTCGGCATTCCGCCGGTCGCCTCGCCCAGGCTGCGGCACATCGCCCACCTGGGCGTGGCCAACCGCGACTACGCCTTCCGGCAGCGCCGGCTGGACCCGCCGGCCGAGCCGTTCCGCGTCGAGCTCACCCACGAGGACGAAGCCTGGACCTGGGGACCGGCCGACGCGACTCAGCGCGTTCACGGCCCCGCCCTGGACTTCGCCTTGCTCGCCACCCGACGGCGGCGCCGCCGGGACGGGAGCCTCGTCGCGGAGGGCCCCGACGCCGACGCCTGGCTCGACATCGTCCAGGCCTTCGCCGGCCGGCCGGGTCCGGGGCGAGCCCCGCTGTTGTAGACCGGACGAGGAGTGGGCGCAGGTCCGGCAGGAACATCCCTAGGGTGCAGCTCCGGTGGAGCAGTGGGCCAGGATGCAGGGCACCCGTTCCCCACCGAACAAGAGCTCTCGTGGTGGCCGCCACCGAGTGGCTGTCTGCTCTTCCGCGTCATGCCCATCCGGCCCGGCGCCCCGCCGGGCGCACTCAGCGGCGCCGGCCCGTTCCCTGCGGCGCGCACGACCGCGCGACAACACTGACCGATCCGGTGTTCAGCTCCTGCCACTCGCGGTACCGGGCCTCATTGGCCTCCTCGGCGTCCGAGGAGTAGTAGCGCCGTTCCGCTTCGAGGCGGGACATCTTCCGGCTAGTTACGGTCGAGGCCGCTCGACCTTTCGGGGACTGATCGGTCTTGAGCCCGGGCGTCTTGCCCTCGGACGACGCCGCTGATCTCGGCGCTCGCAGCGTCGACGGTGCCTCGGTCCGGCCCGTGGCCTCCGGGGCGACAACCCTCTGCACCACCCGCCACGTCACTCGCCGCTTCTCCCCGGCCAGGAACTCGGCACCGCTGCGCACACAGACGGACCGGCCGTTCACGGGGGAGCAGTGACGCGGGAACCGCCCCTCCAGTGAGAACGTCGGCTCCTTCGCCCCGCATTTGGTGCAGGTGACGGTGTAGAGCAACTGGTATCCATCCGGCGGCACCGGGAAACGCGGCGGCGGTCCGGCCGTCGTCCGTTGTCCTCGTGAAGCCACCGTGGCACTCCTTCCGAAGCACTGCACCAGATGCCTGGATCGTATGCGCCTGCATTCACTACTGTGAATGGACAGATGTGGGGACGTCGAAGGTCTTGCGGCGGCCCCGATTCCGTGGACGACAGGAGCAGTCATGGAAACAGCAGCAGTGACCCAGTGGATGTTTGTGGCCGAGTGCCCCATCCCGAGCGACGTCGCCGAACTCATGGTCCCGGGAGAACAGCCTGTGGCCGCCTACAAGACCTTCCGCGACAGCGCCGTCTTCACCACCAAGCGGCTGATCGTCCGCGACGCTCAGGGCATGACCGGGCGGAAGGTCGAGGTGTACTCCCTGCCGTACTCCGGGATCACCATGTGGTCGTCGGAGAACGCCGGCACCTTCGACCTCGACGGAGAGCTCGAGCTCTGGACCCGCGCCGGGCGCATCAAGATCAGGGTCGGCAAGAAGGTCGACGTCCGGCGCCTCGACATGCTCATCGCGCATTCGGTGCTGGGCGTTGAGCACTGAGGCATAGGCCCACGCACGCGGTCCCCCGCACGAGTGACCCGCGGGCCGGTCGCCTGCGCCTCCACCCCACATCCGAACGTCGGCGCTGGTCTGATTCCCTCTGTGACCAGTCTGCGAGGCGCCCTGTGACGCGACAACTTTCTTCGACGTCCGCGCCCCGAGATACGTTTGCGCAGGTAATCATCCCCCGTCCGTGAATGGCGCCATGAAGTTCAACACACCCCCCAACTGGCCCCAGCCGCCCTCCGAGTGGACACCTCCGCCGAACTGGGTCCCCGACCCGGCGTGGGGTCCCGCACCCAACGGCTGGCAGTTCTGGGTCGAGGACGCGCAGCCCGCTACCTCCCCGCCCGCCACGAGGAAGAGAAAGAAAAAAAGACATCGTCCTTCCTGACGCTACTGAAGAAACTCTGGTCGTCCGCGGTCTCATCCGACAGCCGACACTGGATCTTCGGCGGAACGGGTGTGATCGCCGGACTCCTCCTGGGAGTGGTGGTGGGCGCCGGTGCCTCGACCCCGGTCACGCCTGCCGCTTCGGGTTCCGACATCACGCCGGACGCCGGCAGCGCCGAGGTGGGCTTCGGATCCACTGACATCGAGACCGCCGTCGAGGACTGCGGGCTGACGGACGCCGCAGGCATCACGATCGGCGACGAGGGGCACAGCGTATCGATCCAGACCATCGGCGAGGACAACACCTACGGTGCCGAAGTCTTCGAAATGGCGTGCCTCCTGCAGGGACTGGACGCCTCGGACAGCGTCATCGCCCGCATGGACAGCACGCGCGCCCTCGACGGGCGACAGACGGGCACGTGGGACGACTTCGAGGCGTCCTGGGGGTATCACCCCGACGACGGCATCAACCTGGTGATCGAGGAGGTGCAGTAGCGTGCCGGATCTGGACTTCGTGGCCCTGGACTTCGAGACGGCCAACGGCAAGAGGGAATCGGCGTGCGCCGTGGGCGTCGCTGTCGTCCGGAACGGCCGGGTGCAGTCCTCGGACTCCTGGCTCGTCCAACCTCCACCGCCGGCGGATCACTTCGAGCGGAGGAACACCGCCATTCACGGCATCACCCGGGAGCAGTGCATGGCCGATGGACTCTCCTGGCCGGAGACCGCGCAGCGCTTGCACCGGCTCTGCGCCAACCTGCCCGTCGTCGCGCACAACGCGTCCTTCGACGAGTCCGTGTGGCGGGCCGCCAACCGGGCCTCGGGCGTGGAGTCCCCCCTGCCGCGGTTCCACTGCACGCTCCAGCTCTCGCGAGGCCATCTCGACCTGGTGGACCACAAGCTCCCCACCGTGGTGCGCCATCTCGGTCTGGACGACTTCCCGCACCACCAGGCCGAGGCCGATGCCCTGGCCGCGGCGCAGGTGACCGTCGAGCTGGCCCGCCGCACCGGCGCGTCCACCGTGGACGAACTCTGGCAACGAGCGCCGCGCCGCTCCACCACTGGCTCGTCGCACGCACGTTCGGAGGGTTCCCGGCGGGCCCCGGAGTCGGTGTTCCGCACGTCCGTGGAGCGGCCGGCCACCGGCCCGTCTCTCGCCGATCCCACCGTTCCCACACCGACCACCCTCGAGACCGAGGTCGTGCTGATCACCGGGGATCTCTCCTTCGGAACTCGTGAAGAGATTCAGGAGCGTATGCGCGGGGCCGGTGCCGTCGTTGCGCAGAGCCTCACGAAGAAGATCACGTGCCTGGTGATCGGCGCCGGTGCTGGCGTCCGGAATCCACCCCTGACCGGTGCCACGGGCAAGGAGAAGAAGGCCGCCGAGCGCATCCGGGAGGGCCAGCGCATCGCCGTGATCGGGGAACCGGAGCTCCGGGATCTGCTGGAACGGGCAGAGACCGGCGTGCCGGTCGAGGACGACGTCGACCCGCCCGCAGTGCTCGACGACGCGACTCCTGTCAGCTCCATCCCTCCGGAACCGGCCACGGCCCCGCCGGAACCGCAGGCCGCCCCGGAGCAGCCCGGCATGTCCGTGTCGACCGCGGAGGACCGGGCGCCTGCTGAGGCCTGGACCGTCGAACCCCACGCGGTGCCGAGGGTGGAGGCTCCGCCCCGGCCGGATTCCGCAGCGCCCTCCTCGACGCCGTACGCCGCACCACCCCGACAGCCCTGGGACCCCCCGCTGTCCGTCCGCCCGCGGCAGCCGTGGGACCCTCCGCTGCCTGCAGAGCCGTCACCTCAGGTGAAGCCGCAACGTCGCTGGGCGTTCCACGTTGTGATGTGGTCGATCATCCTGCTCCTGATCGTCGGCATGACAATCGTCGGCGCATTGCTGAGCCTCGTCGGGGTGCCGGAGTCCGTCTGGGCTGCCGTCGTCGGAATCTCCTGGCTGATCGCTCCGCTCGTGTTCGTCGCCTGGCTGATCGTCACCGTCGTCCGGTGGATGAAAGGACGTCGGTGACGGGTCCATTGCAGACGGGACGAGGATGACCTTCCACGGCAACCACCCGGAGATGGCCGATCCTCCCGGGCTCGGCATCCAGCGCTTCAGACCGCACATTTCTGCATTGTGACCGCTCGGTAAGAAAGGGCACCCCCTCCCCGTTACGTTTGTGCCTGCAACCTCCGCTCGACCCCCTGGATGTCACCATGCGCTTCAACGCTCCCCCGACCTGGCCGCAGCCCCCGGAAGGCTGGACTCCCCACCCGGGGTGGTCCCCCGACCCCGCGTGGGGTCCGGCACCGGACGGTTGGCAGTTCTGGGTCGACGACGCCCAGGCCAATGCTGGTGCGGGAGGGAACGAGCCCCTGACCCAGCCCCTGCCGGCCAGTGATCCGGAAGCGGCACATGAGGTGGGCAGCACGGACCGTCCCAGCTCCCGGCGCTCCGGCGCGGCACTCGCCGGCGCCTGGATGCGCGCCACGACGTCATTCCGGCGTGACAGGCCACAGTCGCCGGCCCGGTCGTCCGCCCCGGAACGACAGAAGAGCAGGACCAAGTCGATCGTCATGGGGGTGGCCGGCGTCGCGCTCTTCGCAGGAGGTCTGGGCATCGGAGGCGCCGTGGCCTCGGATCCCACCTCTAGTGACGAGTACGTCGCCCTGGCCTCCGCCAAGACGGGCGTCGAGGAGGACCACGAGTCGCTCCAGGAGGACTACGACACGATGTCCTCCGGTCTCCAGGACCGGCACACGGAGCTCCAGAAGCGCGAGGACGAGATCACCGCTGCCGAGAAGGCACTCGAAGAACGCGAGGGCGACATCAAGGAGGCGGAAGACGCCGTCAAGGAGCGCGAAAACGCTGTCTCCGGAGCGGAGCAGAAGAAGGCGGACAACACCATCCGCGAGGGCACATGGACCGTCGGAGTGGACATCGCTCCCGGCACGTACCGCTCAACGGAAGACGTGGGGTCGAGCTGCTACTGGGCCATCCTGACCTCCGGCACCAACGGGGACGACATCATCGCCAACGACATCCCCGGCGGCGGCCGGCCGTCCGTGACCCTGGCCGAGGGACAGGACTTCGAGACCAAGCGCTGCGGCACGTGGGAGCTCCAGTGACCACCGGCTGTTGCTGATCCGGGAATCCCTCTGACGCGCCGAAGCCTCTTCGGACGGACACGGAGCACAATGGGCCGACCTTCCAGGCGGCGTCGCAGGCTCCGGCGCGTCGATGCGCAAGAACCACAGCCGTGGCTCACCCCTGCGGCGCCGGCCCCACCGTCGCGTCCAGCGGCCGGTCCTCCCGCATCCGGGTGGTCAGCTCCGTGAAGAACGCCCGCAGCCGGGCCACCGCCTCCGGACCGGCGCCCTCACGCAGCAGCTGCAGCATGTCCTGCCAGCCCTCGACCCACAGCGGCACCAGGTGGCCTGAGGGGTAGAGCGTGATCCGCCGCAGCGAGCGCAGCATGACCTGCTCCGCCATGGCGGTCAGCTCGTCGTTGTCGGCGGCCGCCAGCAGCACCCGCACGGCGTCGATCAGGCCGGTGCGGGACTCCTCGACGTGGTACTGCCCCACCTCTTGGGTGAAGCGGGTGACGGTGTCGCCGAGCGCGTCGAGCCGGCCGTCGTCGAGGTGGGGCACAGCGCGCTCGAGCGCGGCCACGGTGACGACCCCGAGCACGTCCATCAGCTCGATCGCCTGCCGCTGGGTGAGCACGGCGACGTGCCGGCGCTTGTTGGCGGTGCTGACCACCAGGCCCTCGCCGATGAGCTCGGTGATGGCCTCGCGCACCGGGGTGATGCTCACGTCGAGGCGGGCCGCGATTTCGGCGTCACGGATCGGGGTGCCGGGAGCGAGCGCACCGGAGAGGATCTCCTCCCGCAGGTGCTCCGCGACCGCCTCCCGCCGGGTGGCCGGCATCTCGAACGCCACAGTTCCGTGTCCCTCCGTCTGGCCGGTCCGAACGTCGCCGCTGGTGCCTCGACAACAGGCGGCCGGCCGGTGCTGCCCCCAGCGTAGCCACCCGGACGCGAGAAACATTCGGCCACCCTCTAGAAACAATGCATTGTGCAGTCTACGGTCATGTGACCTGCATCACTCAGCACGAGCGGTGCCGGAATCGTTCCGTCGATGAGGAGACCAACATGTCCCTGGACCACGCCACCCTCGCCTTCCTGGCCGCCTCCGCCGAGGCCGCCGGGCCCGACGCCAAGCCCATGTGGCAGATGAGCCCCGCCGAGGCCCGCGCCACCGCCGCCGCAATGAACGAGATGTTCGGGACGGGCCCCGAGATGCACCGCACCGAGGACCACGTCCTGGACGCCTCCGACGGCGGCAGCTTCCGCGTCCGGGTGCACGTGCCGCGGGAGTCCCCGGCCGGCGTGTTCGTCTACCTCCACGGCGGCGGCTGGGTGCTGCAGGACATCGACGGCTACGACACCCTGGGCCGGCAGCTGGCCGAGAAGTCGGGCTGCGCCGTCGTCCTCGTGGACTACCGCAAGGCCCCGGAGCACCCCTTCCCCGCCGCGGTGGAGGACTCCTGGACCGCCCTGACCTGGGCAGGCGAGCACCTGGCGGAGATCGCCGGGGCGCAGGTCCCGCTCTACGTCGGCGGGGACAGCGCCGGCGGCAACCTCTCGGCCGTCATGGCCCTGCGGGCGCGCGAGAACGGCGGACCGGCGATCGCCAAGCAGGTGCTGATCTACCCGGTCACCGATGCCGACTTCACCCGCCCCTCCTACACCGAGGAGGAGAACCAGACGCTGCTGACCACCGAGTTCATGTCCTGGTTCTGGGACCAGTACGTGCCCGACGCCGAGCAGCGCCGGCACCCGGACGCCGCACCGTTCCACGCGGAGGACCTCTCCGGGCTGCCGCCGGCGCTGGTCATCACCGCCGCCCACGACGTGCTGCGGGACGAGGGCGAGGCCTACGCCGAGAAGCTGCAGGAGGCGGGGGTGGAGGTCCACCAGCGCCGCTGGGAGGGCCAGATGCACGGCTTCTTCTCCATGGTCAACGTGCTGCCGGCCAGCGCCGAGGCCCTGGACTTCGTGGTGGAGTCGGTCGCCTCGGACGTCGAGGCCGAGCTGGAGGAGGCGGGCGAGCGATGAGCACGGTGCGCGAGCTGGACGTCGTCGTCGTCGGCGCCGGGTTCTCCGGCCTCTACCTCCTCCACCGCCTGCGCGAGCAGGGACGGTCCGTGGCCGTCGTCGAGAAGGGCGACGGCGTGGGCGGCACGTGGTACTGGAACCGCTACCCCGGGGCCCGGTGCGACGTGGAGAGCCCCTACTACTCCTACTCCTTCTCCCGGGAGCTGGAGCAGGAGTGGGAGTGGACCGAGCGCTACCCCACCCAGCCCGAGATCCTGCGCTACCTCAACCACGTGGCCGACCGCTTCGACCTGCGCCGCGACATTCAGCTGGACACCGAGGTGGTCTCCGCCGTCTACGACGACGCCGTGGCACGGTGGGCCGTCACCACCCGCTCGACCGCGGACGGCACCGAGGAGACGGTCAGCGCCCGGTACTGCATCATGGCCACCGGCTGCCTCTCGGCCGGGCGCGTGCCGGACCTCGAGGGCCTGACCGACTTCGCCGGGGAGGTCTACCACACCGGCTCCTGGCCGCACGAGGGCGTGGACTTCATCGGAAAGCGCGTCGCGGTGATCGGCACCGGATCCTCGGGCATCCAGTCGATCCCCGAGATCGCCCGGCAGGCCGAGCACCTCACGGTCTTCCAGCGCACCCCGAACTTCAGCGTCCCGGCGCGCAACCAGCCGCTGGACCCGCAGGAGTGGGCGCAGATCAAGGCCGACTACCCGCGGATCCGGGAGATCGCCCGACAGACCCCGACCGGGTTGCCGTTCCCGCCCAGCACCGCCTCCGCACTGGAGACCGACCCGGAGGAGCAGCGCAAGGTCATGGAGGAGCACTGGACGCTGGGCGGGTTCCGCCTCGGGCAGTGCTTCTCGGACCTGGCGATCAGCAAGGAGGCCAACGACGTCGTGGCCCAGTACATCCGCGAGCGCATCGACGAGATCGTCGAGGACCCCGAGGTCGCGGAGCTGCTGAAGCCGTACGACCACCCCGTGGGCACCAAGCGGATCTGCGTGGACACCGACTACTACACGACATTCAACCGGGAGAACGTCTCCCTGGTCGACGTCCGGTCCGCGCCCATCACCCAGCTGACCGAGCGGGGGCTGAGCACCACGGAGCAGGAGTACGAGGTCGACGCGATCGTCTTCGCCACCGGCTTCGACGCCATGACCGGGGCCCTCAACCGGATCGACATCCGGGGCACCGAGGGGCTTTCCCTGGCCGAGAAGTGGGCCGCCGGCCCGCGGACCTACCTCGGGCTGGCCACCGCCGGGTTCCCGAACCTGTTCCTGGTCACCGGTCCCGGCAGCCCGTCGGTGCTCAGCAACATGGTGACCTCGATCGAGCAGCACGTCGACTGGATCACCGACCACATCCGCTACCTCGAGGACCAGGGCCTCATCCGCTCCGAGGCCTCTCCCGAGGCGGAGGACGCGTGGGTGCAGCACGTCAACGACGCCGCGGACATGACCCTGTTCCCGCAGGCGAACTCCTGGTATCTGGGCGCGAACGTGCCCGGCAAGCCGCGGGTGTTCATGCCCTACGTGGGCGGGGTCGGCGCCTACCGCGCCAAGTGCGACGAGGTCGCCTCCCGGCAGTACGAGGGCTTCAGCGTCGCCTGACCGGTTGAACGACCGGATGGAGGGCTCCGGGGCTGCGGCACCGGAGCCCTCCGCATGCGGGCAGTCCGGGGCTTCGGGGCACATCCCCCCATCAGCAGCCTGATGCTCGTGGGACGGCAGGAGAACGAGACCGACGCGCCGCAATCGCATTTCTTTCTTTTGCGAATTCCCGGGACAACAATGGGGATTATCGGTGGAGAAGGTTTGTCCCGACCCTTGAGGAAGGGGCCGATCCCGTCGGGATCTAATGCTCCGCAGACCTTTCCCGGCAAACGGTCGCGCCATGACACGGGTGGCGCCACCCGGCACGCGGCTCCAGGGAGGGCACGCTTGCCCGTCAGAACGACCCGGGCAGAGCCCCAGGTCAAGACCACTTTCGTCTCGAACTGAGCCTCTCCGGGGATCTCCAGCGGCGCCCCTCAACCGGCAACCTCGTCTGGGTGTGAAGGTGCACTGCTGAACTGGCACAAGAACCGAGACACGCCCGTGATCAAAACGAGACTTTCCCGTTATTCTTCGATTAGTGTTCTCTCCGTGCCGATTCCCCCATTGATCGGCACCCTCGTGCACATCGCCGAATTCTGCCGGTGCTCGAGGCCCCCAGAACACATCGCTCGGCAGAAGCGGGGGAACCATGAACGGTCCCTCCCCCGGGACCTAGGGGTTAAGTCGTCAGGGCCCCCATCCTGACGACCGGGTGTCTCCCACCCGCATCCGACAGCTCACCTCGCAGGCAAGAGGGAGGACATCACTCATGCCCATTTTCCAGTCCCGCACGCCCCGCCACCGCGCCCAGAGCTCGTTCCGCCTCGGACGCACCGCGATCCTGGCGGTCGCCGGCGGCGCCCTGGCGCTCAGCAGCGTGGCCCCGGCCCAGGCCGCCCCCGCCGCAGCCCCCCAGCAGCTCGTCAGCATCCAGTCCCAGTCCGGCAAGGCCGCGACCATCGCTGCTGCGGCCAAGAACCAGCTGGGTGTGGGCCAGGACTGCACCGCCCTGGTCACCAAGTCCCTGCGCGCGGCCGGGATCAACCACCATGGGTGGCCGGCCTCCTACCTGAAGCTTGGCACCCGGGTCTCCGCCGCCCAGGCCCAGCCCGGTGACCTGGTCTACTACGCCAATGGCGGCATGGGCTTCGCCCACATCGCCGTGTACATCGGCGGCGGCAAGGCCGTCCACGGCGGTTGGAACGGCAACCAGACGGTCATCCAGACCGTCAACGTCGGCTCCGGTCCCGTCTATCTCCGCGTGCGCTGACTCCACGCACGTGAGCGGGGAGTGCGGTTCCCGGCCGTCCCGGCGGGAACCGCACTCCCCCTCCCATATGGGCTCCCTGCAACCGTGACGGTCTCGTGACGGGTTCTGTCGGAGCCCTCGAGCCCCGCGGGGAGAGGCAGGCGGTCACACGCCGTCGTCGCCTGGCCCTGGGTGCCGCGGCGCCCTAGCGTGGAGTCACCCGGCCGCCACAGATGCACGAGAGCGGCCCACGGACAGCGGGGGAACGCATGAGCGCGCAGCCGGAGGACCACGGCAACCGCAGCGTCACCACACCGGACGGACGCAGCCTGGAGTTCCGGCTCACCGGTCCGCCCGGAGGCCTGCCGGTGGTCTTCCACCACGGGGCTCCCGGTGCCGCGGTCCTGTTCGGGCCGCTCGAGCGCGCGGCCGCGGACCGCGGGCTGCGCGTGGCCACCGTCTCGCGCCCCGGATACGGCGCCTCGGACCCGCTCCCGGAGGAGAAGGCCCCCGGCACGGTCGCCGGTGCCGTGGCCGACACCTCGTTCCTCCTGGACGAGCTGGAAATGACGGACTTCCTCACTCTCGGCTGGTCCAGTGGCGCTCCCCGCGCCCTGGCCTGCGCTGCGCTGCTGCCCGATCGGTGCCGCGCGGTCGCCTCCCTCGCCGGCTACGCCCCGCCGCGCGTGGCGAGGCTGGATCCGGTCGCCGGGATGGACGAGGACAGCGCGGCGGAGTTCACCGCTGCCCGGAAGGGGCGCAGCGCGCTCGAGGCCTACCTTGAGGAGCGCATGGAGATCATGAGCGCTGCGGCCTCGGCACCCGGGAACGACGTCGTGGCACTCCTGCGCGCGATGCTCCCGCCCGTGGACCAGGCGGTGATGACCGGGGACTTCGCCGGGTACGTGCTGGACACGGCCGAGCGCGCCCTGCGCCAGGGCGTCGTGGGCTGGCGCGACGACGACCTGGCGGTAAACCGCCCGTGGGGATTCAACGTGGAGCGAGTCGCCGTGCCGGCACGGATCTGGCACGGTCGGAAGGACTGTACCGTCCCCCTCGCCCACGGGAAGTGGCTCGCCGCGCACGTGCCGGGCGCCCGGGCGCACCTGCTGGAGCACGAGGGGCATCTGTCTCTCGTGGCCCGCCTCGACCGGGTCCTGGATGACCTGCTCGACGCCGCCGGCTGACGGACCGCGGCTCCGTCAGGATGGGACCGGGGACCGCGCCGCGTCGAACCCTTATAGTCCGCACTTCCGCTCCGGCACATGCAGCGTTGCCGATGATCACGATCACACGGCCCTGCTCACGGTGAAAGTCCATCGGCGGATCACCCTTCCCAGCCAGATGCATGGCTCGTAGGCTCGACCCGGATCCGCTGGAGGATCGATCGCCAACTCGACGAGGAGTGGGACAGCATGCGCCAACTCGCGCACCGGCTCGAACGGCTGGGCACCGAGACCGCCTTCAGCGTCGCCCAGGCCGCGGCCGCCTGGACGGCGAAGGGGAACCGTGTGTACCCCTTTCACCTCGGCGACATCAACATCCCGACGGCCCCGCACATCATCGAGGCGATGGACCGGGCCATCGCCGACGGTCACACGGGCTACTGCCCCGGCCCCGGCATCCCGCAGCTGCGCGAGGCCCTCGCCGAGGACATCGGCTCGCGCCGTGGCATCGACCTCAGCGCCGAGAGCATCGTCGTGATGACGGGCGGCAAGCCCGTCATCACGAAGTTCCTGCAGGCGGTCATGAACCCCGGCGAGGAGGTGCTCTACCCGAATCCCGGTTTCCCGATCTACGAGTCGCAGATCGAGTACCTCGGGGGCACGGCCGTGCCGTACCGCTATCTCCCCACGGAGGACGGCTTCGCGATCGACCTCGACCAGGTGCGCGCGTCGATCACCCCGAGCACGGTCGCCATCATCTACAACGACCTGCAGAACCCCATCTCGGCCGAGTCGACGGCGGCCGAGCGCGAGGCCGTCGCGCAGCTCGCCCAGGAGCACGATCTTTGGGTGCTCTCCGACGAAGCCTACTTCGAGACGCGCTACGAGGGGGTCTCGAACTCGATCGCGTCACTCCCCGGCATGGCCGATCGCACCGTCATCCTCTACACGTTCAGCAAGAAGTTCGCCATGACCGGCTCCCGCCTCGGCTGCGCCGTCGCGCCGCCAGAGATCGCCACGGTGCTCGGCACGCTCAACACCAACGACGAGTCGTGCACCACGCACTACGTGCAGTGGGCCGGCATCGAAGCGCTCCGCGGCCCCCAGGAACCCGTGCAGCAGACGCTCGACATCCTGCGCGAGCGCCGGGATGCCGCCTGTGAGCTCGTGAACGCCATCTCCGGCATGCACGTGGCCGTGCCGCAGTCGACGTTCTACCTGTTCCCCGACGTCACCCAGACCATGGAGAGCATGGGCTACACGGCAGTCGGTGACTTCGCCACGGCAGCGCTGCACCAGACCGGCGTCTCCTTCTGCACGCGGGAGCACTTCGGCCGGCGCCAGCCCGACGAGGATCGGCAGTACATCCGGCTCGCCTACTCGGGCATCGACGTCGCCGACATCCGCGACGGCCTCGGCCGCCTGCGCGAGTGGATCGAGACGGCATGAGCCGGGTCCTTGTCACGGGACGGGTGCCCGACGCCGCGATCGAGAAGCTCCGCGCCGAGCACGACGTCGACGCCTGGCCGGATCCGGAGCCGATCGGCCGCGAGGAGCTCCTGCGCCGGGTGACCGGGGCGGATGCCGTGGTGAGTCTGCTCACCGAGCGCATCGACGCCGAGCTGCTCGACGCCGCCGGCCCGCAGCTGAAGGTGGTCGCGAACGTCGCCGTCGGCTACGACAACATCGACGTGCCCGCCTGCACCGAGCGGGGCGTCGTGGCCACCAACACCCCCGGTGTCCTCACGGACGCCACGGCCGACATCGCCTTCGGCCTCATCCTCATGGCGACTCGCCGGCTCGGCGAGGGGGAACGGCTCATCCGCTCCGGCCAGGCCTGGAAGTGGGGCATGTTCTTTCTGCTCGGCAGCGGCCTGCAGGGCAGGACCCTCGGCGTCGTGGGCATGGGCGGCATCGGCCAGGCGACCGCGCGCCGTGCCAAGGCCTTCGGCATGGAGGTCGTCTACCAGTCGCGCAGTGAGTGCGATCCCGGGATCGCCGCCGAGCTGGGCGCCCGACGGGTCGACCTCGACGAGCTGCTGGCCGTCTCCGACGTCGTGTCGCTGCACTGTCCTTATGGGCCCGCCACGCATCACCTGATCGGCGCCGAGCAGCTAACGGCGATGAAGGACTCGGCGTACCTCGTCAACACCGCGCGCGGCCCGATCGTCGACGAAGCGGCGCTCGCGGCCGCACTGCGCGAGGGCCGGATCGCGGGCGCCGGACTGGACGTCTACGAGCACGAGCCCCGGGTGCATCCCGAGCTGTTGGAGCTCGACAACGTGGTGCTGGTACCGCATCTGGGCTCCGCCACCGTGGAGACGCGCACCGCAATGGCGGTGCTCGCCGCCGACAACGTGCTCGCCGTGCTCGGCGGGCAACGACCGCCGTCACCGATCGGGTAGCAGCAGGGCCGGCCGTCCCTCACGGGGTGCCGCGGAGCCAGTCCTCGAACTGGGTCGGAGCGGTCGTGTAGTCCGCACGAGGCAGCAGGCCACCGTTGCCGAGAGCGGTGAACGGCACCGGCACCCGGAGAACCTTCCGGCGTCCTCCACGGTGGAGGTCCATCGCACGGGCCAGCTCCGCCATGTCGCGGACCTCGGGCCCCGCGATGACGGCGTCGTCGGAGGTCCCGGAGCCGCCGGGCTCCAGGGCACGGTCGGCGACGAACGCGGCGGCCTCGTTCGCGGCCAGCGGCCGGGAGCGCATCCCGGGCACGGCGGAGAGCGGGCCGATGCGCAGCTGCGACAGCAGGGTCTCGGCCAGTTCGTACCACTGCGCCGAGGCCACGAACGTGACCGGGACGGGTCCGGCCCGATAGGTCTGCTCCTGGGCGGCCTTGCCCGCGTAGTAGCCCATCCACCGGTGCACCTCGGGGTCCCGGGCGTTGAGGATCGTGACGCACACGATCCGGGACACCCCTGCCCGCTGTGCCGCCGCCACCACGTTGCGTGCGGTGGTGGTGAAGAAGTCGACGGCGCGCTTGCGGGACAGTGTCGCCAAGTGGAGGCAGTCCACCACGGTGGAGACCCCCTCGAACGCGGCGTCCAGGCCGTCACCGGAACAGACGTCGACGCCCTGCCCGCGCGAGACCTCGACGACGTCGAGGCCGCGCTCGCGCAGCTGTGTCACCACCCGTGCGCCCAGCTGCCCGGTCGCCCCCAGGACCGCCACCTTCCGGTGCTCGCCCTCGCCTGTGCTCTCCATGGCCCACCGCCCTCTTCCCGTCGTCCGCGCCTCGGTGCTGCTGGCCTCGATTCTCCTCGTGTGCCCGCCCTGCCGCGACTGTCACTTTTCATACTGTCGTCGACTTCCTGCCGGTCCGCTGGGAGCATGGACCCATGATCAGCAACGTGGCCGTCATCGTGTTCGACGAGGTCTCCCCCTTCGAGCTCGGGGTGGCCTGCGAGGCCTGGGCGATCGACCGCTCGGGCGACGGCCTGCCGGTCATGAACTTCGCCGTGTGCAGCCCCGACGGGCGGCCGGTCCGCACGATCGCCGGCTTCGAGATAGCGGTCCAGCACGGCCTCGACCGGGTGGCCGAGGCGGATCTCGTGGTCCTCCCGGCGATGTCCCGGGACATCCCGGTCCCGGAGGAGGTGATCCACGCGCTGCGCACGGCCCACGACCGTGGCGCCCGGCTCCTGTCCATCTGCTCGGGCGCCTTCGTCCTGGGAGCCGCCGGCCTGCTCGACGGCCGACGCTGCACCACGCACTGGATGCACACCGCGGAGCTGGCCGAGCGGTTCCCCGCCGCGCAGGTGGTGCCCGAGGTCCTCTACGTAGAGGACGGCAGCATCCTCACCAGCGCCGGCACCGCGGCGGGCCTCGACGCCTGCCTCCACCTGTGGCGCCAGGAGTTCGGCTCGGCGGCCGCCAACACCGTGGCACGGCGCATGGTCGTGCCGCCGCAGCGCCAGGGCGGGCAGGCCCAGTTCATCAAGGACCCGGTCCCCGAGCGCCGGGCCGAGACGCTGGACCCGCTGCTCACCTGGATCGTGGGACACCTCGATGAGCCGCTCGACGTCGACGCCCTGGCCCGGCGCGCCGCCATGTCACCGCGCACCTTCGCCCGCCGCTTCCGCGACGAGACGGGCACGACGCCGCACGCCTGGATCACCGCGCGGCGTCTGCACCGGGCCGAGCAGCTCCTCGAGGAGACCGACCTGCCCGTCGAGCGCATCGCCGCGGACGTGGGCTTCGGCAACGCGGCCACACTGCGCCACCACTTCACCCGGATCCGCAGGCTCAGCCCGCAGCAGTACCGCCGCCGCTTCGCGACCACCGCCTGAGCACCGCCTGTTGAGCCCCTCGGCCGCGAGAGCGCGGCCGACGAGCTCCGTCATGGCCGCGGTCTCGAGCAAGCGTTCCACTCATCCGGGACTCGGCGGCAGAGCGCCGACAGATTTGGCAGAAAATTACCGCAGGTAGTCATTTCTGCCACTCGTGCGAGAGACTTCGGCCGACGAGGCTTGTCAGCGTGAGAGTGAGCCGGATCAGCCGGCACACCGCAGGCAAGGAGCTCATCATGATCTCGTTCGTGTTCCTGGTGCTGGCCGCAGCCGCCGTGCTGTCGGTGTACACAGTGATCGGCCGCCTGGCCGCACCCCCGGAGGAGCGGGTGCCGTGGCGCAATCTCGGGTGGGACGGCTGGATCCACACGCTGCGGCGCAGCCTGGCCTTCCTGGGCGACGTGGCCCCGCGCGTGGACGCCGATCACGCGGCGAGACCGTCGAACGTCGTCGCCCCGTCGTCGGGCCGGCAGGCCGCCGTGGCTGACGACATCCCGAGGAACGCACGGCCCCTGTCCGGGCCCGCAACCTGCTCGTGAAGTGCGACTGGGAGGTGTCCTCGTCCGGCAGGCAGGTCCAGCGCCTCATGCCGGACGAGGGCAGCGCCCCGACAGGCGCTACAGCAGCCGGCTGTAAAAAACCGTGGGCAGCGGCGTGAACCCCCCGGCCGCGTAGGCGGCACGGGCGGCGGCGTGCGCCTCGTCCCCGCCGGTGCCCGCCCAGGCGACGACGCACCCCGCCGCCCGCATCGCCTCGCAGGCTCCGTCGATCAGGGCGCGGCCGAGACCAGAGCCCTGATGCCGAGGGTCGACGGCGAGCAGCGTGATCTCCCCCTGGGGCCCCGCCGGGCCAGGGTGGGTGGTCCAGGCGGCATAGCCGGCGGGTGCGCCGTCGAGGTCGGCGACCAGGAACCGATGCCGGTTCTCCGCCATCGTCAGATCTCCCAGGGTGTCGCGGTAGTCCTGGCGCCAGTTGCCGTTCTGCCGGGCGAATAGCTCGTGCCCCAGCTGGTCCCGGATGCCGTGCTGAATGGGCTCGAAGGCGCGGACGGTGAGGTCGACCAGGGCCTCGAGATCGTCGGTGCGGAAGCTGCGGAGGAGCATGGTCCGTCTCCTGGAACTCGCGGATGCCGGTGACTCGGAACCAGAGCCCGGGGGCTCAGGGAGTCCAGCCGAGGACCGATTCCCCGAACGTCATGACGCCGAACCACGTCGCGACGGCCACCACGGGGACCAGGAGCACCAGGTAGGACCGGCGCTGCACCAGTCGCACCCCGACGTAGGTCAGGAGCACCCACCACACGCTCAGGAGCACGATGGCCCACAGCGGAGCCATCAGACCGCTGACCATGTAGAAGAATCCGACCACCAGCTGGGCCAGGGCCGCGATCACCACGGCCACCACGAACAACGGCTTCGTCGTCGTCATGCACCAACTGTGCGCTCCGGAACAGTCACCGGCAAGAGGGGGAGACGGCTCTTCGCCAAGGCACCGAGACCTATCGTCGGTGGGACCGGGTCGAGAGGATGGCCCTCGGCTCTGCTGTCCGCACGAAGGCCGGAAGGACGCTCTTTTGCCCGGGCTGTGCTGCGCCCCTGACCGCAGTCCTTCCGCCCCTCAGGAGAGTCCGACGTGGAGTACTGCCGCCAGGAGGTCCGAGCCGTAGCTGACAGCGGCGGCACCACCCCCGAACATCAACCCAAGGCCCCACAGCCCGCGCCGGCGTCGCGCGCTCCGCACGGTGTGCCGCAGCTCCGCGAAGCGCTCCTGCAGCACGACCGGGTCCTCGGGCGGCGCGGGATGGTGGTGCCAGGTCCCCGGAGCCACGGCTGCAGCAACGATCTGGGCGACCCGCTCAGGAGCCAGGACGGGACGACGGCGCTTCAACCAGCGCAGCAGCTCACGATCGGTGACGATCTTGACGTCGGCAGGACGTTGTTTGATCGTCAGCTTTCCCGGCTCGATCAGCACCAGCACCGGGGTGACTGAGACCGGCTCCGCTACCGCGGCGCTCAACCGCCTGCCGGCACGCGCTGCCTCGTGCCGGGCGTGGGGCAGGTAGTGCTGCTTGTGCCCGTCGATCAGAATCGCGCGCTCGCCGATCCAGACATTTCTGCCCGCGTGGTTCTTCGTGTTGAGCGTGAACACCCCGGACGGGCCGATCAGCACGTGGTCGATGTCCGAGACCCCGGCGCCGACCGGAACGGCGTGGAGCACCGTCCACTCCGGGCCCAGGCGGCCGAGGATCTGCCCGACCGCGATCTCCCCCAGCGCCCCCTGGTACCAGGGCCGGCTGTCAGCACTGAGCGGGCTGGCTCCGACCAGACGTCGCCACCACGACCGGGGCGGATCTCCGTCATGGATCCGCAGCGTCTCGACCATCACCGCCTGCCCGGCTCGCCGGTTCGCCAGACTGGATTCCTGCACCGGGGCCCTGGGCTCCGGCGGCGGCTCGAGCAGCCGGAAGGCGGCGAACCCCGTGGTGCGGATGGGCGGCGGGGGCGCAGGATCGGCGGAGGGCGGCATGGTCGTCAGCTTTCGAACAGGGGCGGAGGGGATGTCTCGCTGACCATCAGCGAAGGCACCGCATCGACGGAGTGTGTTTACTTTTGCACAGAGTGGGCCGGCGCGGCAGGCACACGGCCCTGACGCTGCAGGCCGGACTTTCCCCGTCACACAGCCCGCGCGGTGACGGGCCGTGGCTAGGCTGACGCTGGTCTTTTCCGAACACGTGGGGGCGTGGACATGATGCGATTTCTTGGCCGACTCAGCGGTGCAGCAACCGTGGCCGCTCTGACGGTAGGGTTCGCGGCACCCACGGCAGTCGCGGGCGGGACGACGACGACCTACGACATCGACTCGGCGTGGAGTCCGACGGTGGTGGTGAACAAGCACCGACCGCTGGACCCGCCCAGTTATGTACCGAAACCCCTGACCCGGATCAAGACGGAGCAGCTGCGCACCGACGCCGCCCAGGCCTATCAGCAGATGGTCAAGGCGGCCAAGGCGGACCGGGTGAACATCGTGACGATCAGCGGATACCGCTCCTACGACCACCAGGCCAGCCTTTACAACAGCTACGTGCAGCAGTACGGGCAGGAGACCGCCGACACCATCGCCGCCCGGCCCGGGCACAGCGAGCACCAGACCGGGCTGGCCATGGACGTGGGCAATTCCTCCGGCGCGTGCGCGCTGCAGGACTGTTTCGAGGGCACCCCGGTCGGGGCCTGGGTGGCTGACCACGCCTACAAGTACGGGTTCATCATCCGCTACCCCAAGGACGAGCAGGACGTCACCGGCTACAAGTACGAACCGTGGCACCTGCGCTACGTCGGTCCTGAGCTGGCGGACGAGATGCGGCTGAAGGCCGAGCAGACGGCCTCGAAGGGCCCGAAGCTGGACACCGACACCATGGAGGAGTTCTTCGGCCTCGCGCCGGCCCCGGACTATCTGTACTGAGCCCGTTGCCGCAGAACTGGGGACACCAGCCTCCTCGGTGGTTGCAGATGCATCCATAAGCTGGAGGGGAACTGACGCTTTCCTGACAGGACTCCCGTGGCCCCCTCTCCCGCTTCTCTGCGCCTGAGCGCCTCCGCGCTCGTCCTCCTGCTCCTGACCGGTTGCGGCGGGTCGGCGGTCTCCAGCGACACGACGGCGTCGTCGAATGCCGCCTCCAACGAGACCTCCGCCGCCCCGGAACTGCGCGGAGAGCGCGCCGTGGTGGAGCGGGTGATCGACGGCGACACCGTCGACGTCCAGCGGGACGGCGAGGTGGTGCGGGTGCGGCTGCTCAATATCGACACCCCGGAGACCAAGGACCCGAACAAAGTCGTCGAGTGCCTTGGCCCGGAGGCGACCGCGCTGCTGGAGGAGCTCCTGCCGCCGGGCACCGTGGTGGGCCTGGAGTACGACCAGGAGCGCACCGACCGCTACGACCGCACCCTGGCCGGGGTCTTCCTGAAGGACGGCACGCTGGTCAACGCCGAGATCGCCCGCCAGGGCCTGGGCACACCGCTCTACATCGCGCCGAACGGCCGGTTCCTGCCGCCCGTCGAGGAGGCCTTCGCCGAGGCCGAGGAGCAGCAGGCCGGACTGCTCGACCCGGCCCAGGGCTGCACCATCCCGGCGCAGCTCCAGGAGGCGACGAGCGCGCTCGCCGACGCCGCGCCGGCGGAGCTCGCCGATGCGGCCGGGGAGGTCGCGGCCGCCGTCGCGTTCCTGGCGGCACTCGACGCGGTCGACGGCGGCGCGCACCCGCACATCCGTCATCTGGTCGGGCTGCCGTCGCTCACGAGCGGGATCTCGGGCGTCCGCCAGGACGTCGCCGCCCTCCAGGAGCGTGCCGCGGAGCAGCGCCGGCAGGCGGAGGCGAAGGCGGCGAAACGCAGGGCGGCCGAGGACCAGCGCCGGCAGGCGGAGGCCGACGCGGCACGTCAGGCGGAGTCCGCCCGGCAGGCCGAGCTCGACCGCCAGGCGGAAGCGGCGCGGCAGGCAGCGGCCGACGCCACGCGTCGGGCGGTCGCGCCCGCGCCGGCGCCGAACCCGGCACCCGTTCCAGCTCCCGCACCGAGACCCGCACCCGCCCCTGCGCCAGCACCGAAGCCCGCCCCGAACCCGGGTGCCAACATCGTCAACCAGGCCCCGCCCGGCTACTACGCCGACATCCCCGGCTACACCGGGCCGCGCTGCTACGCCCCGGGCGGGAAGTTCTTCAAGCCCTGCTGATCCCGGAATCAGGATCTGGTCACGGAGCCCATCCTGGTCCTGGTCCTGGTCCTGGTCCGAGAGGATCTCTTGGATGCGCATCGTGGAGGGACGAGACGGAGCCGGTGGACCAGCTCGGCGGTGAGCGGCGCGGGCGTGCACTAGCGTCGGTCCCATGCCCGCTCCCCGCCCGCTGCGCGTCCTCGAGTCGCTGCCCCGCGACGCCGAGCGCTACCGGGACCCGGTGACCTGGAGCGAGTGGTGGCGCACGATCGGCGTGGAGCTCACGGTCGAGGCGCGCGGGGAGTTCACCGCTCAGCGTGAGTCCTGCCGGCTGGGCCCGATGGGCCTGGTCGCGGCTTCGACGTCACGGCACGCGGCCGAGGCCGATCCGCTGCCGGACGTCCAGTCCGCGCACCTGCTGGTCCTCCAGCTCTCCGGGCGGATGGTGCTCGCGCAGCGCGGCCGCGAGGCCGGGCTGACCCCCGGCGACTGCGTCCTGCTCAGCAGCGAGGACCCGTTCCGCGCCGAGGTGGCGCGGCGGGCGTCCTTCGCGGTGCTCGTCGTGCCGCAGGACGCCGTGGACCTGCCGCCCATGGCCGTGCGGATGGTCGCCGGTCGTCTGCTGCCGGCCGACGGCCTGGCGGTGCGGTTCCTCGGCCCGCACCTGGAGCGGCTGGCCGAGTCGATGAGCGATCTGCACGGGCCCACCGCGGCTCGGCTGGGACACAGCACGATCGATCTGTTCACCACGCTGCTCAACGACCAGCTCGACGGCCTCGCCGCGCACGGCGAGATCCCCGGCGGCCTGCTCCTGGCCCAGATGCACGACGACATCGAGACCCGGCTGCGCGATCCCGAGCTCACGCCCTCGGCCGTCGCGGAGCGGCACTTCGTCTCGGTGCGGACGATGGACGAGATGTTCCGCGCCGTGGGTCAGTCCCCCTCGGCATGGATCCGGTCCCGCCGGCTGGCCCACTGCCGCGCGGACCTGCGCGATCCCCAGTACCGGGACATGGGCGTGGCCGAGATCGCCCGCCGCTGGGGTTTTCCCACTCCCGCCCACTTCTCCCGCGCCTACCGCGCGGCCTTCGGGGTCTCCCCCTCCGCTGACCGCCGGGGCGACGACGACGCCTGATCCCGCTCGCCCCAGCGGCCGAGGCGGTGCCACCCGACCGTGAGGAAGGGCGACCGCTCGCACGTGGAGGACCGGAAGGGACCCTTGACCGATTGCGCGAAATGATTGACTGTCCCGGCGAACACGCCGACTCCTCGTTTCGGGTGCGTGTCGGATGATCAGCAGGGTGACACCGCGGATCCCCGCGGGTGCGGTCTCGGCGCGGAAACCGCACGGTAACGACGCACCCGTCGGCACGGCCGGAGTGTGAGCGCCGCCACGCACCCCGGATGGGCAACCGCGAAACATCGCCTCGCCACCATTCCGGACATGACGACAGCAGCGGCACACACAGGGACAGTGCTCGGCGCCCCGGCGCCGGCGCGACGGTTGGACGGGAGCCTCGGCGTGGGCTCCATCGTCTTCATGGTGGTGGCTGCGGCCGCCCCGCTCACGGTGATCGGCGGCGCAGCGCCCTTGGGCATGCTCATGGGCAACGGCGCCGGTTACCCCAGCATGTACGCGATCTCGGCGGCGATCCTGCTGCTCTTCTCGGTGGGCCTCAACGCGATGAGCCGCACGGTCGCCAAACCGGGTGCGTTCTTCACCTACGTGGGCCACGGCCTCGGCAACGCGATGGGCCTCGGCGCGGCCTACCTGGCCCTGCTGGTCTACACCTGCGTCCAGGTGGCCGTCTACGCGTACCTCGGCGCGGACCTCGCCGGCCTGGCCGCCTCGGTGGGGATCGAGCTCCCGTGGTGGCTCTTCACCCTGGCGATGGTGGCGCTCGTCGGCCTCCTCGGCTTCCGGCACGTGGAGCTCAGCGCCAAGGTGCTGGGGGTGGTGCTGGTCGCGGAGATCGGCATCGTGCTGGTCCTCGCCGCGGCCGTCGTGGCCACCGGCGGCGCCGAGGGACTGTCGCTGGCGCCGTTCGAGCCGTCCGCCGTGGTCTCCGGCGCCCCGGGGGTGGGCCTGATGATGGCGTTCGCGGGGTTCATCGGCTTCGAGGCCACCGCGGTGTTCCGCGACGAGGCCCGGGACCCGGAGCGGACCATCCCGCGGGCCACGTACGCGGCGGTCCTGCTCATCGGCGTCTTCTACACCTTCGCCGGCTGGGCCCTGGTCATGGCGTGGGGCCCCTCGCAGGTCCTCGGCGCCGCCGCGGCGGACCCCACCAACATGGTGGTGCTCACCGCCCAGAACTACCTCGGCACCGCGGGGGCGATGCTCCTGCAGGTTCTGCTGCTCACCAGCCTGTTCGCCTGCGTCCTGTCCTTCCACAACGTGCTGACCCGCTACCAGCACTCGATGGCAGGCGCCGGCACCCTGCCGCAGGGCCTCGGCGCCGTGCACGCCCGGCACCTGTCCCCCTACCGCTCCTCGCTGCTGCAGACCGGCACCGCCGCCGCCCTGGTGGCCGTGCTCGCCGCCCTCGCCTGGGACCCGGTCCTGCAGGTCTTCACCTGGCTCTCCGGGATCGCCACGCTGGGCATCGTCCTGCTGATGGCGTTGACCAGCCTCGCCGTCGTCGTCCACTTCGCCCGGCACCGGAACTCCGCGGACGGCTCCTGGCGGACCCGGTGGGCGCCGGCCCTCGCGATGGCCGGCCTGCTCGGGGCCAGCGCGGTGATCGTCGCCTACTTCCCGATGCTCGTGGACGCCGGCTGGGGCCTGAGCCTGTCCCTCATCGCCTGGATCCCCGCGCTGGTGGCCGTCGGCGTGGTCCAGGCCCGGATCCTCAGGCGACGGGACCGCACTGCCTACGACCGCATGTTCGAGCGCATCACCGCCTGAGCACCCGCTCCCCCACCCGACCCCGTTCCGGAAGGACCAGCCCCATGACCATCACCACCACCGCCCCCGCCCCCGCCCCCGAGACGGCAGCGGAGACCGCGGACGCGACAGCGGCCGACACCGCCGCCACCCCGCTCACCCCGTCGCCCGCCATCGACCTCCGCTGGCTCAGCGAGGCGGACATGATCGCCGCCGGCGTCACCGACATGGCCGCCTGCGTGGACACCATGTCCGAGATGTTCCGGGCCCTCAGCGCCGGGGACTTCCGGATGGGCGGGGAGAACAACAACTCCCACGGCGCGATGATCCTCTTCCCCGACGCCCCCGAGCACGAGGGCATGCCGGCCAACGCCGACGACCGCCGGTTCATGGCCATGCCCGCCTACCTCGGCGGCAGCTTCCGCACCGCCGGCGTGAAGTGGTACGGCTCCAACACGGACAACCGGGCCCTCGGGCTGCCCCGCTCCATTCACGTGTTCGTGCTCAACGACAAGGACACCGGGGCTCCGCTGGCGATCATGTCCGGCAACCTGCTCAGCGCGTACCGCACCGGCGCCGTGCCCGGTGTGGGCGCCCGCCACTTCGCCCGCGCCGATTCCAAGGTCGTGGGACTCATCGGTCCCGGCGTCATGAACCGGACCTCCCTGGAGGCCTTCGTGGTGGCCTGCCCCGGGCTGACGACCGTCAAGGTCAAGGGCCGCGGACGCGCCAGCCTGGAGGCCTTCGTCGGATTCGTGCACGAACGGTTCCCGCAGCTGGACGTCCAGGTCGTCGACACGGTCGAGGAAGCCGTGCGGGGATCCGACATCGTCTCGATGGCCACCACGGGCGGCACCGGCTCCGCCACCTACCCGCGGATCGAGACCGAGTGGATCTCCCCGGGCACCTTCCTGTCCCTGCCCTCCTACGTCACCTTCGACGACGACTTCCTCGCCGGAGGTGCCCGCACGGTCGTCGACAGCTGGGGACTCTACGAGGCGTGGGCGGAGGAGACCCCCTTCCCCCACCACGAGGCGATCGGGATCGTGGGCAACCGCTTCACCGATCTCGTCGAGATGGGCCGGCTGGAGCGCTCCGCCGTCGAGGAGCTCGGCGACGTCGTGGCCGGCCGCACCCCGGGGCGCACGAGCGACGACGAGATCGTGCTCCTCTCGGTCGGCGGCATGCCGGTCGAGGACGTCGCCTGGGCCACCACGGTCTACCGCACGGCGGTGGAGCACGGCATCGGCACCCCGCTGAACCTTTGGGAGCGCCCAGCGCTCGCCTGAGAGCGGCACCACGGGCGCGCCGGCACCGGAACCAGAGGCACCACAGGAAGTCACCACAGGAAGTACGGGAAGAGGAAGCATGCAGGACGCGGACGTCGTCGTCGTCGGGGCCGGGACCACCGGATCCATGGCGCTGTGGCAGCTGAGCAAGCGGCCGGGGCTGCGGGTGGTGGGGGTCGAGCAGTTCGGCCGGGTCCACACCCACGGGTCCTTCTCCGGGGAGTCGCGGCTGTTCCGCACCGCCGCCAAGGAAGGGGCGCTCTACGTGCCGCTGCTCCGGGAGGCGCGGCGCATGTGGCGGGAACTGGAGGCCGAGAGTGGCCGGGAGATCTACCTCGAGTGCGGCGCGCTGAGCATCGGTCCCGCCGGCAGCGCGCCGATGGAGACCACCGCCCGGGTGGTGGACGAACACGGGCTCGCCGCCCGCACGTTCGGCACCGATCAGCTGCGGGCGGCGTATCCGCAGTTCGCCGTGCACGAGGGCGACGTCGGGATCCTGGACCTGCACGCCGGGGGGCTCCGCCCGGAGGTGGCCGTCGCCGCCGCCCTGGACCGGGCCGAGGCCCAGGGGGCACGGCTGCTGTTCAACACCGGGGTGCTCGACATCGAGCGGCACGCCGACCACACGCTCGTGCGCACCACGCAGGGGACCCTCCGCACCCGGAAGGTCGTGGTCTCGGCCGGGTCCTGGACCCGCACCCTGCTCCCGGAACTGGCCGATCTCGTCACCGTGAAGCCCCTGGGCCTGACCTGGTTCATGCCCCGCCGGATCGAGGACTTCCTCCCTGAGCGGTTCCCCGTGTTCATGCGGGACGTCCATCTGCGCGACGGGAGGGTGGTGCACTTCTTCGGCGCCCCGTCGCTGGACGGTTACAGCATCAAGGTCAGCCCGTCCCTGCTGTGGGAGGACGTCGAGCACCCGGGGCAGGTGCCGGGCGGGTTCACGCGGGAGGAGCTCGTGCTGCTGGGCCAGCAGGCCCAGGCCCTGATCCCCGATCTGAACCCCGAACCGGTGCGGACGAGCCTGCACCACGACGGCTTCACCGCGGACAGCGTGCCGATCGTGGAGCTCGACGCCGCCGGGGACTGCACGGTCGTCGCGGGGCTGTCCGGCAACGGCTTCAAGTTCGCCCCCGTCCACGGGAGGATGCTGGCCGAGCTGGTCCTGGACGGGACGTCGGCGCTGCACCGGGAGGCGTTCACCGTGGCGGCGCACCGGGCGCGCCGGGCGGCGGCGGCATCACTCGACGTCCCGGCGCCGGAGCAGGAGTCCGTGCTCGTGTGAGGCGGTGCGGATCCCGCGTGCACCGACCCGGCAGCCCACATCACGATGCGCGCTGCCGGGTCGGTGCGCCCGGACCGCTGGAGCCGGAGGGCCGCCCCCGGCGAGGATCAGGAGAAGTTGATGCCTCCGTCGATCAGGACCGTCTGCCCGGTCATGTGGTCGGAGTCGGATCCGGAGAGATAGGACACGAGCTTGGCCACGTCGGCCGGCTCGGACACCCGGCCCGCCAGGATGTTGTCCACCTGGGCCTGGAGGGCGCTGCCGCGCGGGGTGCCGTCGCGGGTGGTGAGCCGTTCGTCGATCAGGTCCCACATCGCGGTTCCCACCACCCCGGGGGCGTAGGCGTTGACGGTGATCCCGTGCCGGGCGAACTCCATCGCCGCCGCCTGGGTCAGACCGCGCACGGCCCACTTCGTGGCGGAGTAGGAGGCCAGCACGGGGAAGGGCCGGAAGGCCACGATCGAGGCGGCCCCGATGATCTTGCCGCCGGTGCCCTGTTCGATGAACTGCCGGGCCGCGGCCTGGTAGCTGTAGTAGACGCCCTTGATGTTGACGTCCAGCATCCGGTCGAGGGCCTCGGGCTCCACGTCCAGGATCTCGTCGACCTGGGCGATGCCGGCGTTGGCCACGAAGACGTCCAGCTGCCCGAGGGCGTCCACTCCTTCCTGCACCATGCGCGCGACGTCCTCGTGGTTGGACACGTCCCCGGCCACTCCGACGGCCTTGCGCCCTCGCTCCTCCACGGCGGAGACCACCGCGTCGATGTTGTCCTGGGCGTCGGGGACGTCGGCCACGACGATGTCGAGCCCGTCGCCGGCGAGCCGCTCGGCGATGGCGCGGCCGATGCCCCGCCCGGCTCCGGTGATCAGTGCGACACGAGAAGTGGTGTCCGGCATGGTGTCTCCTGTGGTCGTGGCACCGGTTCTGCGCTTCGCCGGCTCCGTCGCCGGCGCTGGTGCCCGTGCCCATGAGTCTGCGGGGGTGACCCAGCTCACGGAACACGCGCTATCGCCCAGCGATAAACCCTGTGACACCGGGTGCATGCACCTCGAGTCCGTCGGAGGAGAAGGCGGCTGGGCGGCGATCGAGCCCCGCGCGCCTCCATTTGGCCCACGACGCCGGGATGATCACATCGTTGCTTTCGCGCCACCGATCCACCGGCACGCGCCAGCTTGATGATGGCAACCGGTCGTGACCGCGCCGCACGGATCCGAGACTTTTCCGCCTCTTGTATATCTTTATCTGAACAGAGTTGGATAAAATGACGTGGTGACCGACGTTCCGGTCAGACCGCGCTCTCCGAGCGCCGATCGCGCCCCCGCCGGGTTCGCGGTGAGCTGGGAACAGCTCGAGTGGTCCGGCGATGCCGCTCTCGCCGGGGCGATGTCCCACCGGGCCCAGAAGAAGGCCAGGGGACCGTACCGCGCGGCGGTTCCGGCTCGCATCGCCGCAGCGCCCCTGAGCCTTCCGGCCGCCGTGACCGCGGCCGCCGAGGACGCCCTGATGGAGATCACCCGGTTCGACGCCGAGCTGGCCACCGCCCTGCCCGCCACAGACATGGACAGGGACCCCGGCGGGGAGCTGGCCCCGCTGGCGGCGGTGCTGCTGCGCTCCGAATCGGCCTCGTCCTCCCAGATCGAGAACGTCACGGCCGGGGCCAAGGCGCTGGCCCTCGCCACGGTGGGCGAGCGGACCGGGCCGAACGCCCAGATGGTCGCCGCCAATGTCACCGCCATGCAGGCCGCCGCCGCGATGGCCGAAGACTTGAGCCTGGACTCGATCCGGGCCGCCCACGCCGCGCTCATGGCCGGCCAGGACCGCCTGACGCCGGGCAGGTTCCGCACCTCCGCGGTCTGGATCGGCGCCGGGGCCCCGACCCCGCACACCGCCTCCTTCGTCCCTCCGCACGCGGAACGGGTGCCCGGCGCGATGGAGGACCTGCTGGCCTACTGCGCCCGGACCGATGCACCCGTCCTGCCCCACGCGGCGATCGCCCACGCCCAGTTCGAGACCATCCATCCTTTCGCGGACGGCACCGGGCGCACCGGCCGGGTCCTGGTCCATGCCCTGCTGCGCGCTGCCGGGGCGACACGGCGGATGACCGTGCCGGTCTCCGCCGGTCTACTCACGGACACCGCCTCCTACTTCGAGGCGCTGACGGCTTACCGGGAGGGGGACCCCGTGCCGATCGTGGACCGCTTCACCGACGCCGCCCTGACCGGGGTGGTCCGCGGCCGGGCGCTGGCCGAGGAGCTGACCGGTGCCTACGCCCGGTGGCAGGACGCGGTCACGGCCCGGCGTGACGCGGCGGTCTGGCGGGTGCTGCCGATCCTGGTCCGGCAGCCGGCGATCACTGTGCGCTGGGTCCAGGACCACGCCGGCGTGTCCCAGCCGGCCGCGCAGCGCGCCGTCGACCAGCTCCTGGAGGCCGGTATCGTCACCCCGTCCAGTGCCAACCGGCGCAACCGCGTGTGGATCGCCGAGGACGTCATCACCGCCCTGGACGACTTCGCCGCACGCCTCGGACGCCGCGTCTGAGCCGTCGGTGACCGGCCGGCGTCGTCGTCGCCCAGGATCCGTGCGGAGTCCGCACCGCGGTGGCCCAGGGTGTGGACGGGGGTACGCGCACAGGCCCCGCGCTGCCGTGTCGGAGCGGCCGAGGACCCTGGGGCCTGAGACGATCGACGTCCCAGCGACCCCGAGGAGCCCAGCGTGGAGAAGACAGGCCAGGCGGTGGAGGAGTACCTCGCCGGGGTCACGCCGGCGAAGCGGCGGGCGGACGCCGAGCGTCTCCTCCCCCTGTTCACCCGGGTCACCGGGCAGCCGGCGGAGATGTGGGGCACCATCGTGGGCTTCGGCCAGTACCACTACAGGTACGCGAGCGGGCACGAGGGCGACGCCCCCGCGGCGGGCTTCGCCGCCCGGAAGGCGGCGACGACGGTCTACGTGTACGACGGCGTCGACGCCCACCGGGAGAACCTGGCGCGCCTGGGCCCGCACACCACCGGAGTGGGCTGCCTCTACCTCAAGGATCTCGGCGCGGTGGACCTGGACGTCCTGGAGCAGATCGTCGCCGCCTCGTACGCGAAGCTCGGCGACGGCCTGTGGACGGACGGCGCCCAGGACTGAGCGGACGCCGCCGCCTCCGACACGGAGGCGACATGAGTCACGGGCCGGCGACGATCCGGGTGATCCCCTGGAGTGCGCCCCTGCGGGGGCCTACGGTCAGCACCACCGTGGTCGACGATCCCGGGCGTCCAGGAGGACACCATGATCCCCGCAGAACTGACCCAGGCCATGGAAGCCGGCCACCAGACCCTCGACACCCTGGTCCGCGGCGATCCGGAACCGAGGCTGCAGATGTTCTCCCGGGCCGAGGACGTCACCCTGGCGAACCCGCTGGGCTCGTTGGATCGTGGTTACGACCAGGTCGCCGCGGCCACACGCCGGACCGTGTCTCAGATGCGGGACGGTGAGCCCGTCCGGTTCGAGCTCGTCTCCCAGGTCGTCACCCCGGAGCTGGCCTACGTCGTGGAGATCGAACGCTCCCGGGCCAAGCTCGGCGGCAGCGACGAGCTGATCCCCTTCGCGGTGCGGGCCACCACCATCTTCCGCCGCGTGGAGGACGGCGTGTGGCGGATTTGCCACCGCCACGCCGATCCGATCACCACGCCCCGCCCCATCGAGTCCCTCGGCGGCCAGGGCTGAACCACGGCCGGACCCCGGCCGGACCGGACCCCGACGGGGCGTCCACGAGGACGTCCGTCAGGACATGAAAGGACGAGACGATGCCGCTCTACCTGTCCAAGTTCAGCTACACACCCGAGACCTGGGCGCGGATGATCAGCCGCCCGGAGGACCGCCGCCTGGCCGCCCAGGCCAACGTCGAATCGGTCGGCGGGAAGCTGCACGGCTTCTGGTACGCCTTCGGCGAGCACGACGGCTACGCCCTCTGGGAAGCACCCGACAACGTGTCCATGGCCGCGGTGGCCCTGGCCATCACCGCCGGCGGGGCCCTGAGCTCTCTGGAGACCACGGTGCTCATGAGCGTCGAGGACACGCTGGAGGCCCTGCACCGGACCGAGCGGATCACGTACCGGCCTCCCGGGACCTGATCCCGTCTGCCAGGGGATCCCAAGAAGCAGACCGACCGCTGGATCACTCAGCGAGACGGGGGCGGCCCGCCCGACCCTCCGGCCATGCCGCCGCCGGTGGGCGTGGTGGTCGTGTCCACCCCGGCGGTCAGGGTGACGGTGTAGCCCTGGGTGACGCTGCCGGTGACGGCACCCAGCTGGCTGGCCCCGCCGTCGTCGCCGAAGACGTTGTCGCTCGCCAGGGTGAGCTGGGCCAGGTTGCTGACGGAGGACTCGTAGCCGGTGGTGGCGTAGACGGCGTCGCAGGCGTTCTTCGGCAGGGCGACCTGCGAGGTGGCGATCGCGGTGGTGGAGTCGGTGATGGACGCCTGGTCCGGGTAGACCTCGAAGTGGATGTGCGGCCACCGGCCCGTGTAGCAGGCCGGGAAGATGCTGGTGAAGCGCACCTTCCCGTCGTCGTCGGCGATCTGCACCCCGCGCAGGTAGTTCTCCTCCGTGACGCCCTTTGAGTACATGGAGTAGCGGCCCTCCCGGTCGCAGTGCCAGACGTAGACGGCCACTCCCGCGAACGGCACCCCGCCGTTGGCGAGATCGGCGACGGTCAGCTCCAGCGTCATGGGCACGCCCTCGGCGGTCCCGCCGGCGCCCCCGAAGCTGGAGCGCAGGTCGCTGCGCACGATCCCGCTCTGCTCGAGCACGTCGGGACCGTTGGAGCCGTCCCCGGGGTAGGGCCCGGCAGTCTCGTCCGGGATCTCGTCCACCGCCAGGGCCGTGGCCGAGGGCGAAGGAGACGTGGAGGCCGACGACGACGCACTCGCGCCGCTGCCGCCCGCTCCGGCCCCGCAGGCCGCGAGCCCGAAGGCCGAGGCGCCGAGACCGAAGACCGTCAACACCTTCCGCCGGTTCATCAGAGTGCCGATGTCGAAGCCCAGCCCCTGGTCCACCACCTCCTCTGCGGGACGCGGCAGCCGGCGGCCCTCGTAGCTGAGCGTCGTCTCGTGCGGGGTGCTGCGGTCCATGGGTCCTCCATCGGTACGGGTCGTTGTCGGCCTCCACGGTAGGAACCAGTGCTGTACCGCGGCTGAGCCGGGACACAGCACCGCTTGTGCGAATTCATGGGCCGGTGCGGGCGCCCGATCGGCGGGACGCCCACCGGCCGCAGTCCGCCGGCGACACGCCGCCGCGGTGAGCAACGATCCGGTCTCGCCCGGACGAACGCGGCGCACCGGGGTCCTACCGTGGGAGCACCCGGCCCGCCGCTCCCCCGGGGTGCCGGGCCCCGCCACTCGGACACCGCACGGAGGACCACCATGCAGACACTGGGCCGCGCCGAGGACTCCATCCACGTCGAGGCGCCGCCGCGGACGGTCTACGACCTCGTCGCCGACGTCACCCGCACCCCCGAGTACAGTCCCGAGGTCGACGAGGTCGTCTGGCTCGACGACGGCGGACCCCGCGTCGGCGCACGCTTCCGGGCACGCAACCGGGTGCCGCCCGACTCGCGGTTCCCGTGGCACAACACGCCGATCGTCATGGCCGCCGAGCCCGGCCGGGAATTCGCCTTCGCCCGCACCGAGCGCTTCGCCGGCACCCTCGTCTGGCGCTACCGGTTCGAGCCGGAGGGCACCGGCACCCGGGTGACGGAGTCCTACGAGATCGCCCGCCCGGTCGGCCGCATCGGCTGGTTCATCATCGGCACCCTGGGCCGGGACCGGGACCGGATGACCACGATGCGCGAGGGACTGCGGGAGAGCCTGCAGCGGCTCAAGCGCGTGGCCGAGGCCGACGCCGCGTCGTCGTCCCCTTCACCGTGACGGACGGACCGGCCGTCAGCGACGACCGGCCCGTGCGGGGAGGGCTGCTCACCCCTGGGGAGTGCTCAGGTGCTTGAGGTGCTCGGCCTTGAGCCGGCGGTAGTGGGGCATGAGCTCCGCCGCGCTGTAGGTGGCCGTGGCGGTCACCGGTGTTCCGGGATGACCGTGCGCCGCGAGGATCCGGAGCAGCGCCGCCTCGTGCTGGGTGAGGATCGTCTGGTTGAAGTAGCCGTGGTGCAGCAGGGCGGCGATCCCTCCGGCGTAGGCCCAGGTCGGGGAGCCTTCGTCCATCGGCGCGCCGGGGTCGCCCCAGTCGGCGGGCCCACCGGTGGCGGCCAGTTCGGAGGCCAGGACGTTGTCCAGCGCCTCGGCCCGGAAGAACAGGGAGAGCTCGGCGACCTCGTCGACGATCTCGAAGCGGTCCACCCCCACCCCTGCCGGGGAGTGGGTTTCCACCAGGTTCTTGACGGCCTGCAGGATCTCGGGGGTGGTCATCGTCGTCTCGCTTCCTGGATGGGGGGTGAAGCACAGTCGATCCGTTTACATCAGCCTACTGGCTACTTTGGAGTCACAATTTGGCCCATCTGTCCCCACAAAGGCCCACGCCTGGGGCGCCGCACAGGGTGCATCGCAGGCCGATCGCATGGTTCACCCCACCATGATCCTGGGGGTCGCCCTCGTTCGTGACGCCCCGGCCGTCCGCAGCTGAGCCCCGCCCGCGCTAGCTCAGGCGTGCCGCGGCGGCGACCGCGGCGTTGCGCACGGCCAGCCCGTGCCGCGCCGTGCCCACGCGGTTCGCCAGACGGGCCAGGCGCACCGTGCGGACGGTGGACCGGCGGCGCGCCGCGTCGTACCGGTGCAGGGCGCCGGGCACGTCGGAGGCCGTGGTCAGCGCCTCGACGAGCGCCGTGACGTCGAGGAGGACCTCGCAGGCGCCCCGGCCGAGATTGGGGGCCATGCCGTGGGCGGCGTCGCCGAGGAGCACGGTGTGGCCCCGGACGTAGGACGGCAGCGGGGGCACGTCGAGCAGCGTGCGCCGGTCGATAGGGGTGTCCCCGAGGGCGGCCAGGACGCGCCGCACGTCCGGGTGCCAGTCGCCGTAGAGGCGATGGAGGGCCTGGGCGTCGTCGCGCTCGGACGCGGCGGAGGCGAGCACGTCGGCGCGGACGCTCGCGAACCAGTTGGTGCGCTCGGCGTCGTGCGGGGTGATCCCGAAGAGCCGCGCCGGCCCCCAGGTCTCCGTGGCACCGTCCGCAGGTCCCGAGACGGTGCCGCGGAGGGCGACCGTGCCCAGCGGCCGCGGGGCGACGCCGAAGAGCGCGGCGCGGACGGGGCTGTGGACGCCGTCCGCGGCGACGACGACGTCGGCCGCGGGCAGGGCGCCGTGGTCCGTCACCGGGGCGTTCCACGCGATGACGTCCGGCGGCAGGCCCTGGGCCAGCGCCGCCAGGAGCGCGGGCCGGGGGACCAGCCGGGTCGTGCGCCCGGGGCCGAGGTGGGCGATCTCGGTGCCGTCCGGCCGGAGGAGCCGCGCACCCCGCTGCTCCACGGAGGCGGCCCGGACCTGATCGCCCACCCCCAGCCGGTCCAGGGCCTGCATCGCCTCGGGCCACATGCCCAGCGCCGTGCCGGTGCCGGGCAGGCCCGAGGACCGCTCGAGCACGCGGACGGACCAGCCGGCGCCGAGCAGGCCGCGGGCGGTGGCCAGGCCGGCGATGCCCGCACCGATGACGACGGCCGATCCGCGCACGGCTCCTCCAGTGGTCGGCGGGTCCCGGTCCCGGGACGTGCCCCGGGCGGTCGAGCTGCAGGCGGCCGGGCTACAGGCGGTCGAGGAAGTTCCCGATGTTCTCCCACGTCCAGGACTCGCAGCGCGCCGGGCCCATCTCGGCCGGCTTCCTCCGCGCCTCGGGCTCCACCCACAGGCCCAGCAGCGGTTTCTCCTCGGCCACCGCGCACCGGATCTGCCACCGCGCCGCGTCCGATTCCGGCGTGCCGCCGCCGATCAGCGCGATCACGCCGTCGCTGCGGCGGATCCGGTCCCGCACGTCCTGCTTCCACTCGTCCGCGCCCGTCCCGTCCCCGGGCGGCTCCACGAACCGCGCCTGGTCCCCGGCCCGGTCCCACTGCGCGGTGAAAAGGTTCCGGAACAGCTCGTCCTGCTCCGCGAACGCCAGAAATACAGTCTTCGGCGCCATTGCCGTCAACTCCCTGCCACATCGAATGTTTGTCCTAGTGCAAGGCACCATATGCGGTCGGCGCCGTCCGGCGGGAAGGGCCGAGCAACATCCCTTCATGAAGACCTCTGATGTCCCGAGGTGCAGTGCGCAGCCCGAATGCCCTCCGTGCGCTCTGGTCTGCCCACGGGCGGGGTGGGAAAATGGTGCTGCACCTGCCCAGCACTGGGGAGTTCCGATGAGACACCACGGCCACGACCACCACCACTCCGGGCCCGGCGGCGGCCACGACGAGGGGACCGATGCCGCCGCATCCTCGCCGACCGATCCCACGTTCTACCGCTCCCCGGCCGAGGCCATCGCCGCCCCGCGGGAGAAGCTGGCGTACGTGGTCGCCTTCGACCGCGCCGCTGAGCGCCCCGACGCGCTGACCGTCGTGGACCTCGACCCGGACTCGGCCTCCTACGGCACGGTGGTCGGGTGGGAGGACATGCCCACCACCGGGGACGAGCTGCACCACTTCGGCTGGAACGCCTGCAGCAGCGCCTTCATGCACGAAGGGCACGACATGACCGGTCTGTCCCGCCGGTACCTGCTGATGCCCGGGCTGCGGTCCTCCAACGTGCACGTCGCCGACACCCACCCCGACCCCCGCGCCCCGCGGGTGATCAAGACCATCACGGCGCAGGAGCTGGCCGAGAAGGCCGGGTACTCCCGCCCGCACACCCTGCACTGCGGCCCGGACGGGGTCTACCTCTCCTGCCTGGGGGCGGCGTCCGGGGACGGCGGGCCGGGCGGGATCGCCGTGCTCGACCACGACACCTTCGACGTGGTCGGGCGGTGGGAGACCGACCGCGGCCCCCAGCACCTGGCCTACGACGCCTGGTGGCACCTGATGCACAACACCCTGGTCACCAGCGAGTGGGGCACCCCGGCGATGGTGGAGAACGGCGTGGTCGCCGAGCAGCTGCTGAACCAGGAGTACGGCCACGCCCTGCACTTCTGGGACCTCGCCGCCGGCAAGCACCTGCAACGCGTGGAGCTGGGGCCCGAGCACCAGATGGCCCTCGAGCTGCGCCCGGCGCACGATCCGGAGGCGACCTGGGGGCTGATGGACTCGGTGATCTCCACCGAAGACCTCTCGGCTTCGATCTTCCACTGGCACCGCACCGGCACCGGGGAGTGGACGGCGGAGAAGGTCGTCTCCATCCCGGCCGAACCCCTCGACGCGGACAAGTTGCCGGAGTTGCTGCGTCCGTTCGGGGCGGTGCCGCCGCTGGTCACCGACATCTCCCTGTCCGTGGACGACCGCTGGCTCTACGTCTCCTGCTGGGGCACCGGGGAGCTCAAGCAGTACGACGTCTCCGATCCGGCCCACCCGCGCGAGACCGGATCGGTCCGTCTGGGCGGGATCGGGGACCGCGCCGCCCATCCCTCCGCCCCGGGCACATGGCTCGGCGGAGGCCCGCAGATGGTGGAGACCAGCCGCGACGGCAAGCGGGTCTACGTGACCAACTCCCTCTACGGGGCCTGGGACGACCAGTTCTACCCCCACGGGATCGGGGCCTGGATGGCCAAGATCGACGCCGACACCGACACCGGCGGTCTGTCGATCGACGAGGACTTCTTCCTCTCCCAGGAGGACTTCCGCGGTCTGCGCGTCCACCAGATCCGGCTGCAGGGCGGGGACGCGTCCTCCGACTCCTACTGCTACCGCACCTGACCCACGCGCTCGGCACCGGCACCATCGCTCGGAGGCCAGCCCGCGCCGGACGGACCCGGAGGAGGACGAAGGAACGGCATGGACGAGCTGGAGCGGATCGCCGCGGCGTTCCCCGGGCTGACGTGGTCGAGGGCGCGCCGGATCACCGAGGGCTGGGACCACGTCGTCGTCGTCCTGGACGAGGCCCTGGTGTTCCGCTTCCCACAGGAGGCGCCCTACGCGCAGGCGCTCGGCCGGGAGATCGCGGTCCTGGACCACCTGGCTCCGCGGCTGCCGGTGCGGATCCCGCGCTACGACCGCGTGGCGCCGGACGGCTCGTTCGCCGGGTACCCGCTCCTGCCCGGCCGCACGCTCCAGCCGGAGGTGCTGGCCTCCCTGAACGGAACGGCGCGCGACGCGCTCGTGGACCAGCTGGCCGGTTTCCTCTCGGCCCTGCACACCGCCCCCGTCCCCGGCACGCCGCTGGAGCAGGTGCCAGCGTCCTTCCTGGCCGAGGACCAGGACGACGTCCGCAGCGCGGCCGCCATGCACCTGCCCGCCGTGCTGACCCCGGCCGAGCTGGACGAGGTGGAGCGGATCCTGACCGACGTCGACGCGCTCCTCGCCGCCGACCTTCCGGAGGCGGTCGTCCACAACGACGTCTACAGCCGGCACCTGCTCTGGGACGACGCCGACGCCCGGCTCGGCGTGATCGACTTCAGCGACATGTGCCGCGGTGACCCGGCGGTGGACTTCGCGGAGCTGCACGAGTACGGCGAGGACTTCGTCCGCGCGGTGCACGAGCGCTACACCGGGCCGAGGGACCCCGGCCTCCTCGACCGCGCCTGGACCCACCAGCGCTGGATCGGGGTGTACATGCTCACCGACCACTTCGACGTCGGCAAGACCACGTGGGAGGTCGCCCGGGAGACCTTCGACCGTGTCCGGCGCGGTCGGTGAGGCGGACCCGGCGCCGCCCCTCGGCGGTTGCCGCGCGGCACCGCGCCCGTCGTCGTCAGGGACTCCCGCGACCTCGCTCCTCGCACCGGTCGAGAATGGGAGCATGCGACGACTGACCTACTTCATCGGCGTCTCGATCGACGGCCGGATCGCCGGCCCGCACGACGAGACCGACTTCTTCCCGCTCTCCGACGCCTACGGCGCCTGGCTGGGCGAGGAGTTCCCCGAGACCCTCCCGACCCACGTCCGCACCCACCTCGGCATCGACGACGCGCCCCACCGGCACTTCGACACCGTGGTCATGGGCCGGCGCACCTACGAACCGGCACTCGCGATCGGCGTGGTCAGTCCGTACGCGCACCTGCGCCAGTACGTCGTGTCGACCACGCAGCAGGAGCTCACCCCGGAGGTGACGGTCGTGCGCGAGGACCCGGTCGGGCTCGTGCGCTCGCTCAAGGCCGAGGACTCGCCGTTCGACGTCTGTCTCGTCGGCGGTGCGTCGCTGGCGGCGGCGGTGCTCCCGGAGATCGACCGGGTGGTCGTCAAGCTCTACCCGGTGCTCGCCGGGGCCGGGCGGCCGGCCTTCGACGCCGGGGAGTTCTCACCCGCCCGGTTCGACCTGACGGACGTCAGCACGTTCGAGGGCGGCCACGTGGTCCTGACCTGGGACCGCCGCCCGGCCCCCTCGTCCTGACCCGGCGGGGCAGCCATCCGGGGTCGGCGTGGCGGCTCAGGCCGCGAGCGCGGGCCGGAGGACGGCGTGGGCCCAGGCGCCCAGCGGAGTGGGCGTCGTGGTGAGCGGCTCCCGCGGGTTCTCCGGGGTGAATCCCCGCTGCCCCCGGGACATCCCCAGCACCCCCTCGACCTGCGCGTCGGTGAGGCCTGCCGAGCGCAGGACCGCGGCGACCTCGGCTTCGGCGACCTGGACGGCGGTCAGCGGGCGCCCGAGCGCCTCCCCCACGATCCGGGCGGCCTCAGCGAAGGAGAGGTCCTCGGGCCCGTGCACACCCTGCGTGTGCCGGCCGGTCCAGTCGGTGGCCAGCAGCCGGACGGCCGCGACGTCCCCGATGTCCCGCGGGTCCACCCAGGGCATCCGGTGGTCGACCGGCAGGGGGGTGCTCAGCACCCCGGACCGCACCGACTCGAGATCCAGCAGCAGGTTGGTGAAGAAGTATCCGCAGCGCAGATGGGTGACGTGCGCGCCCGTGGCGTCGAGCAGCTCCTCGGTGCGGGCCAGACCGTCGATCTCCCCGAACCCGTGGCGGGCCTCGGCGCCGACGCTGCTCTGGAAGACCACTCTCGGCACGGCGTTCCCGGCCACCGCCGCGGCGGCGACCTCGCCCATCCGGGCGTAGCCGGCGACGGGGTCGTCGTCGTCCGTCGGCGGGTTCACCCAGTACAGGGCGTCGGCCCCGGCGGTGGCCCGGGACACGGCGGCGAGGTCGCCCTGGTCGCCCTCGACCACCGCACACCGGGCCCGCAGGTCCGGGTCCAGGCGGGACGCGCGGCGCACGAGCACGGTGGGTCGCAGCCCGGCCTGCACGAGCAGCCGCACGACCCGGGAGCCCACGTGCCCTGTGGGCGTGGTGACGACGATCCTCATGACGGGTCCCCTCTGCCTCGAGCAGTCCGGTGCACCCACCACGCTACGACTCCGGCTGCCCCGGCGCACCGGGTCCCGCCGCCGTCCGCACCCGCCGGAGGGTGGCCCGCCCGTAGGGTGGTCCGGACGGCGGACTCTCCCTAGGGTGAGGAGCACGGCCGGCGCCACTCCGCCCAGCAGCGAGGAACGACCATGACTTCCACCGCGTTCACGATCCGACCGGCGACGAGCGAAAGGTTCGACGACGTCGCCACCGTCCTGGGCCCCCGCAACCCCGACTCGGCGGTCTGCTGGTGCCTCACCTACCGGCTCCCCTCCAAGGAGAACCGCGCGCTGACCGGCCGGGAACGGGCGCAGAGGGTCCAGGAGCTGTGCGCCCGGCCGATCCCGCCGGGCGTCCTCGCCTACGACGGCGGGACGGTGGTCGGCTGGTGCGGCGTGGCCCCGCGGGCCGAGCTGCACTCCTTCGCCCACAGCAGGCGCATCCCCCACGTCGACGACCTCCCGGTCTGGGCCGTGTGGTGCTTCCGGGTGCGCGGCGGCCAGCGGGGCCGGGGTGTGGCCCAGGCCCTGCTCGAGGGCGCCGTGGAGCACGCCCGCGGCCACGGCGCGCCGGCCGTCGAGGGCTACCCGGTGGACAACGGGGACAAAAAGGTCGACACCACCATGGCCTACGTCGGCACCCGCGCCATGTTCGAGCGCGCCGGCTTCACCAAGGCCGCCGACACCACCTCGGTCCTCAACGGATTCCCCCGCGTGCTCATGCGGCTGCCGCTGCGCTGAGACAGGACCGCCCCCGTCAGCGCCCCGGGCGTCCGTGGAACTGCAGCCGGTGCCCGTCCGGCGCGTCGACCGTGGCGTAGGTCCCCCACGGCTCGCTGACCGGATCGGACACCGTGGCACCCCTGGAGCGCAGCTCCGCCACGGTCGCCGCGACGTCGTCGGCGGTGAAGGTCAGGTGGGCGCCCTCGCCGGGGTCCTTGCCGGAGGCGGAGGCCGCCGACAGGACGATCGACGTCTGCGCACCGTGGGGCCTGACCTCGATCCAGCGAGCGCCCCCGCCCATGCCGGCGTCCGTCACGACGTCGAACCCCAGGGTGTCCCGGTAGAACGCCAGGGCCTCGTCCTGGTCGCCCACGTACAGCACCGCTGCCGCCACGTTCGTGATCATGCGTTCCTCCTGATGCCGACCGTCCACCCTGGTTGCGTGAGGTCGGGCGACCCCACCCCTCCATCATGACCGCGCTCAGCTCACCCGCGCTCCGGGGCCGCGGGTGTGACGGCCCGGCCACGGCGGCCGGGTCACCCCCGGTGCCCGGCGGTCCGGGCGCCCGGAGCGGACCGGACGGTGACCTGGGCCTTTGACGCCACGTTGCGCCCACAGGGGACCGCGAGGTGTGAGAGTTCCCACTCGGCCTGTGCTTTCCCAGGTCAGTCCGGATAATGGGGAAGGCTGGCCCGAGCATCGTCGCGGGGATCAGCACCCCCTTCCCCGCAACCGAAGCAGGACAGCATGACTCTGGAGAAACCACGCACCGAAGCCCCCGCGGCCGAGGACCATCCGCAGGCACCGGCCGAGGAGCAGTCCGAGAAGAAGAGCCCGGCCCTGAACATCCCGGGCCTGCTCGCCGGCGCCGCCACCGCCGCGACCATGTCCGTGATCGGCGGCCACCTCAGCGTCGTCGGCACCGTCCTCGGCGCCGCACTGACCAGCATCGTCTCCGGCATCGCCATCGTGCTCTACTCGGCCTCGCTCGAGAAGAGCCGCCGGGGCCTGAAGAAGGTGAAGACCACCGTGGCCCAGCACGTGCTCTCCCGCCCCGGCCTGGACGCCTCCGAGTCGGACGGCAGCACCGCCGTGGCCGCCGGCAGCCGCTGGAGCGCCCTGCGCCCGCGCCTGAAGCCCATCCTGGTCACCACCGGCGCCGTCCTCGGCCTCGCGGTCGCGGCGATCTTCGGCATCCAAGCGCTCACCGGCACCGAGCTCTCCGGGGGCACGGGCACGATCCAGCGCACCGTGACCGGCAGCGAGTCGGTCTCCGTGCGCAGCGACGTCACCCCCGCCCCGGCCGAGGACCCGGGCGCCGGCACCGGCGAGGTGGCCCCCGCCGAGGGGACCGTCCCCGACGCGGAGGTCACCGTGGCACCGGGTGGAGTCGTTCCGGGCGAGGTCGCCCCCACGGACGGAGCGATGACCGAGGACGACACCACGACCGGCGATACCCTCCCGGACACGAGCGGCCAGGAGTCGGACAGTGGGCAGACCGACACCGTCCAGCCGGGCGCCGGCGCGGCCGCCGGGCAGGCCGTGCCGGGCCCCGACGCCGGGGCGGTGCCCGCGGCGCCGTAGGCGGCAGCACACCGGAAGGACCCGGGGCGGGGACGTGGACACCACGTTCCCGCCCCTTCCCGTGCCGGCTCCTGCTCCTGGGCGCGGTCGGCGTCCAGGAGCAGAAGTCGGCCGCGCCTTCTTTCGTCATGTTCGCCTGTCGCCCCTGACCAGGCCCGATGTTGGCGCGGCTCCCACGAGGTCTGGACTTAAGTCGACTGACATATGTCCCGAAAGGCACCTAACTTGGCCTCATCCCGGCTGCGGTCGCAGGCGGGAGGCGATCGACGAAGGGGATGACAGTGGCAGGGGTTCGAGAGGTTCGCGGAAATCAGGTGGCGCAGTGGCTGACGGTCGCGGCCGTCATGCTGTTCGTCGCCAACGGCGCCGTCCTGGCCCTGGGGTCCCAGGCCTACGGGTGGGCCACGCTGCTGTTCGCGGCGGCCGCGTACTTCGCGGTGTCCACCGGGATCGTGGGACGCCCCCTGCGACAGCACTGACCCGCCGGCACTGATGTGCCGGACCCCACCGGAGCGGCGGGGTCCGGCTGGTATCGTCCCTGAGGTCCACCCCATGTGCACCCAGCGAGGACCACCATGTCGCGCTCCCCTGCCCCGCGGACGATCTCCGCCGACGCAGAACCTGTTTCCTCCCCGACGACCACGAACCCCGCCCCGGACCGCTTGGCCACGGCACCCGGTGCCCGGAGCCGGCCGTCCGCGGTCGACACCGGCTGGATGCTCGGCCTGTTCGGCACCGCCATCGGCGCGGGCATCCTCTTCCTCCCGATCAACGCGGGGGCCGGCGGCCTGTGGCCGCTGCTCGTGGTGACCGTCCTCATCGGGCCGATGACCTACCTGTCCCACCGGGCCCTCGCACGCTTCGTCTGCGCCTCGCCGCGGAAGGGCGAGGACATCACGGTCGTGGCCCGCGACTACTTCGGGGAGGGCGCCGGGCGGGTTATCACCGTCCTGTACTTCCTTGCGATCTACCCCATCGTCCTGATCTACGGGGTGGGCATCACCAACACGGTCGAGAGCCTGCTGGTCAACCAGCTGGGCCTGCCGCAGTTGCCCCGCGTGCTGCTCTCCGGGGTGCTGATCGCCCTGATGATGCTGGTCATGGTCGCCGGTCAGCGCCTCATGCTCGCGGTGACCCGGTGGCTGGTCTACCCGCTGATCCTCGCCCTGCTGGGGGTGACGGTCTACCTCGTCCCCACCTGGCAGGTGGGCGACCTCGCCGTGGTGCCGTCCGCCGGCGAGCTCACGCTGTCGGTGTGGCTGATCATCCCGGTGCTGGTGTTCGCGTTCAACCACTCCCCCGCGATCTCGCAGTTCTCCCTGGCGATGCAGCGCGAGCACGGGACGGACGCGCCCGCGGCGGCGTCCCGCGTGCTGCGCCGCACCACGGTCCTGCTGGTCCTGTTCACCATGGGCTTCGTCTGGTCCTGCGTCCTGGCCCTGGGCACCACCGGGCTGCAGGAGGCCCGGGAGGCCAACCTCCCGGTGCTCTCCCACCTGGCCAACGTGCAGGACAACCCCTGGATCGGCTACCTCGGCCCCGCCGTGGCGATCGTGGCGATCGTCTCCTCGTTCTTCGGCCACTACCTGGGCGCCAGCGAAGGCGCGGCGGGGATCGTGCGCAGCATGCTCCCCGCCCGGATCCGGCAGCCGCAGGACCGGACGCTGCGCCGGGGGATCGCGGTCTTCATCTTCCTCACCACGTGGGCGGCCGCGGTGCTCAACCCGAGCATCCTGTCCCTCATCGAGTCCCTGGCCGGGCCCGTCATCGCCGTGATCCTGTACCTCATGCCGATGTACGCCGTGCGCCGGATCCCGGCGCTGGCGCCCTACCGGGGGCAGCTCTCCAACGTGTTCGTGACCGTCGCCGGGCTCGTGGCCATCAGCGGCATCCTCTTCACCCTCGTCCGCTGAGCGCCGGTGGCATCGGCGCTCAGCGCGCGAGTGCCGCCGCTCCGGGGCCGGTGAGCTCCTCCGGGCCGACCGGGCGCCCGGACACCGCCAGCAGCAGCGCGAGGACGCCGCCGCGCACCTCCGGGCCGATTCCGGTGTCGAGGTCGGCGTCGGTGGCCACGAGCCGCAGGCCCGCCGCCCGCTCCTTCCCGCCGCCGAGCTTCGTGCTGGTCCGCAGCTGGTAGCGCAGGGCCTCGGCGACCGGTCCGGCCGGACGGTCCCGGATGAGCGAGAGCGGGCGCCGGATGTCCTCCCCGTGCACGAACGCCTCCACCAGCCGGGTGGCGGGCGCCGCCGGCGCGCTCGTGGTGCGGCCGCTCACCGCACGAAAGGCGGCCAGCGTGTCCCGCGGGTCCGCTCGGCGCTCCCGCGCGACCCCGCGGGCGTTGCAGCGGTCGAAGTCGAAGCGGGCGGCCGCGAGGCGGCGGAGGAAGCCCAGGCGCGTGGTCCGCGCGTCGTCGACGAGGTGGGCCAGGACGTCGTGGACATCCCAGCCCGGGCACAGCGAGGGGGTTGCCCACCGCTGCGCCGGGAGGTCCTCCAGGTCCCGGATCAGCGCCCGGCGCTCGGCGTGGACCACGGGCCAGATCTCGGTCATGGGAACTCCTCACTGCTCGGGCGGCCGGCCTGCTCAGGGCGGTGGGGTCTGGGACGGTGGGGTCAGCGGCGGACCCGCACCCGGGCCAGTTCCCGGGTCAGGCGCAGGTCCCACCCGGCGCCGAGGACGACGACGAGCAGTGCCGCGGTGATGGGCTCCGGCTGCTGCAGCACCACCGCCAGGGCGACCAGTGCCGCGGTGAGCACGGCGGTCACGGTGCGCGTCATGGTCCGGATGGTCGTCTGCGTCATCGGTTCTCCCTGGGTGGTCTCGGGCGTGCTCCGGGGCCGAGCCTGGCACGGCAGGCTGTGCCGGAGCTGTCACCGCGACCGGCGGTGCCTGGGCGTCCGCCCGGGCCCCGGCGGCGGGACCGCCGTCGTTCCCGGCTAGCTGTGATGTCCAGGGAGGTTGGTCAGTCGGGTGACCGGTGGCCGGCCTCCGAGGGCGGAGTGGGCTCGGTGG
>NZ_JAVKPV010000086.1:0-520 GCF_040981075.1 Kocuria sp. CPCC 205263 | reverse complement strand
CATCCGGAGGTCTACGAGAAGTTCTTCACCGAGGAGGACTACCGGGTCCCGGGCGCCGAGCTGCCCTCGGAGGTCGACGAGCGGATGGTCGCCGTGCTGCGCGACGCCGCGGAAGCCCTCGACGAGGGCGCCACCGGCGTGCTGGTCGGCCACGGGGCGGCCCTGCGCAGCGGGGTGCCGGCGTTCTTCGACGCGCCCCCGCGGCTGCGGGAGATGTTCGCCGGCATGGCCAACTGCGCCTGGACCGTGCTGGAGGAGCATCCGCAGCGCGGCTGGCAGGTCGTCGACTACAACGCCCGGACCCTTCCCGACGCCTCCCCGGGCCTCGCCGACGACATGCCCCCGGAGCACGCCCGCCCCGCCGCCGGCTGACGCGGTCCCCGCGGCGGCCCCGCCGGCCGGCGGTGTGATCCCCGTCCTGGGCGGGAGCGGGCCGCGCGGGTAGGATGGTGCGGTTGCCCGCCCGGGCGCCCTGTTCCCCGCACCGCCTGCCGAAAGGTCTTCTTCCGTGATCACTGTC